>DEIW01000162.1:5151-5316 GCA_002352705.1 Bacteroidales bacterium UBA2764 | reverse complement strand
CCTAAGGTGCGCAGCCTTTCGTTTTCGGCTGTCGCTACGCGCTGGACCGGTACCCCGCTCATCATACTCACTACGCCTGCTACGTCTTCTGTGGTGATGGTATAGGCGTCTTGTGTCTCCTCGTCTCCTTGCTGGCGGGCGTGACTGCGTGCTCCTACTTCGTCC
>DEIW01000162.1:0-5125 GCA_002352705.1 Bacteroidales bacterium UBA2764 | reverse complement strand
GATAGCTTTGTCAGGGAACGCACGGTCGGTGATATATCGTTCGCTCAGTCCGACGCATGCCTTCAGCACTTCCCGCGTGTAAATGACATGGTGATAGTGAGCGTAATGTTCGCTCAAGTGGGTCAGGATGTGGAAGGTCTCGTCGCCCGTTGTCGGACGGACGGTTACTTTCTGGAACCGGCGTTCCAATGCTCCGTCTTTCTCGATAGACTTGGCGTATTCTGCAGTGGTGGTGGCTCCGATACATTGTACCTCTCCGCGCGCCAGAGCGGGCTTCAGAATATTCGCTGCGTCCAATGAACCGGAGGCGTTACCCGCACCTATGATGGTATGGATCTCGTCGATGAAAAGAATAATCTCAGGATGATTGAGCAGTTCGTTAATCACATTTTTCATCCGTTCCTCGAACTGCCCGCGGTAAGTGGTACCCGCTACCATGGATGCGATATCCAGCGTGATAATCCGTTTGCCATGCAGGGCTCCGGTCTTATCCTCCTTGATGCGCAGCGCAAGTCCTTCCACGATAGCCGACTTGCCAACACCCGGTTCGCCGATCAGGATAGGATTATTCTTCTTGCGGCGGCTCAGAATCTGTACTACGCGCTCTATCTCCACTTCGCGTCCTACTACCGGATCTAATTTCCCCTCTTCCGCTAATTTGGTCAGGTCGCGCCCGTATTTGTTCAATGCTGACGTGCTGTTTTTCTTGCCCTTCTGCTGCGGCTGTCCCGTTTGCCATGCCGGCTCGTTCACATCGCCCGTCTGGCTGTTGCTGTTGGTCGGTATCTCTCCGCTGTAATGCGGTTGACCGTATAACTCCACCAGCTGGTCGAAACTGATGCCCCATGCTTCCTCCAAATAAGAGGCTACCGGATTAATCTGTTCGCGCATGATAGCCAGCAACAAATGTGCCGTACAAACCGCTTCTGCCTGGTATTCACGGCTGATGCCCTCCGCGATGCGGAGAATACGGTCGGCCTGAGTAGTACGCTGCTGGGGGGTGCCGTTTACAACGGATAAACTGCGTAACTGCTGCTCGAAATAAGCCTTGCCCTCCTCCGGCTGGAAAGAAGTGCGCAGCAGTAAGTCATACGCCGAGCATTCTACCAGACGCAGGATAGCCAGCATGAAATGCGCAATGTCTGTTTTATTGCTTTGCAGTCGTTCTGCCTCCTCTTGCGCATAGACGATAATCCGATTCAAATTTTGTGTTACTACCATATCTCTTTTTACTGTCAATAATCAATTATAAAAATGCCATGCCAGTCCCGCGCGGAAAACATCGCGGTTGGTAGGATAGCCCGGCATGGCGAGGTAATCCGTACTCTTGTCCATAAACAGGTGGTTCAGGTGTTGGTATTGCGCAAAAAAGCGCAAGCGGATAGAGCGTACATAGAAATTGGCATAGACGCTCATCCATGGATAATTACCGATTTTCACGGTTTGCTGGGTGGCAAACATTCCCGTAGCGGGGCATAATACGGGTGCTTGGTACTTGGTGAAATACCGCAGGTCAACGCCTATCTGCGCATCCATTGCGCGACGGAACCATGAGCCGTGGTAATACAGCCGGTGTTGCAGCAGCACCAGAGGAACCGGCAGAACATCGCTGTTCGTCGTGTGTTGGATTACCACGTGGTTCTCCAGATTGATCCATGGTGTGGTGAGGTCTGCTACAATGTCGCCCGTAAGAATCTGGACACTGCCGTTATACTGCTGCGGCTTCCAGTCCGAGGCTGAGACATAGATGGGGTTGGTACGGTTCTCAAAACTGAAATCGATACGCGGCTTGAACCATTTGGTGGGATAAGCTACCGTCGCTCCGCCTAAAACACGGTAGGTGAATCCGAAATTGTTCTCCCATTGGATATGGTTGGAACTGAAATGCTGCAGATAAGGACTCGGCTTGACGCTCTTCACAAAAGCGCGGGCACTTACTTCCAGATTATTCCCTCCTAATTGAAATTTCGTATCAATAGAGCCGTGTATGTCAAATTCACCGATCTTGTATCCTACTACGCATACCTGCCCCTCTACATTATATAATACATGCGTGCCACTGTGCTTGTGGATAGAGCCGCCTACAAAAGTGTTGTTGTGCCATTTGTAGGAATACGGCTTGGTGATATCGTAGCATAGCGAATCGTATAGGAAACGCTGGAACTCATTCATCGCGAATACCGAGGCTCCGAATTTCAGCTTCGTGTTGTATTCCTCGCAGAAAGTGACGGCCAGACTGTTACGGATTGTCATCACGTCTGTGGTGTCGTTGGTCCGGATGGTGTCAAAATAGGTATGCTCGTAAAAACCCTGGCGGGCGTCCTGTTCTATATACCGGCGGTTGGAGTTGTTCAACTCAAAGATATGCGAGAAAGTGATCAGCGGGATATGCTCGGTTTTGACGGTGTCGCGTTTGACGCGTTTGCCTTCCTCTACCACCTCTATCGAATCGATATATTCGCGCTCTTTCGTGATGGCATATTGGTTATGCAGGAACCCGCTCAAGTACCGGTAGCCCGTCATCACGTTCATTCGTACCGGGATATCCTCTGCATTCAGTTTGCCGCCTAAATCCTCCACGTTCTGAATACCTCCGTTGTCGAATGACCGTAACTTGCTCCAACTGAAAGCACCATGCATACTATAGTGCGCGCCGCTGTAACTGCCCCATACGCTCCCTCGGAAAATCTTTCCCGCGGTATGGGCGTAGTGGCCTGCCGAATTCAGATATTCCATCTCTACGCCTAAATTCAGACGGCGGTTGATATTTCCGGTGAAAAGAAAACTGACGTCGTTCTCTTCGTGCCCGTTGGTGAAACCTTTCTTGTAGGCGATGGACGAATAAGGGGTGGTAGTGTTGAAGAACCGCTGTTGCTGCGGAGTGACGACATACGGTGTCCAGCATAACGCGAACGGGTCATCGATGGTGTACTGCCGCTTTTGGATGATTCGGGACTCCAACGGAGATACCAATATATTGCCGTTCATCGCATTGCTCATAGAGTAACGGGTCTCAATATCGATATCAAAATAATTGAGCATCGCCGTGTCCTGCGAAAAAGGAATAGTATCCGCTACGGCACTGAAAGAAGGCATCTGCCATGTCTTCACTACCGTTCGGGTACGGGGCGGTTTGGCAGCGGCCGCAAGGGTCGCTGCCAACAGCACTAATACTATATAACCTCTTCGGATATTCAATTCCTAAGTTCCCGTTTTCCCCTCCCCATGCGGGGAGGATGGGTGGGGTTATTTCTTTGCTTTCTTCAGTTTTGCTTGAAGTTCCTGAATCTCTTCTTCCTGGTTGCGGATGGTCTTGAGCAACTCGTTCAACTCCTCGTTCTCAATCGTGGTCGGATATTGCTCCTCAACGCTCTGCAGGAAGTCGGATAATACATTCATGTAGTTGATGAATGCATCATAGGCTGATTCATAATAGGTCTCGCCTTGGTCGATATGGTTCATGTTATGCAGATAGTTCACATCCTGCAAACGTAGCCAGTTGGTCTTCAGGTTCTTGTCCTGGCATAGATGAACGCGCTCGGCTACTGCATACAGCTTGTGGATAGCTTCCTGCTGCAGGTCATTACCCACATACACGCTCAAATCCTTTGCCTCACCGCTCCAGGTTAACGGATACGGACTCGATAACACATCCTCGGCTGCTAATTTCTTGGCTGCCTCGGAGGGGGTCATGAAGCCCATCTCACGCTCCAAAGCAAAATAGGGCAGGGCTTTCAGGAAATCGAAAATACCGCTTCCGGCGTTCTGACGGATACCGAAGGTCTCCGCTCCGACCCATATATTGATGATATCCTCACCCTCCGGAAGAGCCTGCAGCTGGTTTGCATATTTCTCCGCATCCATCGGGAAATTGCCCCAGTTCGGATCTGAGAAATGGAAACTCAACTCATCGCTGAGGTTCGCATTGCGCAACAGCACTTTCATCTTCGGTGCACCGGCTGACTGATAAACCTTGTTCGGAGTCTTCCAACTGATCACGTGCTTGGCTCCCTCTGTCAGGATGGTTTTGTAACCCATCTTGTTCAGGTTGTATGCCGTCTCATCCGTGTACAGCAGTTCGGTGTTCCATACCGCCTGTGCTTTCACGCCTAAGATGGTCTCTAACAACTCGCCTTGGAATTTAAGCTGCTTCTTGAATTCGTCTTCGTTGTACTCCGAGGCCAGCGAGTAGCTGTACGGCGTTGCTAAAAACTCCACGCATTTGGTGCCGGCTAACTCTTTCAGGATGTCAATCATTTCAGGGTTGAACTGCTCGAACATCTCAATCATCGTGCCGCTCACACTGATGGCGCAATGGAACTTGCCCTTGCTCAGGCTGATCATGTCACGGATGGTCTGGCACAGAGGTAAATAGGAGGTCTGTACCAGCCAGTTGATATGTTCTTCGGTTGCCATGTCGTCATAGTAGTAATGGTCATGGCCGATTTCAAAGAAACGATAGCGCTTCAGACGATAAGGAGCATGCATCTGGAAGCAAAAACATATATTTTTCATAATACTTAAATTGCTTTAAACTTTAAACTTAAAAACTTTCCACATCTCCCTCCCTTGTGGGGAGGGTTGGGGTGGGGTTATAATGTATGGTTGATCACCCCGTCGTAAATCGCGCGTACTTTCAGTCCTGCGTCTGACCATTTGATGTTGTTCACCTCGGCTTGACCTAACTCATGCAGGCTCTTGTACATCGCCGGATATTTGACAATTGCGTAGATGGCGTCTGCCATGGCGTCGATGTCCCAGTAATCGGTCTTGATGGCGTGCTGCAGAATCTCCGCGCAACCCGACTGGTGGCTGATGATGGACGGGCAGCCGACCTGCATCGCCTCCAACGGACTGATTCCGAAAGGCTCACTCACACTCGGCATGATATAGACGTCGCTCATGGCAAGCATCTCTTGTACCTGTTTGCCGCGCATGAAACCCGGGAAATGGAACTTGTCCGCTATTCCGCGTTTGGCTACCAGATCGATCATCTCTGCCATCTTGTCGCCGCTTCCCGCCATCACAAACCGTACGCCGTTGGTCTTGCTCAATACGCGTGCTGCGGCTTCTACGAAATACTCCGGACCTTTCTGCATCGTGATACGGCCGAGGAATGTCACCA
>DEIW01000158.1:7263-7493 GCA_002352705.1 Bacteroidales bacterium UBA2764 | reverse complement strand
GACCAGAAAACTAGTAAACTAGTAGACTAGTTGACCAGTATACTATAAAAACAAAAAAAATTAATCTTATGAAAAACAGATCTCTTCAGATTCGCCTCATTGTCATGAACTTCTTGGAGTTCGCTGTGTGGGGCGCGTACTTAACCTCTATGGGGCGCTATTTGGGCGCACACGGTTTTGGTTCTCAAATTGGATGGTTCTACTCCATCCAAGGTATCGTCAGCCTCTTC
>DEIW01000158.1:0-7241 GCA_002352705.1 Bacteroidales bacterium UBA2764 | reverse complement strand
TTCTTTGCCATGCAGGGCATCGTATCCATCTTCATGCCCACCCTGATGGGTATTGTGGCGGACCGGTGGCTGCCCGCACAAAAGGCTCTGAGCCTTTGTCACGGACTCGCAGGATTATTCATGTGTGCCGCAGGTATATATGCCTTCACGGCGGGCGCTGACGTAGCTTTCGCACCCCTCTTCGCTCTATACACCATCTCGGTTGCGTTCTTCATGCCGACTATCGCGTTGACCAACTCCGTGGCGTTCAACGCACTCGTCAAAGCGGGGATGGATACGGTAAAGGACTTCCCGCCTATACGTGTCTTCGGTACCGTCGGATTTATCGTTACAATGTGGATCGTGGACCTCGTCGGAGCTATGGACACACCTGCCCAGTTTGTAATCAGTGGCGGACTGAGCCTTGTTCTCGCGCTTTATTCGCTCTCCTTGCCGAATTGTGAGATTAAGAAAGTCGAAGGCAATGTGGATCTCGCGGAAGCTTTGGGGTTGAAAGCCTTTTCACTCTTCAAACAAAAGAAGATGGCGCTGTTTTTCATCTTCTGTATGTTACTTGGGGTCAGCCTGCAAATCACGAATGGATTTGCTAATCCTTTCTTGGCTTCTTTCGGCGCTAATCCCGAGTTCGCGGAGACCTTTGCCGTACAGCATTCAGGTATCCTGATTTCCATCAGCCAGATTTGTGAGGCGCTCTGTATTCTGGCTATTCCGTTCTTCTTGAAACGGTTCGGTATCAAGAATGTGATGCTCATGGCGATGTTTGCTTGGGTTCTCCGTTTCGCTTTCTTCGGAGCAGGAAACCCCGGCATGCCGGGCGTGCTCCTCTTTGTGCTGAGTTGTATCGTTTATGGCTTTGCCTTTGATTTCTTTAATATCTCCGGCGCGCTGTATGTGGACCAGGAAACCGACCCCTCTATGCGTTCTTCGGCACAGGGGCTCTTCATGGTCATGACCAACGGCGTAGGAGCTACAATTGGTACGCTCTCGGCACAGGCTGTCGTTAACAAGTTTGTTTATCATCTACCCGAGACAGCGGACTTCATGCAAGTTTGGGAGGGTTGGAAGATGTCGTGGTACACCTTTGCCGCATATGCTTTGGTGGTTGCTGTCCTCTTCTGGATTTTCTTTCCCAAAGTGTCCTCCCGCCAAACGGGAGGAACGGCCTCTGCACAGGAGGGCTAAATGGTAAATGACCAAATGGTAAATGATAAATGACCCATACGGCGAAGCAGATCGTATGAACGAAGTGAATAAAGAAATGGTAAATGACCAGATAAATGACCAAATGGTAAATGGTCAAATCGTAAATAATTAGATGTTTAAGAAAGAGCTCTCATATTATTTCTCTACGCCTATTGCGTACATCGTCATTGGCTTGTACCAATTAGCGATAAGTCTTTTCCTCTGGGTCATCCCCGGTCAATGGAATATCATTGACTCGGGGTACGCCCAGGTGGACGGACTCTTTCAGCTCAGCCCGTGGCTCTTTATGCTGATCTGCCCGGCGCTGACCATGCGGCTTTTCTCGGAAGAGAGACAAAGCGGCATGTGGGATCTGATTCGCACCAAACCCGTCTCCCTGCCACGTATTGTCTTGGGTAAATATTTCGCGGCATGGACATTGGTCCTCATTGGGCTGTTACCGTGCTTTGTGCATTATTTTGTGGTCGCATATATGGCAGAACCGATGGGCAACTTGGATAGCGGAGCGTTCTTGGGATCGTTTATTGGGCTTATTCTGCTCTCAGGTACTTTCCTGGCGCTCGGATTACTCTGCGCCACCTTCAGCAAGAGCCAGATTGTTTGTTTTATCACCGGTGCCCTTACTTGTTTTATCCTTTACTGGGTTTTGTTACAGGACCACTACTCTTCCCTCTCGCGAGGCGTCTTGGATTTGCGCGACGTGACTTTCTTTGTCTTCATCGCCGTCATTGCCATCATCGCTGCCATCTTCACCATCGACCGCCTCACCCGCAAATGAGAAAATGTATAAATGAGAAAATGACATGACTCGCATCGGCCTTTTATCTGATACTCACGGCCTCTTGGACCGACGCATCTTTGAGCATTTCAAGGATGTTGATGAAATATGGCATGCCGGAGACATCGGCTCCGCAGAAGTCTTGCAAGCCTTGCGGGAATTCAAACCTACGCGGGCTGTGTACGGCAACATGGATTCCGGAGATGTGCGTTACTCCCTTCCTGAGTTCTATCGTTTCCGCGTGGAAGAGGTCAACGTGCTCATGACCCATATTGGTGGCTATCCCGGCAAATATAACCCATGGCTCATTCCATGGTTCCGCAAAAGCCTCGAAGCCAAACAACAAATGCTTAATGACCAAATCTCAAATGTCAAATGTCAAATCTCAAATCTCAAATCTCAAATCTCAAATGATAACATCGATCTGTTCGTCTGCGGCCATAGCCATATTCTGAAAGTCCAATACGACAACACCTATAAGTTTCTGACCATGAACCCGGGTGCTGCCGGAAAGCAAGGATGGCAACCGTGCCAGACGCTCTTGAGATTTACCATTGACGGTGCTAAAATTGACAATTTGGAAGTCATTGAACTCGAGAGAAAATGATTTAAGGTGTAAAAATGCATGGTTTTTGCTTAAAAATCAATTTTTTACCATAAATATGCTATAAAACATAAAAAAAGATTTGGTCATATCAAAAAAAAGCAGTACTTTTGCATCGGATTTGAAAATGACAACTCCACTTTGCAAAACGGGGGTGTTCATTCGAGAGTCCTACGAACAAGACCAATCTTTTTTGTACCTTAAATAAACAGACTAATACCTTAGAAAAACAGACGTCGCGATGACGGCTGTTTTCGCTTTTAAAAGAAAGGCACAAAAAACCAACCTGACTATAAGAACTTTTCTACTTACTATAAAATCCCGCATCTCATACGAAATGCGGGATTTTCTATACCTTTCTACTTTTATCTTTTTACTTTGAGCAAAGCGGTCTATTTGATCTCACGGGCTTTGATGCCGTCACGTTCAAGGAGGGCATTGATAGTCGGCTCACCGCCACGGAAACGTTTGTACAGATCCATCGCTTTCTCCGTACCACCCTTCTCCAGGATATTCTCGCGGAAGCGTTTGGCTGCTTTCTTGTCGAAAATCGTACCGCCCTTCTTCTGCTGAGCAGCTTTGAACACCGAGAACGCATCTGCGTCTAACAGTTCCGACCACTTATAGCTATAATAGCCTGCGGCGTAACCCCCTGAGAAAATATGCGTAAAGGCGGTTGCCATCTGCGTTCCGGGTACGGTAGGTACTACCTGAACCTGTTTCATTGCATCGTCGCTGAAACGGCAAACGGACTCTACGGTGCCGATAGTCTCATTCACTTCAAACGGTTTCTCCAAGGTATGCCATGCCATGTCGAGGTAGCCGAAGCTGAGTTGGCGGACACAAGAATATGCCGCATGGTAGGTCTGCGAGGCATGCATCTTGTCCAGCAACTCCTGCGGCAGCGCCTCGCCTGTCTTATAATGTTTGGCAAAAGTGTCGAGGAACTCTTTCTCGTCAATGAAGTTCTCATTGAACTGGCTCGGCAGCTCCACAAAATCCCTCGGCACATTCGTTCCGCTCTGTGCCGCATACTGGCAACGGGTCAGCATGCCGTGTAAGCCGTGACCGAACTCGTGCAGGAAAGTACGTACCTCGTCATACGTAAACAATGCCGGCTTGTCCGCCGTGGGTCTTGTGAAGTTCATGACGTTCACGATATGCGGACGATGATCTTTCTTGCCCTTCATATACTGCGGTTGGAAATCATTCATCCATGCGCCGCCACGCTTGCCGTCCCGCGGATGGAAGTCTGCGTAATAGACAGCGAGGAATTTGCCTTTCTCGTCATATACTTCATAAGCCGTTACCTCGGGGTTATAGACCTGAATCTTCTTGTTCTCCTTGAATTTCAGGCCGTACAGACGCTCTGCCAGACCGAACACACCTTTCTTCACGTTCTCCAGTTCGAAATACGGACGCAGGTCGTCATCGGAGATGGCATATTTCTCCTGTTTGAGTTTCTTGGAATAATAGCTCCAGTCCCAGGGCTGTACGTGCGCGGCGTAGAAGCCATGTGCATGAGCGTATTCCTCTAATTCCTTCACTTCCTCGCGCGCTGCAGGCATATACGCGTCACGCAACTGATTCAATAGGTTATATACCGTTTCCGGTTTCTCCGCCATAGTCTTATACAGCGATTTCTCGGCATACGTCTTCTTACCGAAGAGGTTCGCCAGCGCCAGACGGGTATTGACGATTTCTACAATAAGCGCCGTGTTGTCAAACTCACCGCCTACGCACTTGCCTGCATTCGCCATATACAGCTCGCGGCGGATGTCACGGTTGTCCAGATCCTGCATCACAGGAATGGTGGTCGTCGGCTTGAGGTTCAGCAGCCATCCTTCAAGCCCTTTCTTCTCCGCGTTAGCACGAAGCATGGCTTTGGTATCGTCATTCAGACCGCTCAGCAATGCCTCATCGGTGATAAGCATAGTCCAGGCATTGGTGGCCTTCAATACGTTCTGACCGTATTGGAGAGTCAGCTTGCTCAGCTTGGCGGAGAGTTCACGATAAATCTGTTTGTCTTCCGGCGAGAGGTTGGCGCCGTTATTGGCGAAAGACTCATAGATATCCTCCAATAACTTGTACTGCGCCTTGTTCAGTTTCAGCTTGTCGCGTTGCTCATACACGGCTTTGATACGTTGGAAGAGACCTTCGTTCAGGCGGATTGTAGCGGAATATTCTGACATCTTCGGACTGAGCTCCATCTCAATCTGCTGGAGCGTGTCGTTGGTATCGGAGTTCGTCAGGTTATAGAAACAACCGGCTACGATACCTAACATCTCGCCCGAAGCCTCATAAGCCTCGATGGTATTCTTGAATGTCGGGGCAGCAGGATTATTGACGATGTCGTCTATGTCCTTCAGACCTTGTTTGAATGCTTCCTCAAAAGCCGGCATATAATGCTCGGCATGAATCTCATTAAACGGATAAGTGCCATGCGGCGTTTTCCAGTTCTTGTAGTCAAAGAACGGGTTCGTAGCAGCTGTAGCTGCCATTACGGTAGTGGCAAGAGCCATAGTTAGAATTTTTCTCATTTATAATATCGATATGTCGATATATCGATATGCCGATATACCGAAGTTAATATTTATTTCTTTCTGCGCAGCAGGTTGATGTCTCCCGATAATTGATAAACGCCTACCACGGATTCGTCACTCTTACGCTTCCGGCTGTTATAGGTAGCTTTGAGCCCCACATATTTGGCATGTTTGGGAGCGTCCGTCCCCATCGCACGGATGACGTAATAATATGCGCCTTCTGCTGCCCTTCTGCCATTAATGGTTCCATCCCATCCGCGGGAAGGGTCTGTCCATTGATAGACTAACTTACCCCATCGGTTATATACCCAGCAATGGAACTCGCGGAGCGACCTGTAGGACACGCGGAACTCATCGTTCTTGCCGTTCCCGTCTGGGGTGAACACGTTCGGCACACGCAGATAGGATTCCGATATATTGACCTTCATCTCCGATGAATCGAGCGTACAGGCGGCGCTGTTCACATAGCATACCACGCGATACATTCCCGGTTCGGAGAACTCATAGCGTATATCACGATCATTGCGGGTAGCAATGAGTTCGCTTGATTTATAAATAGACCAACGGTAAAAAATAGGATGGATACTCGGCGTCGGATTACTATAGAAGGCTACCTCTAATGCACCGCTGTAATCATCCGAAGTGCTGGCGGTTATACATTTCTGGTCGGTGGGACGGTTCAACTCGTTGCTTTTCTCACCCTTCTCACCGCGGATAGTAGCCAATGACTCCAAATGGTAATTGACGGCTATGATATCACTGTCGCGAAGCGTTATTTCCGCGCAGGTGCTGTCCGCCTCCAGTTTCGTACGGATCTCCGTATCGTAACATAACTTGATATCCGTACCTCCGTATATGGCCGGCAGATTCAGGGTTCTGGCTAATCTCATATCCGTATGTACGGCAGAATCGGTCCACTCTTCCCCATTCCATGCCAGCGCATTATAATCTACGGAACACGCACGCGCGTACGAGCCTGCGCTGCCATCTTTGCGAATATAGTTGAACGCCGATACATTGCCTGTCAGATGAAGCGTTGTGGCGGTACAAGAAGGAGCCGCCTTGAAATCAATGTCTGCCGCCGGACAGCGGAAGACATAGAACGGACTGTACTGAGTAGTACCTTGTACGATATAATACCCCCCTTCGTCCGGAGCGATTTGCTCTTGACCGGAAGCCTCCAAGGTACCATCCGTTCGATACCAATCTACAACTCCTAACTTGGATTTGAGTTCTATATTGTCCTTAAATATAAACAGCGTGTCGTTTCCGTTGATTACCTGCGTAGCCTTGCCTACGCATTCCACATTCATCGGGAGCGCGTAAGCAGAAGCTACTGCAAGCATCAGGAAAACGATATAAATCAGTCGTTTCATTTATTTACTTGGAAACGGGTGTTGCCATTCCGGATATAATCCACTATCTGTTTGGCGGCAGCTATGCCGGCGTTGATATTCGCCTCTGCGGTCTGTGCGCCCATCTTCTTTGGGGTCGCAAAATAGCGTCCCTCAAAGAGTGTGCGGAACTTCGCATCCGCTACCGGCATGATATCCGTCATATATTTGAGGTCCGCGCGCTCTTGCATGAGAGCTATCAAACCCTCTTCGTCGATAACCTCTTTACGCGCTGTGTTGACGAGCACTCCGCCTTTCGGCATCAGGTTCACCAGATCATGGTTGATAGACCCCTTCGTCTCAGCCGTTGCCGGAATATGCAGACTCACGATGTCGCAAGTCTTATACAGTTCTTCGGCGCTATGAACCGGCTTCACGTTTGCCGCCGTCATCGCCTCGTCCGGACAATAGGCATCATAGGCATATACCTCCATGCCGAAACCCTGCGCAATACGCGCCACATTACGTCCCACATTGCCGAAAGCATGAATACCGAGTTTCTTGCCTTTCAACTCCGTGCCGCTGGTGCCGTTATAAAGGTTACGCACGGCATAAACCATGAGACCCAGTGCCAACTCTGCCACGGCATTGCTGTTTTGCCCCGGGGTGTTCATCGCTACTACCTTATGAGCGGTTGCAGCCTCCAAGTCAATGTTGTCGTAACCGGCACCGGCACGAACTACAATCTTCAACTGTTTGGCAGCATCCAATACCTCAGC
>DEIW01000132.1 GCA_002352705.1 Bacteroidales bacterium UBA2764 | reverse complement strand
GAATGATGGATTGATGAATTAGACCGCCCTACGGGCTCAAAGTCAAAAGTCGAAAGTCGAAAGAACGTCCGCCGAGGCGGACTCAAAGTAGAAAGTAGAAAGACCATGAATAAATTTCTCACATTGTTATTACTGACCGGCGTCAGTCTCGGCGCAATGAGTCAGACGCAAGAGCCGGCAAAAGATGACCGCATCGTCGAGGGTCTGACCTCCGTAGCGGCAATAGCCGGAGAGACGAAAACAGCTGAGGTTCCTCAGACAGTTCAGGACACCGTTGCCGCCAAACCTGTGCCGTTATGGAAACAGAAACTCTACTACGGCTATAACTTCGATATCTATTTCCACCACGACTCGCGTGTGGACAGCAAAGAGAACGGTTGGTCTATCGCCCTGACGCCGGAGTTAGGCTGGAAACTGACGGAGAAAGTGTATTTAGGTATGCGTTTCGGCGGCAGTTATGCCAATACGAGACTCTCGTTTTTAGTCACAGTAATAGACACCTCATTTACCGCCGATCTGCGTGTTCACCATGGTTCATGGGAGGTAGCTCCGTATATGCGGTACAAGATGAAATCGCTCTTCGATGACAAAGTGGGCATCTGGCTGGAGGCGCACCTCTATACCGGAATGGATTTCCCGCGCGTGACAGAAGGAAACACAGCGCACACCAATTACGACGGGTTGCGTCATAGCGTCACTTACGGGTTTCAGGTGTCACCGGTCATCACGTACCGGTTCAACCGCAAGAGCACCTTCCAGATATTCTTCTCGATCCTCTCTCTGGGATACAGCGGCACCACTTATTTCTACGGTAACCACCGCGAATATATAAATGATGTTATCATCTTCTCCGGCAAACTGAGCAACCTCATAGCCAACCAGTTCACACCGGGTCTGTACGGCTTGCGGTTTGGTGTGCAGAAGAGCTTTTAGGGAATAACCAATTACGAATTATAGTTGAGAGGAGCCGTTTTTTAGAGTGAAAAAGAAGGCATTGTTATGGAAGATACCATTGGCGCTGACGGGCGTAGGGTTGGGCATCGTACTGTTGCTGCTGACAGCCGTTGCCGTCGTCCTCTGTGTCCCTTCCGTGCGGCATGCTACGCTGGACAAAGGTATCGCCCTTGCCAACCAATATACCGACTGGGATATCGAGTTGGGACATCTCTACCTCTCGCCTTTCCATCACTCGCCATTACTCATCTATGACGCCTATAAAGGCACCGCCGACCTGCCCGTGCGGGTAGAGATAGACAGCCTCTTTGTCGGTCATCGTGGAAAAGACACGCTCGCCTGCTCCCGCACGCTCCACCTCTCCGCTACCGTTCTCACGAAAGGAGCCGGCCTCGCCTCTTCACAGGACAGTTCGTCCTTTACCATCCCTCCCATCCGGGTGGACTCCCTCCGGTTGGTACACACGGCTTTCCATTCCGACAGCCTCATCAAAACCGTGGGTGTGGACGCCGTGGTAGGCGGATTACAGGTCGCCAGTCCCGAGATACGGATTGCCGAAGGACATTACCCCCTGCATGGACTGCAACTTAACGATGTGTTTGTAGGCATAGACCTGCGTCCCGACACCTCACAAACGCTCCCGGACACGACCCAAACAGAACCGGCGCCTCTGCGCCTCTGTTTCGACCTGCCGGACGGAGAACTGAGAAACATTCATTTCCGGCTCACACCGCTCGGACTGGATATTCAGACCGGCTCGCTGTCCACCCATGCACTGATTGACGCAGGAGCCAATAAGTATGACGCACGGAGACTGAATGTAGGACGGTTTGCCCTCGCCCTCAATAATCTTTATATTCCTGTAGATACGCTCTATGGCAGTGCCGTAGCCGACATCCAGCATAACCTCATCACTACTCCGGGTCTCTATGCGCGCTCGGAAGCGATAGGCGCCACAGCCCGGCTCACAGCCGCAGCCATGAACCTGAACTCCATGCGGGTGGAGGCGAACGGCGAAGCGGATTTCCGGGGCTCACAAGCGTCTCTGCAGGCTTGGTATGATATCAATAATGAGGCGTATGAAGCTACGGTACATGTGGACCGCGTCAACCTCACGCCCTTCCTCAAAGACTCCACGCGTATCGTGGTAGCCGGCGACATCGAGGCTGCGGGACAAGGTATCAACCCGAAGAAACCGATGGCTTCACGCATCAGACTGCACTTGGACAAAGCCATCTATGACACTTATGACCTTTCCGGTACTTCCGTGGATTTCAGTACCGACAGCGCGACCTCTCTCGCGCTTCAAGCCCCCGGACTGAACCTCCGTGCCGGTACCCCTATGGGCCTGTTCCCGTTCATAGACAAGGTGCTGCCGCTTGTAGAAACCGTCTCTGACTCCGCGGTACTGAATGCGCTCGTCTCCTTCCGTGACCTGACCGTCATCGATACCATCCGTCACCGCATCCCGCCTGTTGAGGCTGATATAAACCTGCGCAAAGGCAGCCTTCTGCAACCGTTTATAGACACCCTCGGGCTGAACCTCGACAATGCTAACCTCTCCGTCCTTTCCGACTCCGGAAAAACGGACATCTCTTTCGACGCCTCCGCCGCGCCGTTTAACCTGCAGACCTCATTGGTAAACTTGAAACTGGGAATGACAGAAGGTCAGACCGACGCCGTTATCACCGCCCAAACCGCCCTCACGGACGGGGTGATGAACATAGAGGGCATATGCANNGCACCGACGCTGCGCTACGGATGAACCTCGCGCGCTTCGGACGCAAAATGAAAGGTACGGGAAGGCTGACGCTTGACAGCATTTACTATAATGACATGAGTTTCGGCTCCCGAGCCATTGACATAGCTCTCTCTCCTTCGCAAGAGTACCCGGACGCATTGCGTGCAGACATACAGGCGGACGAAATACCTCTTTCCATCATCAATAGCTTTGTCCGGCTTCCCGAAGACATAGCCCTCCATGGAGCAGTACGGGCTTCGGCTGCGGTGGATGGCTTACCGCGCCAAGCGGACATCTCCGCGGAAGCGCTGCCTGTCGGCGTGGCTGCGGAATATAAACCGTTTGAGATCGGCCTCTCTCTGGGACAAACACCTATTGTCATGTCCCATAACAAAGTGGACCTCAACGGCTTGCCCGTCTATGGCGCAGACAGCACGTTTATCGCCTTGTCCGGAGGACTTGATCTCAACACCATGCGCATGAATGTCACCCTCGCCGCCGACAGTTTTGCCCCGGTCAAACTGCCTAAGAGTGGTCCCATTCCTGTCTATGGAGACCTTGCTACAGATATTCGGGGTTCTGTCTCCGGGCCTCTCGACAGCATTCAAGCCAATGTGGATGTCACTATTCTTCCTACGACCGACATCACTTACCCCATAGACAAGAAAAACCTCGCGCAGGTCAAACCGCACGGAACGGTTAACGTACAATACGGAACCGCCGACGGGGCTCTTAACCTCGGAGGACAAATCAATGTGGATGACGGCTTCGTGCGCTATTCGCCTAAGGTTTACCCCGTCATGCCTTTTCATGTCGACTCCGGTAGTCATATAGCTTTCAACGGACCTATAGGGCAAACCCGTCTCAGTGTCTCGGCTTCGCAGAAAGTCAAAGCCGATGTGGAGTCGCACGAGGAAGACACGCGCCGTGTGGATTTCCGCACCGGAGTACGCCTCAATGGCGTGGTTGACTCAATTGGTATCGAGTCCATCGGCTTCTTCCTCGAGGCTCCGAATGACGAGACGATAACACGGGAACTGGCTTCCGTGGATGAGGAGACACGGGAAGGATTAGCGGCAACACTGCTCGCTACCGGCATGTACGTAGGGGAGTCGAACGTGGCGGCACAGCGGGAAGGCTACGCTCTCTCATCCATCATCAACAGCCGTATCAATGCCGCTTTGGCTAACTCCAAAGTAGGCAAATTCATGGACGTGGACATCAGTAGCGGACAGAACCAACACGCCGTGGGAAAGACGAATGACATGAATATAGCGCTCTCGAAGTCGTTCTTTAAAAATCGGCTCCGTATTACCGTAGGCTCTACTATTTCTGACAACCCGGAGGTCAACAAAACCAACGGACTCTTCACCTCTCTCACTGCCGACTACAGACTACTGCCGAGAGCCAACACCCCCCGGTCCGGCAATTCATCATTATACCTCCACCTGTTCTCGCAACGGGACTACAATAACATTTTAGAAGGCGAACTCAACAAATCCGGTATTGGCATTCGTTATTCCAAAGAATGGAGACACCGTGAATTATACCGGGGAGACACCATTACGCGCACTTACGACCTTACGGGCGATGCCGGGGTCGCTTATCGGTCCAACAACAGTATTGGTCCGGATGTCACCCTCAAATCAAGCATCAAAAACCTGATGGGAAAGGGAGAAATCTTCACGTTGAAAGGTAACGGAGCTTACTACTGGGCGCTACGAAACCGCCACCCCGGAGACCCGAAGAAAACCGACACATACAAACTCGGCGTCAATGCCTCACTCATCTTCCCTTATCTGCATTGGACCGGTGATAACAACCCCGAAGGAGACACGCGTTACATGCTCGGCTACCAGTATGAAAACATAGCCGGAGGGTATGGTGTACATAAACTGTCCGGCTCGTTTACCTATTTCATCCGCTCGCCCCGTAACCCTTACATCACACATGCTTTCACGCCTTTCTCGCTTTCCGTAGTCCTCATGAAAGCCGAGTCGGACAACCTGCTCGACAAAGCGGCGGAGTACCCGCAACTCATCAAAATACTGGCCTCTGACGAGTTCGTGCCTTCCGTCGGCTATAACTTCATCTATAACGACTACCGCGCCAAGAGACATGTCAACACCATGTTTGACCTCTCTGTCAAGGAGTCCGGAAACCTCATCAATGCCATCTATTGCGCCTTCGGACAGAAGTGGAGTGACCCTAAGAAACTGGGAAACATTACCTTCCACCAGTTTATCAAACTCTCGGCAGAGCTCCGTAATAAATTCAACCTCACCGACCAAGTGTCCATTGCTACGCGCCTCTTCGCCGGAGCAAACATCCCGCTCGGCAACTCTTATTTCACACCGCTGTCAGAGGCTTTCTATGCCGGAGGACCGAACTCGCTGCGCGCTTCCTCGCCTTATGCCTACGGACCCGGTAATTTCTATTCCGCTAAATACAACCAGAACTTTTTCCATGCCGGAGATGTCAAACTGGAGGCGAATTTCGAACTCCGCTTCCCTATTGTCTGGAAACTCTACGGAGCCGCTTTCCTGGATGCCGGCAATGTATGGAACTGGCATAGCACGGTTGACCTCTTCAAAGCGGCGGGGTACGAGGACTATGCCACAAAACTGGAGATTCCCGAGGACTTGAAAGACGGAATTATCAACAACCCCTATTTCGCACGCCAGATAGCTCTCGGCACGGGTGCAGGACTACGATTAGACATCGATGGACTGGTTATCCGCCTGGACCTCGGCGTAGGAATACATGCGCCGTACCAGACCTTCAAATATACAAAGGACGGGCAGCCTGACACCACCCGTCCTATCAATACTTATTTCAATATTCCGTCTGCCCTTGATGCGCTTCGTCTCAACTTCGGCATCGGTTATCCGTTCTAATTCACCCGGTTCCCGGTAAGGGTATAAAACGCCTCGCCACGCTTGATCAGCAACTGACCGTCGCGCAGTACCTTCGTACTTGGTACTTGGTCACTTGATACTTGGTCCACTCCTTGCGGCGCTCCCAGCACGGCATCCATCGCCGCACGGATGGCATCGCATTGCGTTTTGTCTGTGTTCGAGGAGAAACAGACTAAGTGGTTCTGCGCCGGAAGGATGAATTTCTTCACGTTGCTGCCATTGACGAACTCATCTTTGACGGCAGCACCCGTCCAGGTATCGTCCTCGCCGTAAATCAGTATAATCGGTTTGGTGGCATTCTGCGTCGCCTCCATCACGCGGTCGTACAACGCAGGACTATAGGTCAGCGAAGCGAAGTAGGGATTCGTAAAGTCCCGCAGACAGCCCACTGTGGTTTTCCAATGATTATTATACCATGCCGCTTCTTCCGGCGTAGGAGCTAACAAATCGTACCGGAAATCGAACGAACCCAACTCGCGCTTAGCCTGGTATTCATACGCCTTCGCATTGCCGGTATGATAAGAATCATCGAGGTCCCACCAGTATTTCTCCGCGATACCGAAAGGACGATAATTCTGCTTAACGAGCCTGCGACCAGGAATCTGCTTTTTGTCCGGGTATTTACGCAGCGTGTCCAGCCAATTACCGAGGCTGTCTAACGCGAAGCGGTCCGTCGAGTAGATATAAGCCAGCACCGTGTCGTTGTAACCGTTCCAATTATAACTGTTGATAATACTGTCGTTCTTCACGAACTGTTTCCGGATAGTAGCGGTGTCCGTATATGCGTGCTCCAGAAAACCGAAGTATGCCGCATTACTAATATAGGCGCAAAAAACCGTATCCGTATAGGCTTGCGTGGTGTCTTTCCCCGCATTCATCTTATAGAAAATCGGCCATATTGTGTTTGTCGACTTCTTCAGTATCGGAGTGCCTTCAAAGGCGGCACGACGGACGGACATGAACCAGTCCAGCAACTCTTGGTCCCAACCGTGCGTGTACCAATACTCCTGCATCACCGTGTCGCGGTCCGTACGGAAGAACGGAGCCGAATACGGCACGTAGATATCCATGTCATTCGGATAAAAAGCATGCTGCAGCAAGGTCGTGATACCACCTTTGCTGACTCCCGACATCACCCATTTGCCTTTCAGCACTTTCTTCAATGCCTCCGCGAGGTTATGAAAATCTTCTGCTGCCTCGTCTGCTCGCAGGTAGTCTAAGTTGGTCCAACATTGATACGGAGCCGAGAACTGGAAATAACGGTGTTCTATCTGGATAAAATTGGCGTTATAACGGTGCGAGATCTCCGACGAACACATCTTGGCTTCTGCCAGGAAGGTCGAGTCCGGATGCCTGAAAATACAGTCATAATTGATGGAATAACCCGTGCAATAGAAATGGTTTACTGCTGTAGTCGGATCGTTATTCGTGTTCACGGTAATCAGCGCACGCATAGGAAACTGCCCGAGCCCCGGGTTCGCGTGCTCTAACGGCTGATGAAAAAATATCACATACGTACGATAACCCGGTGCCGACGGATGAGCGTCATAAGCAGCCGTGGAGTCAATTATATCCGGGTTCTGCTGAAGAAGCGCTTGCAACCATTGAGGGTTGCCGCTGTTGTCCGCTGCCGCCGATATCAACCCTGCGCACAGCATTACCATTATAAAAATCTTTTTCATAAGCCAAAATTCAAAATTGACTGCAAATTTACAACTTTTTTTTGGAACATACAAGATTTTCATCAAAAAATTCATCTGCTCTTGCACAATTCATAAAATTATCTTACCTTTGCATTCGATTTGAATACTCGACCAATGGAAGACCTCAAGCAATATATCGAGCAAACGATCCTACCGCAGTACGATGCCTTTGACGGCGGACACAAACGCGACCATGCAGAGGCGGTCATTCGTGAGTCGCTCATCCTGGCGCGAGAACATAATGCCGACGAACAGATGGCATATGTTATCGCCGCCTACCATGACCTCGGGCTGCGCTTCGACCGAGAGACCCATCACATCCGTTCGGGCGAGATACTCATGGCGGACAGCCATCTCCGGCAATGGTTCACAGAGGAACAACTGCTTATCATGCGGGATGCCATAGAAGACCACCGCGCCAGCGGTAAGAACCCGCCGCGTACCATCTACGGTGCTATCGTAGCCGAAGCCGACCGACAAATCATCCCCGAGACCGTCATCGCGCGTACCATGGCGTATTCCGCCAAACTATACCCGAACGGCGATTTTGAAACGCTCTACGCCCGCAGTAAGGAACACCTGCTGGAGAAGTATGCCGAAGGCGGTTATATGCGTTTGTGGCTCAATTCTGAGCGCAATGTGCGTTCCTTGGAAGCCCTCCGCTCCATCATCCGCGACGAACCCAGACTCCGCGCCCTCTGCGAGAAGTGGTATCAAACAAACATTTCTAATAAAACTATGGACATCCAAACCACCGAACTGCTCCGAACCTCTGATAGTTGGGACGGAGCCGCACTGCCAACTTACCCTGCTGGCAAACCCGAACTGATTGTTAAGCGTCTGGTCTTCCCTGCCGGCGCCAAGACCGAATGGCATCACCATACCGTCATTAACTACGGCATCATCCAACAGGGCGAACTGACCATTGTCTGTGCCGATGGCTCGGAACGCACTTTCCATGCCGGCGAAGCGATGGTAGAGGTCATCGGCACTATCCATCGCGGCGAGAACCGGGGCTCCACCCCCGTCATCCTCGACATGTTCTACGTCTCCTCTCCCGGCGCAGAGATAACCATCTCCCATCCGGAACGCGTATAAAAGTATCCTTCTGCTACGATTTTCGCCCCAAAACCTTGCATAATTCAAAAAAAAGCAGTAACTTTGCAGCCGAAAGTTGCAAAGAGTTAGTTAAATGGACTTCAAAAGACTGAATTTTACTATCTTTTGCGTCAATAATGTGGCTTCGTATCTGAACAAAAGCGCAAAGGACGTGTATCATGCCATGCAGAACGCTGGTATGATTGATGGTTATATTGTACCATGTTACGATGTTTTGCACTCATTCTCAAAGGAATACATAGTGGATGATTTAGTGTCGCTTATGCGGCAGAAAGGAATTCAACTATGATTCTTTACCACACCTCATATACTGAAATCCCTCATCCGGATTTGTTGCACTCCCGTCCTCGCCTTGATTTTGGAATCGGGTTCTACCTCACACCTTTGCGTGCGCAAGCAGAGCGTTACGGCGAGCGTTTTATCAGACGCGGACAGAAAGCTATTATGAACATCTACCAGTTCGATGAAGAATGTCAGGAGTGCACCCGCAAGGTCTTTTCTGCTTATGATGGTGAGTGGTTGGATTTTATAACTGCATGCCGCAAGGGATTGCCCCATGAACAATTTGATATTATCGAAGGCGGTATAGCGGACGATCAGGTGTTTGACACAATAGATCTATATTTTTCAGGCATTTATACACGCGAACAGGCATTAGGCGAACTGCGCGAGAAAAAGCCTAACCATCAGATTTGTATTACCTCGCAAGTTGTATTGGATAAATATCTCCATTTTAAATCTTTCCAAAGGCTCTAA
Organism: Bacteroidales bacterium UBA2764; assembly: GCA_002352705.1. Lineage (GTDB taxonomy): Bacteria > Bacteroidota > Bacteroidia > Bacteroidales > Paludibacteraceae > Colicola. The sequence goes on along the minus strand of DEIW01000132.1, from coordinate 6,349 downwards.
TTATGCAGGCTAATCCGACCATATTGCAAATGAAATATGCCCGTATCGTAAAACTCTTTGCGGAGCAGGCTGGGCTTTCGTATGAAGAGGCATTGGGCAAGTTCTACGATTCCACCACATACGACCTCATCAGCAACGGTGTGGCAGACATGCATTGTTTCAGCGATGAGTATTTGGCTGATGAATTACTTATAGAATTAGGATATAAGCAAAAATAATAACAGTAGAAACAAACTAATCGCCTATGGCATAAAGCAACTTATAGGTAAAAAACAAATTACCCTCGTCCCTCTCCGAGACGTAAAAGATGGAGAAAATGACATATTAACTAAGGCGTTTGCAACGCTTGTTTTCTACTCTCTGAAACGTAGGAACTTTCAAAACGGTAGTTAAAAGAACAAGTATTGTAGATGCTCACGGAGTGTATATGCACCCGCTCGTGCCCTTGGACGCAAGTCCACTGGGCGCGTTGGGGTATCAAAATATACTCGGCGAGTAACTGCATTGCTATCTAACTACCAAGGCAATTCCTACGGCCACAGAGAGCGGATAACAACCAGTTATTCGCTTTTTTATTGTATATTTTGAAACATATGAAAAAGTTTTTTGATTACCTTCTCTGCAATTACTCTGTATTGCTGTATTCACTTGTATTACTGTTCTTCCCATTCCTTTTTGCGTTTACGGCAGATGGTTGGGACACATCCATTCGTATTTCATTGAATCTGCTTTATGCATGTATGGTCAGCATCATTTTGATGCTATGTCAAGGAAAATGGCGTAAAATCCTTGCGGTACTATTTTTATTGGTAGCCTTTGCTCCAAATATGATAGTGCAATCCTTTATATTGATGGGCAATAATGTTATTCTGAAAAGCACAGATTTCTGGGTTATCTTTAATACAAATCCCAACGAAGCTACAAATCTCTTTGCAACGCTTCCAATAAAAGTATATGTTTGGGCAATAGTATATGTGTTTGGCATAGCCATATCACTATATCTGTTATTCAAACAAGCAAACAAGCAAAATATGGCCATTCCGCGTTATGTTCAACTATCCGCAATTACCATATTCATAGGTTTGAGTCTGATAAACCCCTTCCGCTCTAAGATACCAATGATTGATTTCTATAAAAGTTTCTACAAGTATCAACGCGAAATGAGGGAAGTCGCAGAATTCTACAAGAATAGAGCTGACATTTCATTAGATGTCACTAATTCATTACCTGCAGGAAAGAAAACATTTCTTATTATCATAGGAGAAAGTCAAAACCGCCGACACATGCAGTTATATGGATATTCTCGTCCCACAAATCCTATGTTAATGGAAATAAGCGATGAACTTGTAGCCTATAACAATGTATGCTCGCCGGCTACTCAAACATTAGCATGCATGAAACAGATTATGACATTTACGAATTACGAGCATCCCGATTTATATAAAAAAGAAGCGAATATTGTAGAAATACTACGTGCCGGTGGATACAAAACATTTTGGTTTGACAACCAAGGTAAGTCTGAAAATGGAGCATTTGCCATAGATACATACACTCCCACTTCCTACCGAACGATGGCAAAACAAAGTGATGTGTATTCGGATGAAATGAGTTGCGCGAAAGACTCTTCTATTATACCAATATTTGCAGAGGCTTTACAAGATTCAGCGGAACAGAAAGTTATTTTTCTTCATCTAATGGGAAACCATTTCGATTACAGGCAACGGTATGAAAAATCCTTTGCGCAGTTTGACTCAAAAGAAGGTATTTGTAGCCCGTTTTCCGAGGAATTAACACAAAAAGAATTAGAAACACTAAATGCCTATGATAATGGTACCTTGTACAACGATTATATCATAAGAACATGTATTGAGATGGTTCGCAAACAAGGCGGCATGAGTGCAATGTTATATTTCTCTGACCACGGAGAAGAAGTATTTGATTACATAAAAGGTTCTGGAAGATCATTTGGTGAGGGTATTACTCCTACCATGTGTGAACCTCCGTTAGTATTATGGACTAATGAAGAATACAAGAAAGTTAGCAACTTACATGTAGATGAGTCTGTCCCTACATGCACAGATGATATTATTTATGGAATAATGGATCTGTGTGGAGTCAAATATCATTTGTATGATTCAACCAAGAGTATATTCCATCCGTCCTATTTACCTAAAGAAAGAATCGTACAGGGCTTGAAATACGATGATCTAAAAGCCAAATATCCAACAAGGTTATGCAAATAACTAATAGCATCGACCAACCTTGGGCAATCTTCCGGATTTTCCGGTCTCCCTTTCGCTATCTCGATAACTCGATTTGTCGAACACCAGCCTGCTTCACCTCCGAGCAGGCTGGCTCTTTCTATCAGCAGAACACAAAAGGTTGTGTGAGAATTGCTCTGCAATAATCGACAGAACGAAGTAGCGGAGAATCAGATTATGATCAATAGAATTAAGTAAAAATTCAAATAAAATTGAGTAAATATTTGCTCATTTTAAAGAATATTTGTACCTTTGCAGCGATTTGAATGTTAAAAAGACACCAACGATGATTACTATTCTACACCAAGAGACCGAGAAGAACGGTATTTTCGAGGCTTGGCTGCAAGCCACCGAAGAAGGTGCATGCACGGAACCGGTACAAGTCGGCGAGATGACCTACGCACGCCCCACGCCCGAACGGATGATGATTGACCACACACGTGTTTTTGAGGGGTTTGAGGGTAAAGGTATTGCGCGGCAGATGGTTCTTGCCGCAGTGGATTTTGCGCGCGCCAACAACCGCCGAATCATCCCTGTCTGCTCCTACGCCCAAGTCCTCCTCACCCGCACCGACGAATACAAAGATGTATTGGGGTAAATGAGAAAATGTGAAAATGCGTAAATGAGAAAATGACTAAATACCTCTTATATGGCCTTCTGATTTACCTTGCAGCAATCAATATCGTCGCGTTTTTCCTGTATGGTATCGACAAATGGAAGGCGCGCCATGACAAATGGCGTATCACCGAGGCGCGCCTCATCTGGATAGCCGTTGCCGGTGGCAGTATCGGTGCTCTCCTCGGCATGAAAATATGGCACCATAAGACCAAGCACGCCAAGTTCCGCTTCGGCCTCCCTGCCATCCTCATCCTCCAAATCGCCGCAGTTGTGGCAGCGGTGTATTATTGCCACATGGGATAAAATGTACTATTATTAAGATTTCAGCATAGTACCTCGTTGGAATCCAGTTGGTCTATCGTCAAGTATCTTTCCCGTACGTGTCTCGTACGCGGCAGGTAAGCGCAAAAAGTGACGATTATTAAGATCTGTGTTCGCTACGCGTCGGTCTATCACAACACATTTCTGTATCGAAGGTGAGTCGGTCGTCTCTCAATCAGATGTGCCAAGGACAAAACACATACAGTTATTAAGAAAATTAGCGGGCAACCATTTGGCTGCCCGCTAATTGTATAGGATTGTTGTGCTAATTGTAAGCAATAATACTAATTTCTGCTTTATCATAATTGCGTGGAGTCTCAATTTCTCGATGTATATGTATCATCTTTGTCATTTTTGCGTCTATAGACTCATAACATTGCGTATCTGTATAATGCATTTGATTTCCCTCTTTGTCATAATATATGATACGGAATTTAATATTTTGTATGGATTTATTAGTATTATTTTGAACTTGAGCAACATAATCATATGAATTTTCTTTAAAAGAGAGGATACATACCTTGCCTGAACTAGCGTTAGAAGCGACTTCAAAAACATGAACTGAATTTAGATTAGATGATTCTAAAGGCAAAAAATCAAAAAATATAGAACCATAAAACACTGTTGTAAGAGCAAAGGTAGCCACAATATATGGTAGTCCTCTTTTACCCTTACAATCCTCAGATGAACTAATGAAATATAGTATTATAGAACACAAAAAAGGTGTGATGAGAAAACTCAATAAAATCCAGCCCATGACGCTCCTTTTTGCTTTGTTAGCTAAAACTCCGACTAATACCAAACTCGCGAAAAAAGCGATTATCCCTATTATACTCATACTTTCCATAAAGCATTATTTATTTTTCATTAAATGGCAATTATATATCATAAATTTGCTATCTCCGGTTTAGCATCACGGAGAGGGACGAGTATTTAGTTCCAGCCCATCTCTTTTCGAATGGAAACGCATACATCATTAAACGGATCTATCGCTGCAAGCCAGTCGGGAATGTCGGCATTCATCCAACCAAGCACCGTAATGAGATTGTCGTGCAGACAAGTTACGTAATACAGATCCCAGCAAATGGCTTCTTGGTGGAAGATACGGTTGCGCAGATGACGCAACGAGTTGCACGGAGCCGAGACATTCTTTCGCTTGCGGTCTTGTTTCGGCATATTCGGGAACGCTTTGCGGAGCGGTTTCCATAACACGCGCTCATATTGGCTGTTCAGCAACATGACCCAAAAGCCGAAAGTCATTTCCGAGATGATTTTATCCGTCGTTACTTGCTCGCCGCGATTACGAATGAGTGTTTTTGCTTTGTCAATCTCCGGCACAAGCGGTTGCAACTCCGGCGTGGTGTAAAAGAGGTCGAACCAGTCGGCTTTGCCAGCCATGTTGCAGAGCTCGCGGCTTAATGCGTTACGCAGTGTAACCTCGAAGACGGACAGACTGATATACAGCGACTCTGCCAAACGCAGGTTGGACTTGTAATGCCGTACCGCCAAGTCTGCATCGCCGTGGTTGTAGGCGATGTACTTATTCAGCCGTTGTGCTGAAAAGGCGGATGTCAATAATTCTAACTCAGTCATAAAAACAAAAAACCCGGATTCATCACCAGCATCATAATCTGGGAGAGGAATTACCGGGACTGCGGTGCAAAGGTACTACATTTTTGCGAATTGTGCAAATATTTTGAAGAAAAAAATGATTAAAGAGTGCATTTTTTGTGCGATTTCGCGGTTTTGGGGCGAAAATCGCTTCGGCAGGAGCATTTTTGCAAAGGTGAGCAAGGCTATCAAGGCATAGAGCCTTATTCTATTAAGCCTAATTTCTTGAGGCGGGCACGGATGGCGCCGTACGTGCGGTTGAAGTCTCTCGCTAATTGGGAAATGGGTGTACCTTCCTGGAACAGTTCGCGGAGACGCAAGTCATCTTCCGTCGTCCAGCGTGCTCCCGCCTGAGAGGGCGCGGGCTTGTCCTGAGAGGGGGATGGCGATGAAGTCATGGGCTTGTCTTGCGAGGCGGCGGGCTTGTCCTGCGCGGGCTTCTTGCGCATCATTTTGATGAAATCCAAGAGGTAAGACGAAGGCTTGCCTTCCTCTAACATGTTGTGAATCATGGCTTCCAATGCCATGTCATCTATCGCGTCCGGGCGTATCTCGTTTTTGGCAGGAGTTTGGGGCTGTTTGGGCGCTCTCGGAGAGTTGGTCTTTCGACTTTCGACTTTCGACTTTTGACTCTTTTTCTCCATCAACGGCTGCAACTCGTCCATCGGAGCTACGAACGTATTCCGGGCTTGGAGCAGCGATTCGGACGATGGATAGTCCGTTTGGAGCAGCGACCGCATCAGATGCATCTTCTCGTGCAGGACTAAGAACAAGTCACTCAGCAACGGCTCGAAATCCGACACGTCGGCTTTGTTCTTGCTCCGGCAGGGATGGTCGGCTATCTTTTGTGCAACGGGCTCCATCAGCGGCACGAAATACCCGCACGCGGCATGCAGACGCTCACACAGACGCGTCTTGTCGGCAGAAAGCAGCAGTTTGGTCAGTTGTGGACGGAACTTATCAGCGATGCCCTGCCATTCGGTGAAAACGGGTTGCAGACCCTCCAAGAACGGCAGCGTCTCGGCATTGAACGACACTTTGGATGCCACCATTTTGCGCATCTGGTCTATCAAAGAGAGCGTCCGGTGAAAGTCAAAAAGCGCACTGAACAGCTGTATCTCGTATTCCTTGCGCGCCGTCGGAAGTGCCTGATTGACAGTCTCTACGGACGGCTGGCTGTCGGTATAACGCAGCACGGAAGGGTCGTTGTCCAGCTCCACATAATCGAGCGGCGACGAGAGCACGATGCCTTCGAGCGTCCGGCAGCGGGAAAGCGCCACATACACCTGTCCAGCGGCAAAAGCACGTGCCGCATCGATGATTACTTTGTCGAAGGTCAGACCCTGGCTTTTGTGGATTGTCACCGCCCACGCCAGCCGAAGCGGATACTGGGTGAAGGTACCTAAAACCTCCTCGTCAATCTTGCCCGTTTTCTCGTCCTCGCGGTAGCGGATATTCTCCCACACCATGCGCGTCACCTCTATCTCGCCGTCCTCGCAACGCACGATAATTTTGTCGCTGTCGATCTCCGTGATTAC
>DEIW01000063.1:7082-13769 GCA_002352705.1 Bacteroidales bacterium UBA2764 | reverse complement strand
AAAATTGAAAATTGATTTTTTTGCATAATTGCATATTTTTTTGTATCTTTGCAGCCTCAAAAATAATTTTAGAGATGGAGATAACCTATCTATTAGAATTTAAAGAACGCCGCGAACTCCGTGAATGGTTGGAAGCGAACCATGACAAAGAGCCGTATTGCTGGGTGACAATGTACCGTACGAAAATTCCCCGGACAGATTGTATGCCTTATCTCGATGTCGTGGAAGAAGCGCTCTGTTTTGGCTGGATTGACTCCACTCTCAAGAAACTGTCGGACGGACGATTGGCTCAACGTCTGTCACCGCGGACTAAAAAGAGCCATTGGACAGAACTCAACAAACAACGTTGCGCCGATCTGGAGAAACGTGGTCTGATGACCACAGCCGGACGAAAAGCATTATTAACATCCAAATAATACAAATATGTCACACCATCATCATCATGAGCACCCAACGCCCGCTGCTACAGACAAACGCATGCGGACAATTCTGATTATCAGTATTGCATTAAACCTGCTCTTCGTCATCATCGAAGCCGGCGTGGGTATATGGAAGAACAGTCTGTCGCTCCTAAGCGATGCGGGGCACAACCTGAGCGATGTTTTCTCACTGGCTCTGGTGTTATTCGGTTGCTACCTGGCGCAGCGCGCCGCTAACAGCCATTATACCTACGGCTATAAGAAATCCACGATTCTGATTTCGTTGATGAACGCTGTGTTGCTTCTTGTAGCGGTGGGAATCATCATCGCCGAAAGCGTACATAAACTGCGCATGCCGGTAGCCATCGACGGCGCAGCCATCTCGTGGACCGCAGGGGTAGGAATTCTGGTGAACGGCATCACTACCCTGCTCCTCATGCGCGGCCAGCAAAACGACCTGAATGTCCGTGGCGCCTTCGTGCATATGGCAGCTGATACATTAGTCAGCATCGGCGTCGTAATTAGCGGCGTAATCATCAGTTTTACAGGATGGTATATCATTGACCCGATTATCAGTCTGATAATTGCGCTCGTAATTCTCATCAGTACATGGGAACTGCTGCACGACAGCATCCGGTTGGCATTGGATGGCGTGCCGGAGAATGTGGAGATAGACCATATATGCAAACATATTCTGGCGACCCCGCATGTGGTAGGAGTGCATCACATCCATGTATGGGCAATGAGTACAACGGAAAACGCGATGACCGCGCATCTTGTAGTGGATGATTTGACACACTCGCGTGAAGCAGTACACGCCATCAAATCAGCATTGGCGGAAGAGGGAATCACTCATGCCACTTTAGAAACCGAAACGCCTGACACACCTTGTGAAGACAAGGAATGTCAATAAAACCCAAACGATGTATATCCATATTGACTGTAATAATTTCTTCGTCAGTTGTGAGTTAGTCTCACGGCCGGAGCTGAAGGGTACGCCGGTTGTCGTAGCCAACAATAACGACAACAACGGCGGTATAATCCTTGCGCTCAATCAGGAAGCAAAAGCAGTCGGTTTAAAACGTGGAAACCCGCTTTTTCAAGTTCCGCAAATAATAAAAAAGCATCATGTTACCGTCATTGACGTGCATCATCATCTATACCATGAGATTTCATACCAGATAATGGATGAGGTCAGGGAAACGGAAATGGTGCTTGATTTCGTACAATACAGCGTAGATGAGTTCTTCGGTTTTATGCCGGAAGATAACTTGGGTTTGTTACGCGAATACCTGCAAACCATCAAAGACCTCATTCTTCGCAAAACCAGTATACCCGTCAGTTGTGGAGCCGGACAGACATATACCCTCGCTAAAACAGCCACATGGTTTGCCAAACATTACCCGGCATACCATGGAATTTGTGTCATGCCTCCTGACCGGAGAGAAACAGCCCTCGCCAAAATAGCAGTCAGAGATATTTGGGGTATCGGGCGAAGAAGTATCAAAAAAGTGGAACGGGCTGGAGTGAAGACTGCACTGGATTATACGCATCAACCGGAAACATGGGTAAATCGGATGTTCGGCGTAAGCGGCGTGCGGACATGGAAAGAACTTAACGGTATTCCGGCTATCGTGCTTGCAGGTCATGACAGCCAGAAATCCATCATGTACAGCCGAACCTTCGCGCATATGACAAACAGCAAATCGGTTTTGCTGCGCGAGTTAAGCAATTATGCCTCATCAGCCACCCGCAAGCTACGAGAACAACATGCGCTTTGCAGGACGGTTACACTCTTTCTTGCTACGAATCGCCACCGTCTGGATTTGGCGCAATATAATGCCGACGATACTATCAAACTGGCTACTCCGACGGATGATTCTACCCAAGTCATCAAAGCCATTACCATTTTATTAGACCGGCTGTATCGGGAAAATTATCAATTCAAACAAGCAGGTGTCATTCTCGGACAACTACAGCATGCAGACAGCATACAATTAGACCTCTTCTCCCAAGACCAGGTTACAAATCAATCCAAACAAAAACGCTTAATGCAAGCCATGGATGATATCAACAAACGTTTCGGACGCAACCAGATACATTTTGCAGTACAAGGCTATGATTTAGACATAAATGACCAGCCGGCTGGATTTATGAGACCGCATAAGATCTAAATATACGCTCTATTTGCTTAAAAATTCATATTTATTTTGCGAATATAAAAAAAATGTTGTATCTTTGTACTCAATTTCGGAAACAAACGTTCGGATGAAAATTAAAGAAGAGAATTTTTCCCCGTTGTGGGAACTGAATCCACTATGGCTTACGTTGACGGAAACAGAACGTCAAGACGTAGCCAAACATGTAGAGATTGTCCATTACTCTAAAAATGAAACCATTCACTTGGATGGAGAGGAATCGACATTTGTATGGATGCTCCTCCGCGGAAAAGTCCGTATATTCAAGGAAGGCATCGGACAACGCCAACAAATTATCCGTTTACTGAAACCTTACGATATTTTCGGGTACCGCGCTTGCATTGCGGGAGAAGCATATAATTCCAATGCCAATGCTTTTGAGCCATGCACGGTATATCGGATGAGCCGTGATTATTTCTCCCAACTTATTCGTTCCAACGGTAAATTATGCTACGAGGTCATGCTGATGATGGCGAAAGATCTGGCTATTTCGGAGATTCAGACTGTTCACCTTACCCAAAAACACATCCGGGGACGATTAGCAGAGAGTTTGCTACTACTACTGAAAAACTACGGTTATGAAGAGGATGGAAAAACGCTGGCAATGTTGCTTCCACGCGAGGACCTCGCCAACATGAGTAATATGACTACCAGCAATGCCATCCGCACCCTCAGCCAGTTCGCGCAAGAGGAACTGATTGCAGTGGACGGAAGACGGATACGGATACTGAATGAAAAAGAATTAGAACATATATCGCGCCTCGGATGAGACGCGATATTTTTTTAATCCATCATATTGCCCATATTTGAGGATAACTGTACCATCTTATCGTAATCCTCCGGGCTCAAATCATAGAAATAGAAATTACGCGGATCAATCGGATGACCGTTATAATGTACCTCGTAATGCAGGTGAGGTCCGGTGGATTTACCGGTATTGCCTACAAAAGCTATCACATCTCCGCGTTTCACTTTCTGCCCTACCCGCACTGCGCGTTTGGAACAATGGGCATAGCGCGTAGTATAGTTGAATCCGTGATCAATCTCTACTGTCTCTCCGTATCCTTGACGCCAACCCGAATAAACGACCGTCCCGTTGCCTGTTGCATATATATCCGTCCCAATAGGAGCCGAGAAATCCATGCCCTCATGGAAACGACGGATATGATATACCGGATCCACACGCCATCCGTAACCGGAAGCCATACGCTTGAGGTCTTTATTTAGCACAGGTTGGATAGCCGGGATATTTTCCATTCGGACGTTCTGGTTTTTTGCCAATTCAAGAATCTCGTCATACGAAGTAGCTTGAACATATAACTCCTTCTCTAAAATATCCACCTTCCTCTGGATATCGGCAGCCAGCTGTGTGTTCGTCATGCGCGCCAACGAATCATAGTAAGAAATCTGCTGGGTGGCACCCATTCGGGCACTCAGCGGTATAGGTTCCGCACCTAATATGGCACGATATAGGTTGTCATCACGTTGCGATAAATCGGATAAAACTACCTGCATCTGGTCTACCTGTTTCTCCAACACCTCCATCTCTGCTGTCAGGTTGCGGTTATATTGCATCAACGATGCCTCGCGAGGCGAGGGGAAGAAATAGAGGAACACATAGAAAAATATCACGCCCAACCCTATTCCTGTGAATATATATCCACCCGAGCGACGGATCCAATAGCGGAACCCATGCTCTATGCGCTCCAACTGGAGCGTCTCCGGATTAATACGGTAATGACGTTTGCGTATAGTTGATTTCATGATTTATGATGATTTTGAGATTTATACCAGAAGAAATATTGGTTTTGTTGTTTTTTCTGCTCTGCCGTACGCGCTACATATATAGGTTCGCGCGTGTAAGGATTGATCCCTGTATAAAACATCGTGGTAGACAAAGTCATCGGCGTAGGGGTGAAATCCTGGACTTGCTCCGGCCGATAATGCATCCTTTTTGTCTCTTCTGCAAGCGCTATCATGTCTTGCTTGGTACATCCGGGATGAGAAGATATGAAATATGGAATCAGTTGCTGGTTGAGCCCTGACTCTTTATTGATTTGCAAGAAGAGATCCCTGAATCGCAGATAGTTAGCCCACAACGGCTTGCGCATAATTCGTAATACGTTATCGGCACAATGTTCCGGCGCTACTTTGAGCCGCCCGGATACATGACGCGTGATTAACTGACGCGCATATGTTTCGTTCATCAGATCATAACGTATTCCGGAACCCACAAAAGCATGCTTGATATACGGCAGTTTATCTACCGTGCGGTAGATGTCCAGCAGGGGTTCGAAATCTCGGTTGAGATTAGGACATATAGCCGGTTGGAGACATGAAGCGCGCGCGCATTTCTGACATATTGACAGGTCCTTGCCGTGCATTCCGTACATGTTCGCCGATGGTCCGCCAAGGTCTGAGAGTACTCCGTGCCAATCCGGCAAATGGCTCAAACGTTCTATCTGCCGTAAGATAGAAGCCTTGGAGCGGGAGACTATCTGCTTACCTTGATGCGCGGAGATGGTACAAAATGCGCAGCCTCCGAAACAACCGCGATGCATACACACGGACCATTTGATCATCTCATAAGCAGGAATATGCTTGTCTTTGTATTTCGGATGCGGTGTATATTGGAATGGCAAATCGTAGATGGCATCCAGCTCTTCTGTAGTCATCGGCAGATAAGACGGATTAACCATTACATATTGCTTGCCTACCGGTTGAACGATTGGGGATTGATGTATCTTATTGGATTCAATCTCTATCAGGCGGAAATTTTCGGCATGGACACGCTTGTCGCGTAATGCCTCTTCATGGCTCGCTAACCGTATTGCATCAACCGGTATTTCGCTGGCATCTGTGGTCAGGTATGCCGTCTGCGGAATATGGTGCAACCGTTGCTGCATATCCGGTCCGCCGTCCCGCAATACATCGCTTATCGCGGTCATCGGTTTTTCTCCCATTCCGTATACTAATATATCTGCTCCGCTGTCCACTAAAATCGAAGGCATCAACTTATCAGACCAATAATCATAATGCGTCAGCCTGCGCATTGAGGCTTCTATTCCGCCTATCACGATGGGCACATCGGGATATAGTTGTTTCAGAATGCGGCAATAGGTGATTGTACAATAATCAGGACGGGCACCGGCTTTTCCTTCCGGCGTATAGGCATCATCCGAACGCCTGCGTTTGGCTGCCGTATAGTGATTGACCATTGAATCCATCGAACCTGCCGAGATAGCGAAATACAGCCGCGGACGGCCGAATTTCTTGAAATCGCGAAAATCCCCGTGCCAATCGGGTTGGGGAACGATTGCTACCCTGTAACCGGCAGACTCCAATACCCGGCCTAACACGGCTGCACCAAAAGACGGGTGATCAATATACGCATCCCCGGTGAAGAAGACAATGTCCACTTCATCCCAGCCGCGCAACTCCGTCTCTTTGCGGGTGGTTGGTAAATATTTTAACAGGTCCGCCAATTTAGTCTATTTGTAAATTCAATCGCTCCTTGAGTTGGGCAAGAGCCGGATTTTGCTCTACCATCACTTTGTATTTCTCCTCTGCGGTAAAAGCCATCTGCTCTTGGGAGAATTGAGCCTGAACCAACTGGATATGCAGATGGTTGTTATGCAACACCTCGCGTAGTTGACGGGCTAATTGCGGCATTGATTTGCGCATCTGTTCCATCTGCCATGGATTAGGCATCTGGATCTCTGCCGTTTGCTCGTCTATCAAACGAGGGATATAACTCTCTATCAGTTGTTTGAGACGCGGTTCATCCTTGTGGATTTCGGCAAGACCAACCCACGCGTCTCTGAGTTGGTCAGCCGTAAAAGGGCGGTTAAGGTCCTCCTGATTGGAAGATGATACGGTTTTCTCTGTCTCTGCCGATGGTTCCTCAGTCTCTTTCTTCTTTCCCAGACCAAGACCAATCTTGGGCATCTTTGGGATAGAAGGAATAGACGCTTGAGGTGCTTGAGGTTGTGATATAGGTTGAGACGGGGCACTTGTTTCCTGCGGCTTCGATACCGGCTGTGCTACTGGTTGGGATACCTGCGTAACCT
>DEIW01000063.1:0-7043 GCA_002352705.1 Bacteroidales bacterium UBA2764 | reverse complement strand
GAGCCGGCTGCGCCACTGGTTGAGGGGCTGACTGAGGGAGATTTTGCGGTACGCCTAACTGGCATAATTTGATCAGCGCCAGTTCCACGGTCAACCTCTTATTCCGGGCAGTACGATAGTTGATATCACATGTATTGAGAATATCCAGAGCTTGGAATAGCCAGATAGGATGACATGTCTTGGCTTGGGCGGCATAACGCGCACGTACTGCCTCGCTCGTCTCCAGCAAGGATACTGTCTGCGGATCTTTGCTCACTAATACATCGCGCAGGTGCTGTGCCATGCCCGTAATAAAATGACCGGCGTCAAAACCATGGTTCAGCACATCATTCAGCAACAATAACACTCCCGGCACATCGTGAGCCTGAGCTTTCTCCACTAAAGAGAAATAGTAATCGGTATTCAAAACGTTGAGTACCTCTATCGTGCGCTCATAAGTGATTGTCGTCCCGCAAAAAGCTACCAGTTGGTCAAAAATTGATAATGCATCGCGCATACCTCCGTCGGCTTTCTGCGCCACGACATTCAAGGCCTCTTCACTGGCGGTTATTCCTTCTTTTGCCGCTACGGATTTCAGATAGGCAATAGTGTCCGGCACAGTAATCCGGTTGAAATCATAGACCTGGCATCTGCTCAGGATGGTAGGAAGCACCTTGTGTTTCTCTGTCGTGGCCAAAATAAAAATGGCGTATGAAGGCGGTTCTTCCAAGGTCTTCAGCAACGCATTGAAAGCACCGGCGGACAACATATGTACCTCATCGATGATATAGACGGAATACTTGCCTATCTGCGGCGGAATACGTACCTGGTCTATCAACGAACGGATATCGTCCACTGAGTTATTGGAGGCGGCATCAAGTTCATGGATATTAAAAGACCGCTGCTCATTGAAGGCCTTACAGGACTCACACTCGTTGCAGGCGTCATACCCGTTTTGGGGATTCAGACAGTTGATGGTTTTTGCGAAGATACGTGCACAGGTCGTCTTTCCTACCCCTCGGGGACCGCAGAACAGATACGCATGAGCCAGATGATTCTGGCGTATCGCGTTCTGAAGCGTTGAGGTCAAGGCTTGCTGACCTACCACAGACTCGAAGGTCTGAGGCCTGTACTTTCGCGCCGATACAATGTAGTTTTCCATATTGTGTTATTTGTATGCTATACTATAAATATATTTCTCGGTTTCTACGGTCTTCAATCTCCACTCGCTGTTATTCAATAGATTTTGCAATTGCTCAAAAGATTGAATACCTACTCCTTCTGCTTTGACAACAGCCTCTTTTTGCGTCCATAGACGGGTAAAAGTCCTGTCATCCATGCCTGCGCGTTCATTTGCGTTCATCACACGCTCTATCAAATCACGTTCTGCATGGCGAATCGCTTCTATATCTATCCCTATCGGATGATTATCTACGGCTACGGCTATACCCTCTTTGCAATGGCTGATGGAGAAATAGGGTTTGTTTTCCAAATAGGGCTTGCCGTTCTCGTTATATAGAAAGTCACCTGGCTCACCTATCAGTTCTTCTAACATCAGCCAACTCTTCAAACAGCAGAACCGGCCATGTTCATGCTTGAATCGCAACGCTTGCTCACGACGCTGTGATGACACCTTCGGCAGCATTCTGTTCACTTTCGCCGCGGTGCAGAGCTCCATATGATCAAAGATCTTTAATTGCACCGCTTTCTGTTTTCCGCCATTTGACAGTAAGGTATATCACACGCGCGAAAAGATGGGCAAAATAAGCTGCATAGAGCGCCTGTATTCCGATAAAACGGTATGTCGCCGCGTAGAATACTACGAAAGCCACCGCCGCCCATATCATGGCGTTACGGATTTGTACGCCCGCTGTAGCTCCTACATAGATTCCATCCCACATAAACGCCAAGGCACTTACTATCGGCATCGCCACTAACCAGTATCGGTACGGCCAGAAAGCGTTCAGTACTACGGGGTCTGAGGTCATCAGTTCTATACATTCGTAGCCGAAAAAGGCATATACAAATGAGAAAATGATACCCATTAACAAAGACCAGTCGAAAAGTGCGTGTACGATTCCAGTGACATTCTTTTTTCTACCGTTAGAGCGAATCTCGCCAAACGATTTTCCTACGAGTGCCTCGCCTGCGTACGCAAAACCGTCAATGAAATAGGAGAAGAACATGAATAGCTTCATCAATATACTGCTCATCGCAAGTTCTGTGTCTCCGTACTGACTGGCTATGGATGTAAAGCCGACGTACACCACCATAAAGCATAACGACCTGATAAACAGATTTCCGTTCAGTGCCATCATTCGTTTGATTTCCGACCAACGCATGGCGTCGCGCCACTCGGTCAACGTTCGGCATATAGAAACCTCGGAATAACGAACCGCCAGAATAACCCCTGCCAACAACAGACCGCTGTATTGAGCGATGAGCGTTCCCCAGGCTACCCCTATTACGCCGAGCGGAGTATAGACGGCAAGGCAGTAGCTGGCTATCATATTCACTACGTTTACCAGAATATCCACCGCCATCGGGCTTTTCGTATCCTGCATGCCGATAAACCAGCCTTTGAGAGTGAATAGACTCAGCGTAGCCGGCGCCGCCCATATACGCACGAAGAAATACTCGCGCGCTACCGATGCTACTTCTTCGGAGCAGGGGACTACAGCAAGCACCGCTGTTACAAAGAGCCATTGGATAGCCCAGATAAACGCCACGGCTGTTATGGCTACCGTAAGACTTTGTGTTAGAATCTTACGGCATTCTGAGAAATCACCGCGGCCGTAGGCTTGAGCCGTCAGTCCGCTGGTTCCGACACGAAGAAAACCAAAATTCCAATACAGCAGATCAAAAAGCATCGTACCTATCGCGATGCCGCCGATAGCGGATGCGGAACTCAAATGACCCACGATAGCGGTATCAACTATTCCCACCAACGGAATAGTGATATTCGCTAAGATACTGGGCACCGCCAGTTGTAGTATGCTTCTGTTTGTTCCTCGCATCAGATAAATAATAAAATCATCAACTGTCCTGTCAGCACGCGCAAAAACATCGTCAACGGATATACCGTAGAATATGCCACGGCGGCACGGTCATTCATACTGGATTGGGAGGTGGCGTATGCCAGTGCCGGAGGATCGGTGGTTGAACCGGCTATCAGTCCCATCAGGGAGAAATAATCGAGTTTCATCCATTTACGTCCTATTATGCCTATGATAACCAGAGGCAGTAAGGTAATCAATACGCCATAACCTATCCATACATAACCGCCGCCTACGAGGGTCGGAATAAAACTCTTACCTGCCCCGAAACCTACTGACGCAAGGAAGAGTGAGATACCTATCTCGCGGATCATCAGGTTTGCGGAGGTGGTGGTATAAGTTACCAGATGCCATTTCGTACCGAAAGCTCCCATCAGGATGGCTACTATCAGCGAACCGCCGGCTATACCTAATTTAAACGGCTGACTCAAGCCCGGCAATACAAACGGAATAGAACCCAGTGTCACACCTAAAATGATGCCGAAGAACAACGACGCTAAGTTCGGCGCATCCAGTTTCTTGGCGGAGTTGCCGAAAGCCTTCGCTATCTTCTCTACCGCTTCTTTCTCGCCTACTACTGTCAGACGGTCGCCTAACTGAAGACGCAATTCCGGCGTGGCCAGTAGCTCTATACCGGCACGGCGCACACGGGTTATCGTGATATGGAACGCGTCACGCACTTTCAAATCACATATCTGTTTGCCGTTAATCTTGTCTTTGGTCACCACTATGTGTTGGCTCACAAGGTGGATGTTTTTCTCTTTCTCATCCCATCGGATATCTGCTTTCTCGCCTAATAGCAGCACTGTCCGTTCGTTCTTCTTGTCCGTCACCAGACGTACTTGGTCGCCTACGTGAAGCAGTGTCTCGGCATCCGGCATAAACTCGTTGCCGTGATTGTCTAACACGCGGCTCACGACAATGGTCACATGAGTCAGTAATCCTAAATCGCGCACATGCAACCCTTCTATCTGAGGATTTGTCAGTTTCAAATCATAATGTTCTACCTGCTGCACTTCGCCTTTCTCGGATGCTACTTTCTCCTCTTCCTTGTCCATCTTGATGCGGAAAACCCATTTGATAAGCATCATTGAGAAAAGTATTCCTACCACACCGAGCGGGTAAGCCATTGCGTAACCCGAAGCGATATCAGGATTGGATATCCCTGTCAAATCCTGATAGGTCTGTTGGGCTGCACCCAAACCCGGAGTGTTCGTCACGGCGCCGAAGAGCACACCGGTCATCGTCGCGATGTCCGTACCGCTCAACAGATGAATGACATACGCCGTCACGCAGCCTAATACCACTATACTTGCCGCCAGCATATTCAGACGCAAACCGCCTTTGCCGAACGACGAAAAGAAACCCGGACCTACCTGTAAGCCTATTGAATAGACAAACAGGATAAGTCCCAGGTCTTTTGCAAACGATTCTACCAACGGATCAAGCGTCATGCCGAAATGGCTGCACGCGATCGCGCAGAATAGAATCCAAGTAATACCCAGAGTAATACCTTTGATCTTGAGTTTGGCACCCAAGAAAATTCCAATAGCAATGGCAAGGGCAAGCACAAAAATCGAATGTGCTATGCCCGTGCCAAAAAATAAACTGCTAAACCAATTCATTATTATTTTCTCTTACCCGTTATAATTCAGCGCCCAATACATTGAACTCTTTTCCGTCACGGACGATAACAACCTGTCCGTTACGGATAACCTTGACAGCTTTCACTGCCTCGGCGGTCTTGGTGTTCTCTACACCTTGCGGCTTCTCGCCGGCTTTCAGACCGAAGCCGCCACGGGCGTTCGCTCTACGGATTGTTGCCCCCGGTATCAGGTCTGCCATATTCAGGATCTCGCCAGTAGTAATAAAACAGTTGCCATCCGGATTTTCCACCAGATAAATACCATCCTCTGCTACAGGTAATGCCACTGCCTGCGTAGCATCAGCCTTTGCCGTCTCTGCCCAGTTGCCGAGGGTATATTCCATGGGGTAAGTAGCCGCCTGCTCTGCACTCAGAACTGTCTCTTGGTCTTGAGTGCCTGTCTTGGGAGCCTTCTGATTAAAGGTAACAACATTCGTGGTCGGAGTAAGAACGGTACCGTCTGCTAAATGAGTATTATACTCGCCGAATACCGGCCACAAAGTTGTTTCGCTCATCAGTTCTTTCGTCCAGCGTTGAATACCGTTGCTTTCAAACGCAAACTCTCCTTCGCTATAATCTACAAGCGTATTCAGGAATGCTGCTTTCGGGGTGTTATTCCATGCTCGGCCAAGACTGACTGCTGCACACTTGGATTGAACAGTGCAGCCCTCGAACACATATCCTTTATCTGTTTCCACGCCATTGTTAGCAGTCAGAGCGATTGAACCCGTTCCGGCTGTATTACGTTTCTCGCCTACCAACAGGTTGTTCTTGAAATAAACGCTACCGTCGCCACAGATAAAATCTACCGTTCCGTGAATTTCGCAGTCCTCAAAATATTTGACAGCACCTTGCAGATTGCTGTAATACGTATCCTGATAAGAGAGCAGACGTACGTTCTTGCAAACGGTACGTGTTCCCTGATCCCATAAAGTTACAGCCTGTCCTTCATTATTCTTGTAGTAGTCAAAATCATTCTCGATAGTAAGATCCTGAAGATACGTACCGCTGACGTTTTTCGCAATTCGGAGTGTTGCGGTTGCACTGATACCGGCTGTTGGAGCGGCATTCTTGATGATTACACCTTCGGTTGATTGACCGATGATAGAGATATTATTTTTATTAATCTCTGTCAGTGTCTTTTCGCCAAAATCATATACGCCGTTCGGCAGGAAAATCTTGTCGCCTGCTTCGAGTTGTTGGAGTACCATCAGCAATGAATTGGCATCATTTGCAGGAATCTGGTAATAGCCGTTCTCTTTCTGAACCTCGCTTACTACATTGTATATCGTCACGTTTTTCACTTTGGTCTCTGAGGCGAAATTAAAAGTCACGGTGTTTTGTCCCTCATAATACTCCTTGCTGGTCGTACCGTTTTGGGTAATCTCTACATAGGCATGATCAGATATCGTCAGTTTGATGTTTCCTCCGGCTGAGAATGTCCAACCGTCATTGGTTGAGGTCCATGCGCCGCCCTCGGCTTCGAAGCACTCATGGTCATCCTGATAGAAATACTGATTTGTCAGATTATAGATATAGCGGGCGGTGGAGGTCGCTTTCTCTATTGGCGTTACAAGCGCATAAACTACCAAGTCGCCTTCCAAGGTCTCGCCTTCTACTACACGACGGCCGTTGGCTGTATACCATCCGCGGAATTTCATTCCTTCCGGAACTGCAGGAAGATCAGCCTCGCCGTATTTGAATGACATTACCGGCGCACTTACTGCTATGGAATCCAATTCCAACTTCTTGCCGTTTTGATCGTAATAAGTAATGAAATAGTGCGTAGCCGCAGCCGCATTCGGGTCGCGCGTAACGAGGAACGAACGTACGAAAGTAGTGTTACCGTTTTTGCGGTAGAAAGACAGCGAACCGTCATCGTTGATATCGTCACGGGAGATTTTTGCCTTGGCTGTTACAATCTCTCCGTTGGCCGTTTGCGTAGCAGACACCCATGTGCCGGTCTCACGGACTTTCAGATATACACCTAACTCACGTTTAGAGTTGTGACCCATTACGACAAACACGGAGTCACCGGGTTTTACTTGCTCACCGCCTGTTGGCTTCAAAGTAACATACGAGCCGTCACCTGTGAATTTGAGGTAGTAGATGCCGTCAATTTCCTGGGCATTGCTGGCTTTGTTGCCAATTCCGGTGAAATCTACCGTACAATTTACACCGGCTACATCTTTACCGCTGGTGTTACTCATCCATTCGGATTCTGGAAACGCATAGTAAGCGATGGTGTCCATTCTGCTCGCTTGCGCCCACATGCCTGCGCTTACTATAGCGGAGGCCACTAATAATAGTGTTTTTTTCATTGTGGTTAAAATTAATGTTGTTGTATATTTAAAATATTTTTT
>DEIW01000094.1 GCA_002352705.1 Bacteroidales bacterium UBA2764 | reverse complement strand
AAGAACAAAAACATAGATAAACCCACTTACGTGATATAAACAAAAAAGAAGAGAAAGATGAAAAAACTTTTATTTGTATTGATAGCGATGGTCTGCGTGGGCATGACGAGCTGTAAAGCTTGGCGCACGATCAGCACGACTGCGACCTATACGAAGACCTCACCCCAAACCCTCTCCCAAGGAGAGGGAGACGGTAAAGAGGTCGTCACCATTACCACAAAAACGGTGGAGGAATACCAAGGCACGCGCAAGCAATGACGCCGAAAGTACAAAGGAAATGAAAAAAGGAAGTGATCCGAATGGGTCGCTTCCTTTTTTGGTGAAGTATGGCTCTTTGTTTGAGCCACAACGGTTATTCCATTACTTTCCAATCCGGGGTGTAGGGCTCGGTAATAGAACCGAGTTGGGCATCGTTGCTGAAGGGGACAGTGGATGCGGCAACGAAGATGCGTTTCAGTTCCGGGGAATAGAAACGCAATTGGACGTTCCCATCTGCTTGCGTAGCAGGTGAGATATAAAGCCAATAGAGACCGAGTCCGGCATTGTAATTGGCTATCCCGCAGCAGTCTTTCCCTATGAACGCCGCGAGGGTACCTACGGATTTGGCAAAGGATATTTTGACGATAGCCGTCATAGAGGCGGACATGTCGTTATCGCCTGAGAGCGCCCAATTAGGGTTCTCGGTTGTACCGGGATCAACGTAGGGATTGACCGGTTGCTCTTTCTCCTTGCAGCCGACAAGGGCTACAAGGATAAAGGAACAAAGAACAAGGATTTTACAATTTCTTACCTGTGACATCATATTTCTCATTGTTTCGGATTATTACTACATGATTATTTTCGATGATTTTATACACTCCGGTTTGATCGGCAGGACGAAGCATTACCGGTGCTTTCAGAGAACCTGCATGGCTATCTGTCACGTAATGGATAGCGCCTTTTTCGGGTTCGAGTGTTTGTCCGTCCATCTCGAATCGAAGCATGCCGAGTCGGTTGCTCTGGATGGTGAGGAAGTAATACGTTTGCTCTTCAATCGTGAGCGGGGTGGCTACGGCAGCGAGTTCGTCACCGACATAGACTCTGAGCTCCCTTGCAGCATCCTCTGTTCCCTCGCTAACCATCGCAATCATCGTCATATTCGTCGCAGCGTTCGGATTGATAAATGCGTTGGTGTCGGAATTCTCTTTCATGCGTCGCGGCGCGCCAGAAGGCGAGTGGCGATAGAAGGGAATCTCTACCGTGCCAGGTGCCATACGGCGGAAGAGGTATCCTTCTCCCGGACGGAGGGCGGTAAGGTTACCTTCCCAGCGTTTGTTAGCCGAGAAAGTAGCAAAGCGGTCATGCGCTTTGATGAGGTCCCCCGGAGTAGCATAATCGTAGTATCCGGTCAAAGCTTCGGTGAGCGGTGTTACCTGGTCGAACAAGCACGGTAGTGCGCTCCATGCTCCGTTACCGCGGACGGAAATCTTCATCGAGTCCTTCGGCAGTTTTTCACCCGAGATATACATGGTGTTTCCATTCTTGCTATAAACCATATAGGTGTAGATATAGCGCAGATAATCGAAGTCGCCCGTGAAGCGTCCGAGCGAATCGGAGTAGATAACGAAGTGGCGTGTAGCAGGGTTCTTAATGATGTCACCATCCATCCAGGGTTCGTTAGCCGACATGATCTTCTCTATTTTAGCTACGTACTGTCTAAGGTCGAGGTTGAACGAAGTCCAGTTCCATCCGGGGTGTAGTGTGATGGTCTGTCTTTCGCTTCCTCCGGCGGTCAGTAGAACCGGTTGCTCGTTTCCGCAACCATAGACGTTACCATGGGCGAAGACGATATCACGATCCGGAGTGAGGTCATAGATCTTATTGGTGGAGGCTTGCCAGAGACGGAACTGTATCTGCTTGCGGTTCATCTCTTCTTTCCCGAAGACAGTGAGGTATATTTGTGACTTGTTCGTTACCCGGTCGAAGTCCACATTCGCAATACCGATGCACTCGTTGTTGTAAATCGCAATGACTTTGTCCTCCGGGTCGGTGTCAAAGGCATCGCCGATCATGACTTGTCCGCAGAGCGACATGTTATACGGGAACTTGCCTGTTTCGGGTTCCTCGTACGGGCATTCGGTCGTTACTTCTACCTCGATGAGGAGCGGTTCGGACAGTCCTTGATCGTCTGTCAGATAGACCACATGGTTATGCAGACCGGGTTTGAGAACTTCCTTGACGGTGAAAGTAACCGTCTTCTCATCCTCTGCTTCGAGGGTACCTTGTGCGGGCGAGACGGAGAGCCAAGTAGGCAGGTGATCGATCGTATATTGACGCGTCATACCGGTTTGGTTCATTATAGTGGTCGTGTTACGCGCTACGGAAGACTGTTCATAGTCGGTCACGATCTGCAATGAGCGCCCGCCCCATACAATGCTGTTGAGGTTAGCATAGACGGTCTGCATGACAGGCGACGGCAAGCGGTTGCCGTTGAGGTCTTCGACGTCACGTACGGTGAGGTACATCGTGCGTTTGTTGATCTCGCGCGGCTGCGCCTTGATATTGATGAGCAGTTCGGATTCCTGATAGGTCCAGTTGAACGGCAGGTTGGTGAGCAGTCCCCGGTCTCGTACAGGCGCGAAATTGCTCTTGTCCGCTTGCATCGCGAGGTCGTCAACAAGCATAGGTTGCACTTTATTCACCACATTGCCGTTGGCATCGCGGAAGACGCGTTGGTTATCGGGCGAGAAGACTTGCTCCATGACCCCCGACGCATTGCGTTTGACGCACGAGAAAGTGAGGAGGTTGATGAGTCCCATCTCTTCTCCGGTAGGCGATTGTTTTCCGAACTCGGCGATAAGTTCAGCCGGCAAAGCCTGCTCAAAGAGACATACATCATCGATGTTCCCTTTCAATCCGTCGGCGAGCCATACAGAAGTACCTGATAGCGCGCCAAGACCTATCGTGGGGAACATCAGTTTCAGTTGGTTGTCAATATAGAGCGCACCGGAGTTATAGGTTTTATTGATGACGAGTACGCAATGATGCCATACACCATCGTTCAGTTCAGCAGAAGCAAAGGCATCCACATCCCCTGCGGTAAAGCGGACGGAGCCGTTTTGGAATGCAATCTGCATCGTGACGGAGTCGGCCATCGCTGTTCCGAACAGAGAAACGGTATCCTCCGCAGCGTTATCGCTCCGTAACCAACACATGAAGGTGTAATCCTCGGCTTCTGTACGTGAGAAGAGGGCCGGTTGTAACCGCACTTTGTTGCCGTCCGTAGTGAGGGAGATTCCGTTAGGGGTTGTCCATGAAAGTCCTTTGGCTTCGAGCGTAGCTCCGGTAGCGAGATCGATGATCTGATCCCCTGTACACTCTCTCATCGGGTAATATGCCATCAGTCCGTGCTCATAACCGGTAAGACGTCTCAAGTGGGTATTTGCTATTTCCGCCGGTGTAAGTGGCTTGGTCCATATACGTACCTCCATCATGTTTCCATGGAACGGGTTTTCTCCGTTCAGTCCGCTACCGAACCGCATCGGCGCCGCCTCATCCTGCATGGTCCATCCGATGAAGTCATCATCCGTGATATCCTTCGTGCCGGCATAGAAACGGATTTTGCTCTCGAATAGTTCATAAACCATGAGTACGCGCGTGAAGTCGTTAGAGGACAATTCGTCCATTGGCTTGGAGAGGTACTCATTGTGTTGACCGTCGGACTCGGTAGAGAGTTTGAG
>DEIW01000079.1 GCA_002352705.1 Bacteroidales bacterium UBA2764 | reverse complement strand
GCCCTCAACCACGCTTCTATCATTGACGGCGTGCGGCTCTGTAAGGCGGTGCGTTACCGTTACGCGAATGGCGACATGGCGGACCTCGAGGAACAACTCAAGAAAGCGCAGGCACAGCGGTTCCGTATCATCGCTACGGACGGTGTCTTCTCCATGGACGGCAACGTCTGTCCGCTTGATAAGATTTACGAACTGGCGCAGAAATACAACGCCCTCGTCATGGTCGATGAGAGCCACTCTGCCGGTGTCGTCGGCAAGACCGGACACGGCGTGACGGAGCTCTATAACATGCGCGGCAAGGTGGAGATTATCACCGGCACGCTCGGCAAAGCCTTCGGCGGTTCGGTAGGCGGTTTCACCACCGGTAAGAAAGAGATCATCGACCTTCTGCGCCAACGCAGCCGTCCCTATCTCTTCTCGAACTCCATACCGCCGATGATAGCCGCCGCGGGTATCAAGACCTTTGAGATACTGACCCGTTCGAACGAACTGCAGGACCGCCTGCATGAGAACACGGCGTACTTTGTAGAGAAGATGAAAGCCGCCGGCTTTGATATCAAACCCACCCAGTCTGCTATATGCGCCGTGATGCTCTATGACGCGCGCCTCTCGCAGGAGTTCGCAGCCAAACTGCAAGACGAAGGCATATACGTCACGGGCTTCTATTACCCCGTGGTGCCGAAAGGCCAGGCGCGTATCCGCGTACAAGTCTCCGCCGCCCATACCCGCGAGCAGTTGGATAAGTGTATAGCCGCCTTCACAAAGATTGGCACGGTTCTTGGTGTATTGAAAAAGTAAAATTTAAGTACAAAGGGACGATGTACGATGTACGACGGATTTACGAAGGCACGAAAGGACAAAGGTCGCATGTGAAAAATCGTAAATGAACCGCGGAGCGGAAAATCGTACATCAATCGTACATCGTAAATATATAAATCGTAAATTATGAAAGCTCTTGTAAAGAGATTTCCTGAGCCCGGCATCTGGATGGAAGAAGTGCCGATGCCGGAAGTGGGGGTCAACGACGTATTGATAAAGGTCATCAAAGCCGCTATCTGCGGCACCGACCTCCACATGTACAAATGGGACGCGTGGTCGCAGAGCCACTGCAAACCGCCTTATACGATGGGCCATGAGTTCGTGGGTACCGTTGCCGAAGTGGGCGCAGGTGTGCGTAACTTCAAGGTCGGCGAACGCGTCACTGCCGAAGGACATATCGTCTGCGGGCACTGCCGCAACTGCCGCAGAGGCATGGGGCATGTGTGCGAGAACACGATTTCTGTGGGTATCATGGGCAAAGACGGCTGTTTCGCCGAGTATGTCACCATCCCCGAGAGTAATGTGGTCAAGCTGCGTCCCGAGATACCCGATGACTTCGCCGCTATCATGGACCCCTTCGGCAATGCCACCCATACCGCTCTCGCTTTCCCGCTCTTGGGCGAAGATGTGCTCATCACGGGAGCCGGGCTCATCGGCACGATGGCGGCAGGCATTTGCCGATACGCCGGAGCCAAGAATATCGTCGTGACGGACATCAACCCGCTGAGGCTGGACATCGCAAAGAAGATGGGCGCTACGCTCACCGTGGACGGCTCCAAAGGCGAGACCGTGGAGGGAGCCATGAAACAGTTGGGTATTCGTGGCTTTGACGTAGGATTGGAGATGTCCGGCGCACCCGCTGCCTTCAATGAGATGATCGAGCATATGTACAAAGGGGCGAACATCGCCCAGCTTGGTATCCTCCCTTCGGACACGCAGGTCAACTGGTCGGACGTCATCTTCAACGCCCTCACCATCAAAGGTATCACCGGGCGCCGTATGTGGGAGACATGGTATCAGATGGAGCAGATGCTCCTTGGAGGACTTGACCTCAGTCCGGTCATCACCCACCGCTTCAAGTTCGACGACTTCCAGAAGGGCTTCGACGTCATGGTCTCCGGACAGTGCGGCAAAGTACTGTTAGAGTGGTAAGAAAAACTAGTCAACTAGTCGACTAGTCAACTAGACAACTAGAATATTAACAATAATAATTAACAACAATGAGAAAGTATTTACTTAGCGTTCTGCTGCTTCTTTGCGGTGTCGCGGTGTCCTTCGCGCAGATGCCCGAAGGCTTAACTTCCTACAAACTGGCAAACGGACTCCAGGTGTATCTCTGGGAGGATCATGACCAGCCGGACGTGTTCGGCGCTACTGTCACCCGTGCGGGTTCTATTGACGAGCCTTCTACGGCTACCGGTTTGGCGCATTATCTGGAGCATATGCTCTTCAAAGGAACAGACCGTATCGGTACTCTGGATTGGGAGAAAGAGAAGCCTTATTACGAGCATATTATCGCGCTGTACGACACGCTGGCGATGACGAGCGATGCAGAAGAAAGGGAGGCTATTCAGCTGAAGATCAATGAGCAGAGTAGGTTAGCGGCTCAGTATAATGCTACGGACGAGTTCTCCAACCTGATTCAGTCCATCGGTGGCGAGGGGTTGAATGCCGCTACTAGTTATGATATGACGTATTATCATAATAGTTTCCCGGCTTATCAGATGGAGCGTTGGCTCACCTTGTATGCCGACCGTCTGACCAATCCTGTCTTCCGTGGTTTCCAAGCGGAGCTGGAGAATGTGTTTGAGGAATATAACATGTATTCTGATGATAACGGCCAGCATGTGACCCAGTTTGTGAATGCCGAGTCCAGCAAAGGCACGCCCTATGAGCGTGACATCATCGGTTATCCGGAGGATTTGAAGAACCCGAAACTGCGCCAGCTCATCAATTTCTTTAATACATGGTACGTACCTAATAACATGGCGCTTATCCTGGTGGGTAATTTCTCTTCGGAAGAGGTCAAACCTCTCATCGAGAAGACTTTTGGCGCTATGCAGTATAAAGAGTTACCGGCTCGCCATCAGTTCACCGATACGGAGTTCGCCAAAGACCAGCGTTACAAAGCGCGTCTGGGATATTACCCGATGTATATCGAGGTGTACAAAGGTGTCAAAACCGGCGAGAAAGACGAACTGCCGTTGCATTTTGCCTGCGAACTGCTTTCCAATGCGATGGGGATAGGTCTGCTGGATGAACTGCAGTCGGATAACGAGTTCCTCGCGGTAGACGCTTCTGTAAGACCGGCCCGTGAGATGGGACGTATCCAGATTCTGGCTATACCGTTCCTGAACATGTCCACCCGTGATTATAACTCCATCAGGGAAACGGAGAACTCTGTGCATAAGGCTATGGACAAGCTCCTCAACGGCGAAATATCGGATGAACTCTTTGAGGCGGTTCGTTTGCATCTCCTCCAGAGCTACGACAGGTCGATGGAATATTCGATGTCCAAATCAATGATGCTCCTCCAGAGTTTCGTATACCAGGTACCGCTCGAACAACTCTTGGCGGAGAAAGAGGAACTGAAACAGCTTACCAAGGAGGAAGTCATCCGCGTGGCTAAAGCTTATTTCTCGGCACCTAAGAAAGTCTTCGAGATAGGCGAGGGTAATCCGAAAAAAGAGAAACTGGCAAAGCCGAATATCAAACCTCTGGAGCCTGGGAAAGGACAATCGCAATACTATCAGAACTTCTCTTCTATTCCTGCCGGCAAACTGATACCGCGTTTCGTGGACCTGAAGGATATAGACAAGGATCGTTTCGCGGAGAACGTATATGTATATACTACGCCCAACCCCAAGAATAACATCTTCACTCTCCGTCTCAAATATGGTATCGGAACTTACGAGAAACCTCTTCTCCAGTTTGCCGTAGAGATGATGAATGAGGCAGGTATGCAGGGCGCTCCGGGTATGACCATTAACGAACTCCGTGCCAAACTGGCTAAACTCGGGGCAAAATGCACCTATTCGGTGACACCGAGTTATGTGGTTGTCGATGTTGAGGGCGATGAGGCAAATCTCAAGGAAATCGTTTCGCTCGTCAACCTCCATATGATGTTCCCGGAGTTCTCTTCCGAGGCTCATAAGAAACTGAACGGTATCGTAGGACGTGAACTGAGTTCCCGTTGGTTTATGGAACGTAAGAATTCCGATATCCGCGCCGCGGCTGCACTCGAATATGTGATGTATGGAGAGAACTCTTCTTTCATCAAACGTGTGCCCGAACGTAATATTTTCGCTCCCGACATGGGTATCTTGTTGCAGGAATCGGATCTCGAGGCGGAATGGAGACGTGCTCTGGGATACGAACTGGAGGTACACTATGTAGGACAACTTCCTGCTGACTCAGTCAAAACGGTGCTGTATGGACATATCCCTATGTCCGAGAATGCGAATCCTACTACCTCGCCTATCGAGAGACCCCGTACGCCTTTCAGCAAGACGGAACTCTATTTCCTTTCCGATCCGGATATGCAGCAGGCTAAGATTTATATCTTGATAGAGGGCACTCCGTATACCGTGAATGAAGCCGTTCAATATCAGGCGTTTAACGAGTATTTCGGAGGAGGATTCTCCGGTATCGTCATGAATGAGATTCGTGAGAAACGCTCCATGGCGTATACGGCTGTCGGGGGCTTCAACCGTCCGGCTATGCAGCAACGTAAGACCTATTTCTTCGGATACGTAGGTACCCAGTCGGACAAGGTGAATGACGCTATCAACGTCTATTGCCAGCTTCTCGACTCCATGCCTCAGAAGCCGGATAACATGGAAAATATCCGTACCAGCCTGCGCCAGTCGATGCTTTCCAACCATCCTACTTTCCGCTATAAGAGCCAGCGGTTGACGGAGTGGAACAGACTCGGATATCAGATTGACCCGGCTACGCTCCAGATTCGCCAGGTGCAGAAACTCAAATTCGACGACATCTGGAATTTCTATCAGTCGCATGTACAAGGCAAACCGATGAAGATTTTGGTTATCGGTGACCCGAAACTGATTGACCAGAAAGCTCTGAAGGCGAAGTTCGGCAAGGTCAATAAGTTGAACGGAGACAAGATCTTCGGAGAATAAAACAGGTATCACAAATGTCAAATCTCAATTCTCAAATATCAAATCAATGTTCACAAACACATCGCAGTGGGTTTGTGAACATTGTTGGTAACCCCAATGTCGGCAAATCGACACTGATGAACGCGTTGGTGGGCGAGCGCCTCTCGATTATCACATCGAAGGCGCAAACCACCCGTCACCGCATCATGGGGATCGTCAACGGAGAGGACTTCCAGATGGTTTATTCCGATACACCGGGAGTGCTCTCTCCTAATTACCAACTCCAGCGACAGATGTTGGAATTCTCTCGCTCAGCCCTTGTGGATGCGGATGTGCTCCTTTATGTCACTGAGCCGCAGGACACTGCAGACCGAAATGCAGACTTCCTGACTAAGGTAAAAAAGATGGCCTCCGCGGGCACGCGCGTATTCCTTATTATCAATAAGATAGACTTGACTACCCAGGAGACGCTGGAGAATCTGGTTGCTTTCTGGCATAACCAACTGCCCGAGGCTACAATCTTCCCCATCTCCGCGCAAGAGCGTTTCGGTGTTCCGCAGCTCTTTGAGGCTATCAAAGAAGCCCTGCCTGTCGCTCCGCCTTTCTTCCCCAAAGACCAACTGACCGACAAACCCGCGAGGTTCTTTGTGGATGAGATTATCCGTGAGAAAATCCTCCTCAACTACGACAAGGAAATCCCGTACTCCGTTGAGGTCGAAGTCGAATCCTTCAAGGAAGATGACAAACTTATCCGCATTGATGCCGTTATCTACTGCGAACGCGAATCACAAAAGGGCATCCTCATCGGCAAGGCTGGTTCCGCCCTGAAAAGGGTAGGTTCACAGGCTCGCAAGGATATCGAGGAATTCTTCCAGAAACAGGTCTTCCTACAGCTCTTCGTCAAAGTCGATAAAGACTGGCGTTCCAACACCAGCCGCCTCAAACACTACGGTTACGACCTGACCTGATAATCAAGTATCCGCCATGTTTGGCGGATTTCCTTCCTCTTCTTCCTAATAAGCATCCGCCATGCATGGCGGATCTTTTTTTTCTTCTCCTTCTCCCTTCCTCTCTGCCATTTTGTCAGTCTTGCTCTGCCAAATCCCGTTTGGCACACGTTTTGTCATTCTTAGGGTGACTTAGGTTGACCTAGGACTACCTATAAATACCTAGGACTACCTATAAAATCGAATGTTAAACTAAAAAAATATACTATTATGAGCAAGATTATTGGAATTGACCTCGGTACTACCAACTCGTGTGTAGCCGTTATGGAGGGTAACGAACCTATCGTTATTGCTAACGCTGAAGGTAAGCGTACTACTCCGTCTGTTGTCGGATTTATTGAAGGCGGTGAGCGTAAAGTGGGTGATCCGGCTAAACGTCAAGCCATCACAAACCCGACCAAAACTATCTATTCTATCAAGCGTTTCATGGGCGAGACCTACGACCGCTTGCAATCTGAAATTGCCCGTGTTCCTTATAAGGTAACCAAAGGCGATAACAACACCCCGCGTGTGGACATCGACGGACGTCTCTATACGCCGCAGGAGATCTCGGCTATCATCCTACAGAAGATGAAAAAGACCGCTGAGGACTATCTCGGACAGGAGGTTACCGAAGCTGTCATCACTGTACCTGCTTACTTCAACGACTCGCAGCGTCAGGCTACCAAGGAGGC
>DEIW01000157.1 GCA_002352705.1 Bacteroidales bacterium UBA2764 | reverse complement strand
CTTACCGCACTCAGCAGAGTCTCTACTTCCTCATCCGTAGCATCGTTGGCGAGAGCCGGACCGCCAATAATTATCGCCCGGCGGGAGAAAAACTGCTTTATTGCGTTTTGCTCCATCGTCACATATCCCACGCATACTCCGCGCAACAGGGTTTGAGTCCCAGCGGGGTTATTAATAATTCCAAATACAAACGGTTTAAACAGTTCCGGTTGGGAGGCAAATAAATCATACGCCTCCGGCGCCTGAAACCATGTTCCCGTTGTACTGGTTTTGACGAGTTTCGCCCATGCGGTTCTATCTATATTATTTTCCGATAATATCTTCATATATCTTCATAATCTTACGAGCTACTTGTTCGTTGGTTATACCTAATTCGATAATCCGTTCGCGACCATGAGTTTTATCTTTAAATACAAGGGCTTTTGTTAATGCCGAGGCTAGTTCTTTTGGCTTACGTGATGAAACAACGTAGCAACCATTGATGTCTGTCGTCTGTTCTGCGACATCTCCTACATCTACGCTCACTATCGGACACCCGCACGCCATAGCTTCCTTGATTACCTGAGGACTTCCTTCTGTCTTGCTCGTCATCAATAAACAATTAGCCGCACACATCAATTGGTTCACTTCTTCCCTGGTAAACCCTTTCAACTCGATAAGTTCAGCTTCATCTAACAAAGCAACCGCTCGCTGGGCGAGTTCAGGATCTTTTACTGCATTATCGAATGCCCCTGCAAACAGCACTTTTTTTGCATTGGTGCTCCACCCTAACGCTTTTCGTGCTTCTTCACGTGTCTGCAACTGGTCTTCCGAAAGCGCCACTCCGCAAGGAATGAGTGAGCATTTCATTCCCTCTGTCGCTGCAACCAACTCCATATTCCGCTTGCTTACAAATATATTCCATGCGCTAAGTCGCATTGCCATCTTTGATAGCGGACGTATTTTCTGGAGATTAATATCACTTCCATGATATGTACTCACAATCGGTACTTTCCGCGTTGCGAGATTGGCAAGCAAACAGCTCAAACCATAATGTGCATGGATAATATCCGGTTGGTACTTCCTAATCATTTTGCTTAGCCGAGGAATCTCCTGCAGGTATCCGGCTAATCCTTTCCCTTGCACGCCGAACCATTCTATATTGCATCCGACCTTTTGCAAACTCTCCGTTTGCTCCACAATGAATGGAGCAAACCTATTCTTATTATATGATGCAACGATTAATACCCTCATCATTATGCTAATCCGCGCCCTGCTAATTTAAACCAATTCCATGCTATTGCAGCCACAAACATCAACGCACACCAATACATGTACCACCGCTTATATCTCTTTTGCAACAAGGCTATACTCAATCCGTAAGCAGCAAACATTAATTCAAACGGAACTACCGGCTGGTGGAAACGTTCAGATTGTGCAAAGTTACTCATCGTCAGCACAACCAAATATCCTAACATGAATGATAATGGCAGCAAATGTTCTCGCCATCTCCCGGACAGCAACAGCATTACCATGGCAAATATCGTAAAGCCCGATAATATATTTTTAACGAAATTGCCTCCATTATTCAATTGTTGTGCTTCTTGCCCATCAAATGGCCGCACCATAGTGGGAAATGGAATTGTAAAAATAAGCGGAGCAAAGACTGATTTACCGGCATATTTGGCAAATGCGTTACCATGTTCACGTTTACTTCGCCATTCCATACTATGTTCTTGTTTGTCCGATTGGGCTTCTTCTAACAATTCATATGCTTGTTTTTCAATTCTACCCCCCGCAACAATTCCTATTAACAATATTGCAGATACCCCGACTGCAATACGCTTTCCCCAGGACACCACTCTTGTTGAAGACATAACGGCTGAAAAAAGAAGAGACAATATTGCAACCAAAGCTAGAGAAGTGCGAATAGTGAAAATGGCTGCTGCTATCAATAACACCGGTATGATTTTCCATGTTGTAAACTGACGTGAACGAAGCATCTGGTCTGTTTGCTCCACAAAAAGGACCGTCAAAAACACCATCTCTGTTTCCTTAAGATGCACACCACAATAATACCAGAAATTAGGCCATAGCGCACAAAAAATTGCAGCTAAACGTGCTGTTTGCTCTCCGAAATTGCGTTTAGCAAGACGATATAAAAGAATTATTGTAATAGAAGACCAAACGCATTTTAACAATCTGACAACAAAAATGCTATCACCCGTTAACCAATAGACAAATCCAACATATATACCATACCCCATATCGGAGATTTCATCAGTACTAAATTTAGATATTCTGTCATAAAAATGAAAATCTCCATTACCTATCAATTTTGCCACAAATTGTCCTAACTCATCATAATATACTGCATCTCCATTCTCAAAACCGAAGGAATCTCCATTGGTTTGCATGAAGATGGTATAGATAAGTATCATCCATATCAGTCGTGAAACAAAAGCAATAAGAAAAATGCGTTTCTCAAAGTTTTTTGGTTTGCGGATTCTATCAATTGCCGTATCTTGCACAACCTTTGCGCCATAAAGAAAAAATACCAAAACACTTACCGTTCCTGATAGCATATAGTACCACGGAAGGCTATATGACGAATACATGAAGGTTACGACAGCCAATGCCATGAAATACGTGACAAGTGCGTCCCTCGTCAACCATTTCGGAAAGATGCCCGGTGAAAGGACTTGTCTCCGCCCTACTGGCATTCGCTGCGGCAGGAACGCCTTTCCCTGCGGAATCGGTTGCGGCAGAGGCATGGGGGGGTGGGTATGTGGATATGCTGTATTGTCCATTTTTCACATGTGAGCACATAGCGCACACAAATTAGCCCGCAAAGGTACAAAAAAAATCCCATATACGCAAGCGTATAGGGATATTTTTACATTTTTACAGCATTTTTTCGTGTTTTCGTTCTATTTCACAACATTATTGTAATTTTGTAAACCTTTTGGCAATATTGCCGCATAACTCAATTAAAATTAACATTATGAAACAAAAAATTGATCTTGGAGCAGAGGTAACGGCCTTTGTTCAGCAGCGGATGACCGAAATTCTCGGGGAAGATCCGCAAAACATCAACCGCATTGAGTTGAATATCAGAGAGGTGAAAGAGCAAATCTTTCGCCTTTTTTATGACTATCAGGTCACTCATGGCTGGCCGCATATTGCTGCGAACACCTCGATTTTGCTGGGTATTTCGGAAATGCACGTACATCGGATGGCTAAAAAGAGGTATCAAAAACACTAACTAACATTTTGTTAGCAAAATTGATTTTAAATGCACTACCTTTGCACCGTCTTTCGGAAAAGAAAAACGAAAAGAAAGTAAGCAAAGAAAATCAAAAAGAAAGTCAAGTCCTGTCCTTGTCTTGTCCTATTATAGCCTATGGGACAGGACGAGACAAGGACAAGACAGGACAATTTAAAATTTCAGTATCCTTTAATAACATTATGGACTATTTAATTGTAGAAGAATTCAACAAATTTTGGTATCTCTTCGGCGTCAATGAGAAACTCTTCCCGCACCGCCGATCATGTACCCTCCGCCTATGGATGGAGATGCCACGGGAGAAACGTGCTGCCATCATTGCCGAACTGGAAAAAAACGGTGCACCGGCAAACCGTAATCCGTATTTCTATGTCCAGGATTTTGTGCGACCGCCCACTCTCAAGATGACTTATTCCGAATACTACCGTAAGTATGGCACTACGGAAGAACGGGACGGATGGAAGATGGCAAACCCGACCGGGCAAAAAGTAATCTATGTTAAAACGGTATTATGACGTACAGGATGCGAACGAGATGCGTACGTTCGATTATGTTAAAACACACGAGACTCACAGCACAGCCGCTCATGTACGTGATGTTTTGCACTACGCTCTTCCCACAGATTGGAAATCTATTAGAGCCCAAGAGAAAGAGAACCCAAATTATAATAATATGAAAGTAGAATTGATAATCCCCATAGACAAATTAAGGGGGGCATTAAGGAAGGACGGTTACTACTTCCGCATGTATAAGGATCAACAAATCGTGCAACGCTGTCCAACTGTTTGGAAAGATACGCCGGCACGGAAAGCTGCACGGGAAAAGTTTGCCCAGACATGGGGCAAAAGGTATAAGGGATAATGAGTTAATGAGTTAATGTTTAATGTTTATAAAAGTATGGCAAGAGTAACACCACCGATGGGGATTACGAGTATCTCCGGAAAAATGGGAAACATGTGTTTCCGAACAATGAAAGCAACCGGCAAAGTGTACATGTACCGATTGAGGCGACAGAGGCATCAGGAAGAAAGTGCCAAGGACGTAAGCAAAGCGGTTATGGCGCAACGTGCGCGTTTTGCCGCGATAGCAAAGATAGTGCGCCTGATGCAGGCAGCAGGATCAAAGAAGTCCGCCAAAGAACTATGGAAACTTGTTTCGCAGGCATTATGAAAGCGATGTTAAAAAGTGAGCTGGCATCAGCGGCGGGAGTATCAAAAGATACATTCCGCCGTTGGCTGCAGAGCGATGCAGAGTATATGCGGGAACAAGGAGTGAAACCGACGAGTAAGATGCTTCCTCCAAAAATAGTAAAGTATCTTATCGACAAATATTGTATCGAATTGTAGCAAAAGGCAGCATAAAGGTGCAACACCCATTTTCTAAGCCCGTAATTTTGCAGTCGATTTTGAGACAAATACTAAAATATATTGAAACTATGTACCTGAAATTTATAAGACATCAGTCTGGCGGGAATATACGCCGCGGGAGCCTCTATACCGTTCACTTTCAGCCCAATGAGAAGGGCGGGTATAACGAGCACTCAACATTTATCTGCGACGCGTATGAGATAGCAACCGAGGCGGGATGCCCGCCGGCTCTGATTTATGAAGCTGAAGTACGACGCACGAATGGCCACATGCGTCTATCTTTCGGCAGAGGCGTCCGACGCTCCTTGTTACACCTTATAGACCGCGATGCGCGCGAGGGGTTCTTCGAGACGCTTCTCCGGGCTCTTCGCAGTCACGAGGAGGTACGAGTAGAGGTCCAAAATTTTACTAAACCTTAATTTTTTTCAAAAGTATGGCAGAAATCAAACCTATGGCGCTCATTGAGAGTATGAGCAAGAAAGTGTGCGAGCACAGCAATGTGTATTTCCGCACCAACAAGCAGACCGGTAAGGTAACGACCGGCAAACTCTGTAACCCGTCCAACAAAGCACCTTCTTCAGCACAGGTTGCTGCGAAAACACGTTTCTCCAAGGTAGCAAAAGCCATCCATGCGGTGCTTGCAGATCCGACGGAGAAAGCGAAACTGGAGGCAGAGTACAAAGCCCAGACGAAGTACGGCAGTCTGCTCGGTTATGCGATGCACAAGCTGAATGATCAGTACGACGAGAACGGCGATAAGATTTAGACCGCCTCGCTGACAGACCGCTACGCTGACAGAACACAGACCGGCCTACGGCCTGACAGACCTAATTACAA
>DEIW01000139.1:7678-8641 GCA_002352705.1 Bacteroidales bacterium UBA2764 | reverse complement strand
GCCCACTCGTCCACGTTCTCCGCCATAGGCGACGACGGCGTGATAGGATAGATGGCGGCTACCTCGGTGAACATGTAAGCTACATGCGCCGCAGCGGCGTTACCATCCATGGTCATAAATTTCTTTTCTTTTGCCATAAGACTAATAATAATTTGTTTTTTTATATTGGTTTAAATTGTTTGTCTTTTTTCGTAATCCCGTAATCCCGTAATTACGTCATCCCGTGATCCCCTCTCCCTCCCCTTGTGGGGAGGGTCGGGGAGAGGTTGTCTAGTACAGGAACCCTAACAGCCACAGCGGTATCTGGTTCCCGCGGCCGGTTTCCAGTTCGCCTACTGCCGTAGGACGGATCGTATCGCGCACTGAGGCTTTCTCACGCACATCGAAATAATACTGGTTATCGATGATGAACATTGCCGAACGCTCGGTCGCATTCACCTTGTGCGATCCGTGAATGAAAGTATAGAAACACGTCTCATAGGTATCCATCGCAGAAACGGTTCTGGTGAAGTTCATACGCGCGAGGTTCGGGTTATGCATATACACCTTCGTCGGCTTCATCGGGAAGTTCTTGTTCTCCGGATAAAGAAGATTAATCAGACGCGAGTCCTTCAAATACTTGATATAGTTCATCGTCGTAGCCCGGCTCAGACCGATAGCCTCGGATATATTGCTGACATTGAGAGCACAGGGTGCATCCTGCATCAGGATATACAGCAGTTTGCGCAACTTATGCAGACACGACACGTCTATCTGCTTGATCATCAGCACATCCACCTCCAACTGGCTGTTCATCACTTTCAGCAGCTCCGCCTCAAATGATTTACTCTCCAGATAAGAGGGGTAATAGCCGTGATCCAGATACGATTTGAAATACTCCAGAGGCTGGACACGCTCGCATATCTCACGCGAAATAGATGCATGCCGCTGAATAATCTCCTCCAGACTGTATGAACGGAGACG
>DEIW01000139.1:7258-7603 GCA_002352705.1 Bacteroidales bacterium UBA2764 | reverse complement strand
GTCCTCATCGATCGGCATGACCGGAGTCGCACAGAAAACGATGTGAAGTTCCTTGAACTTGGCGTAGCACCGTTTCAGCTCGCGCGACCAGTTCGGATATTTGAACAACTGATCCAAAAAGAGATATTTACCGCCCTGACGGACAAATATCGCAGCCAAATCGAGCAAGGAATGATCCGTAAAATAGAAATCATTCATGCTCACAAACAGACAGGGGCGTATCACCTTGTTCGCCTTGCGGCTGCGCTTTTTACCTTCTTCTGCCAAAGGCCGGCTGTTCCATTCCGCTTCTATTTCTTTCACACGGGTCAGCAGAAAATCCGTCTTTCCGACACCACGGCCACC
>DEIW01000139.1:6719-7222 GCA_002352705.1 Bacteroidales bacterium UBA2764 | reverse complement strand
ATCCCAATTGATCTCATCCATCAACAGACGACGAATCGGCATAAATGAATGGGCTACTAAGAAATCGTGTATACGGAAAAAGGCATCCAACAGTGCGGACTGCTGCATTCTCTTCAGTTGAGACTCGGTCATTACCGGTTCTTCTTTCACTTCCTTCGGCGATGGCGCTTGTGCATTCTGCGCTTCAATTATAACGTCTTTTTTCTCCATTTTTCACAAAATTTTGAAAATTTGGCGCAAAGATACGCATTTTTTTTCATATTTGCAAGATTTACATTACATTTTTTATGAAAAAATGAGGAACTACGCCCGTAATCCCTCAAAAATACACAATTTTGCGCAAAAAAAATGCACCATTTGGAGT
The DNA here is from genome assembly GCA_002352705.1 of Bacteroidales bacterium UBA2764. Lineage (GTDB taxonomy): Bacteria > Bacteroidota > Bacteroidia > Bacteroidales > Paludibacteraceae > Colicola. The sequence continues at coordinate 6,858 of DEIW01000139.1, read as the reverse complement.
TCCATTAGAGACTGATTGCGCCGCTCGGACATACGCCCTCGCATGTACCGCACTCTATGCATACCTCCGGATCAATCGAATAGTGCTCGCCCTCATGGATTGCTCCTACCGGGCACTCGTCAATACATGTACCGCATGC
>DEIW01000139.1:2157-6600 GCA_002352705.1 Bacteroidales bacterium UBA2764 | reverse complement strand
GCAAAATTACTACTTTTTTTTGATACTACCAAATTTTAGGGATATTTTTTGTGATTTTTTCTTTTCTCGACCTACGACAGCCCTCGCATGGACTATCGACTCTTTCCCCTCCCCTTCATGGGGTGAAGGGCTTTGCCCGATCGAGCGTCCAGTGGACGGTCGTAGAACAAAACGGTGGGGCTTTTATTTTCGCTGCTTCAATGCCGCCGCCAATTGTGCCGCCGGACCTGTCAAACCCTTATCCGTCAGCCCTTTACGTTTGGCGTAGGTCGTCCAGTCCTTCGCGCCGCCTTCTGTGTTAACCGGCATCCCTAATTGTAGGTAATGACAATAAGCGATACCTAACGCATCCGTAGCATCCAGTTTCTTCGGCATCTGCTCGTCTGGGATATGCAAAAATCGCTGTAACATACCCGCCACCTGCTCTTTCGACGAATGACCGTTGCCGGTTATTGCCATCTTGATTTTCATAGGGGAATACTCGTAGATCGGCACATCTTTGCTCAACGCCGCTGCAATCGCCACGCCCTGCGCATGGACGATCTTGATCATCGTCTGAGGGTTTTTGTCCACAAACTGAGTCTCGATTGCCAGACACGATGGATGATATTTGTCTATGAGATCTTGCAAAAAGAAGAACTCTTTCTGCAAACGTGGATACTGACCCTCTGTCTTATGTACGTCATAGGCTCCAAACTCCAGTATCTCAACCTGTTGCCCTAACGTATGAAGCAAGGCGTAACCCATAAAAAGTGTACCGGGGTCCACGCCAAGAATAATATGTTCTTTACGGTTCTTGTCTATCATATGTTCTTCGATTCCACCCAGGGTTTATAAAATATATTCTTCTACGCTACCCGGGGTCTATAAAAATACAGGGCAAGCCGATATTAAACCGAAGGATTACCACATATCTACCGAAGGATTACCCAAGGATTAACCTCTACAAAGTGCATTAATGCACTCTTTACTGTATATATACATAGTATATATACACTTTTGTAGCCTTTTCATTATTGCAGAAACATGATTTTTAGTCATCTTTCTCATGGTTTCTGATAAAACCACGAATGATAACTACGGCTGCTCCGGCGATAAGGACATAATCAGCCCACGGCTCTATTTTTGCGATACTAAGCCCCGCTCCTACTGCCAAAATCACAAATCCGACTATTAATATAATAGATGATTTTCTCATAACTCATCAATCCATCATTCCATCATTCCATCAATTCATCATTCCATCATTCCATCATTCCATCCCCTCCTCCACAAGGTAAATATCCTCCCCGGGCGCATGCATAAAATAATGTTCACGCGCGAACTTCTCCAGACTGTCTGCGTGCTGCAACATTTCTATTTCTATCTGAGCTTTCTCGGTCTCCTCGCGATACATATCACGTTGCTCCTCCAGATGGCGAATCTCGCGGTGGCGACGCACGAAATGAAGCACGGATTGATCACCCACAAAGAGAAATACTACTAAAAAAACAAGGATGGTTATCACATACTTGCCCCATTTTTGTATTTTGACGGATGTCCAAAATTCAGAGAAAGTCATTTTAACTAAGGCTTATTTTTCTGTTTTCGGCTGCAAAGTTACGAAAAAACTTGCATATATGCAAAATTTTTTGTACTTTTGTGCCGATTTTATAAAAACAGAGACATGAAAACTCGCTTATCGTTCTTTTGGATGGCTCTCATTGCATGCCAAGCGGCATTGGGACAAATACATATTCAGGTATCTGACCCCGAGACTTGGAGCGCACAGGAATTAGCTCCGTATATAGGCAAGACCGTTATTTTTGACGTGCCGATGGTGCTTTGCTCCAACGATAACGGATATACTATTTCCACCCGACGCATCTTTTCGCCTACAAACCAGGTTCTGCCGCGGTCTCAGGAATACTTCTCCATCGTGAGCCTCAATGCCTCGGGAAGAATCACATTGGCGGGTGCCAGCGGATATCATCGGTGCGGAGAAAAGATTTACAATCTGACAGCGAAAGTAAACAGTACGAACAGTTTGACTTGGGTCAGCGGAACATGGAAAGGAAATACCCGCAAGGAGTTGGACACGCTGAATATCCACCGCTTGATTGGCACCGAAGATTGCGACAGTTGTCTTACCGTCTGTGCCTATAATCTGGAGTGGTACAACATCTCCAAGACTACCAAACAGGAGAAGATCAACCATGCCTTGACCCGTATCGACGCGGATATCTTGGGATTGATAGAGATTGAAAGCCAGGCAAAGACCCGGGAGAGAGTTGCCAACTTATTGAACTCAACACTCCCGCATCGTCAATACAAAGCCGTCGCGGAGAGCAAAGAGTTAAAAGAGGATCAAACCGTTGTGTTCATCTATGATAGCAAACGCATAAAACATTTAGGAACCATCCAATACAACGACACACGTGTGTCAAACCGCAAAAAGATGGCGTGCTTTGAGTTGCTGAGTACCGGCGAACGCTTTATCTATTCGCTGAATCACTTCAAAGCGAAGACCGGAGGCATTCCGACCGGAGGCAATGCAGATATGCACGATGGACAAGGAGAATGGAATGCAGACCGCGTAGAGGAAGCACAATCCGTTGCTGGGGAATACAAACACTGGAGTCGGCAGATTGGAGAGAAAGACATCTTGATTATGGGCGACCTGAACGCCTTGGGGAAAGAAGATCCTATCACAACATTGAAGAACAACGGGATGATTGATTTGCATCGGACGTTCCATGCCGACAGTAGTTACAGTTACCAATACCAACAATGTGCAGGATACCTGGACCATGCCTTATGCAACACATCCATGCGTCCCCAAGTGACGGGAATGATGGTGCTGCACGCCAATTCTGATGAAAGGAGAGGGTACAGCGAGAGCGAGGCTGGAAACATGTACTGCGCCTCTGACCATGACCCTGTTGTGGTAGGACTGAAACTGAACGGTTCCCTCATCTACGACCCAGCACCTAAGATTAACAATGCAGATGTATTCTTCGGCGACGCTACCCAAATAATTATCCGCGATGCCTATTCCGATGCGCATAAGAGTTTCTACGCCATCTACAACACCAGCGGACATCTCTTGGAGAGACATAATATCCAAAGCGAACTGCAGGAAGTGGCACTCCCTAACGCTCCGGGATTATACATCATATACGTTTATTTCAACGGCCAGGTATACCGTCATAGCATTCTCGTTCGATAGATGATGGACCTTTTCAGTGAAATAGAAGAACCCGAGCGCGAAGAACTGAAAGCACTGCGCAAGGAATTGGAGGAGGCTAACTACAAGTACTACGTACTGAACATGCCTACTCTCTCGGACCGTGAGTTCGATGAGAAGATGCATCGTCTGCAAGCCTTGGAAGCGCAATTCCCCGATATGTTTGACCCCAAGTCTCCGACCCAGCATGTCGGCTCCGACTTGGGGAAGAAAGGCTTTGAAACAGTACGCCACAAATACCCGATGCTTTCTCTGGCGAACAGTTATTCGCGCGAAGAAATTGAAGATTGGGTGCGCAAACTGCCTTCGAACGCCGAAATAGTGTGCGAACTGAAGTTCGACGGACTTTCCATCTCCTTGTGGTACGAGCATGGCGCGCTTGTTAAAGCCCTCACGCGAGGCGACGGCGTACAAGGAGATGACGTCATCGCGAACATAAAGACCATTCCTTCCATTCCTTGGAGAATAGAGAGGGACGGCATTCCGGATTTCTTTGAACTTCGGGGAGAAGTACTCCTTCCATGGAAACGGTTTGAAGCATTGAACAAGGAACGCGAGGAACAGGAAGAACCGCTCTTCGCCAATCCCCGCAATGCCGCTTCGGGCACACTCAAACTACAAGACCCGAAAGAGGTGGCGCGCCGGGGATTAGAGGCGTACCTCTATTACATGCTTGGCGAGAACCTGCCGGGAAAGACCCATTACGAGCGACTGGAGACTGCCAAAGAATGGGGTTTTCATATCTCGGATGCCATCAAAGTCTGCAAGAATGTGGACGAGGTGATGGCGTATATCGCTTATTGGGATACGGAGCGCAAGAACCTGCCGGTAGCCACAGATGGTATTGTCCTCAAAGTCAACAACCTCGTCCAACAGGAAGAACTCGGCTTCACCGCCAAGACGCCCCGTTGGGCAATCGCCTATAAGTTCCCCGCCGAGAAACAGCTGACCCTACTCAAGGAGATCACGTACCAAGTAGGCAGAACGGGCGTTGTAACGCCTGTAGCGAACTTGGAACCGGTGCAACTTTCCGGTACTATCGTACAACGCGCTACGCTCCATAACGAAGACTTCATTAAGTCCCTTGACATCCGTCCGGGCGACCGCGTATGGGTGGAGAAAGGCGGCGAGATTATACCGAAGATCACAGGAAAAGAGAACCCCTCTCCTGCTCTCCCCACAGGGGGAGAGTGTTCCTCCCTTGAGGGGAGGTTAGG
>DEIW01000139.1:668-2069 GCA_002352705.1 Bacteroidales bacterium UBA2764 | reverse complement strand
CGTGGAGGGTGAAGCCGCATGGCGGTGCCCGAACGAAGCGGGCTGCCCGCCGCAGATAAAAGGCAAGATTGAGCATTTCGTCTCCCGCAAGGCGATGAATATTGACGGCCTCGGCGAAGAAACGATTGACCTCCTTTACCGGCAGGGACTGCTCCATAACATCGCAGACATCTACGACCTCAAAGCAGAAGACATCGCCGCACAAGAGAGGCTCGGAGAGAAATCCGCACAGAACATTTTGGATGGTATTGAGGCTTCCAAACAAGTACCGTGGGCACGCGTACTCTTTGCTCTTGGAATCCGGATGGTAGGCGAGACGACCGCAAAGAAAATAGCACGCGTCTATACCTCCATCGACTCGCTCCAATGGGCTACTGCCGAACAGCTTTGCGCCATCGAGGACGTAGGACCGCAGATAGCGGAGAACATAGTCGCTTATTTCAACGACATACGAAACCTCGAGATCTTAGACCGCCTCCGCAAAGCCGGCGTGCAGATGGCACTCTCCGACGAAGAAATTTCAAATCTCAATTCTCAAATCTCAAATGTCCTGCAAGGACAATCTATCGTCATCTCCGGTACATTCAGCCAACACAGCCGCGACGAATACAAAGCGATGATTGAGGCGCATGGAGGAAAGAACGTCGGTTCGGTCAGCAAGAAGACATCCTTCATCCTTGCCGGAGAAAACATGGGTCCCGAGAAACTGAAGAAAGCCGAAGCCCTCGGCGTTAAGTTAATGACCGAAGACGAATTCCTCGAAATGATAAAATAAGAAAATGAGTAAATGAGTAAATGAAAAAATTATACCAGTTCATATTTGATTACCTGCGCAAAAAGATGCCGGCGCGCAATCCGCGTTTCCCGCATATGGATGCGCCTCTTAGGATTTTGCTGATTTACGAGAGTGACGTCTTGGAGAGGAATGACAACATCAAATCTATTCGTCAGGACCTGCTTCGACGCCAGATGGATGTGAGTATGTGGGGATATGTAGCCAAGAAAGAGATTAACACGCTTATCCTACCGCAGAGCCGTATATTAGGTCTCAATGACTATAATCTGTTCGGCAAACTAAAGGAGGAATCAGTTAATGACTTGCAAGCCGACCATTACGACCTGCTCATAGACCTTACCACCCGTCCGTTATTGCCGTTGCGATACATGGCTATGTATGCGGACGCTGATTTCAAAGTAGGAATGAATTTAGGCGAGGGGATACACGACATGCTGATTTCTCTACCTGATTTCACTCCGGAACAGGGAGATGAGGCGGACATTGAAGCGTCATGGCTATACAACCAAATCATGCAGTATTTAACAACTATCAAAAGCAACGATTAAAAACCCCATCTAATTTGTTCTACGACCGTCCACCGGACGCTCGATCGGGCAAAGCCC
>DEIW01000139.1:0-594 GCA_002352705.1 Bacteroidales bacterium UBA2764 | reverse complement strand
AAGGTTTAGGAACAGCGCTTATCACGCCGTTTGATGCAAATGGCAAGGTGGATTACGAAGCACTCGCTCGCCTGTTAGACACCCAACTAACCGGCTTCGTAGATTATCTCGTTGTACTCGGTACAACCGGCGAAGCCGCTACGCTCACCGCCGAGGAGAAAAAAGAAGTACGCTCCTTCATCGTCAACTACGTCAGTAATCATCCTATCTCCTCCCTTGTGGGGAGGTCGGGAGGGGTTATCCCCCTCGTCCTCGGTGTCGGCGGAAACAACACCGCTGCCGTATGTGCAGAACTGGAGGCGATAAAGGACGAACTCAAGGACAACTACGCAGCCATCCTGAGTGTTTGCCCCTATTATAACAAACCGAACCAGGAAGGTCTTTACCAACACTTCTGCAAAATCGCGGAGGCAAGTCCGGTTCCCGTAATCCTATATAACGTACCCGGGCGTACGGGCGTGAACATGTTACCGGAAACCGTGATGCGTATTTATGAGGCGCACCCGGACAAGATTGCCGGCATCAAAGAAGCAAGCGGAAATATCGAGCAAATCAAGCACCTAATCCAATTATCCAATACTCCCTCCCTTGAGG
>DEIW01000002.1 GCA_002352705.1 Bacteroidales bacterium UBA2764 | reverse complement strand
TGTACCTTTGCACTCGCTTTTAAATTTTATTATGGAAAGAAGAGTACGTGTTCGTTTTGCGCCGTCTCCTACCGGCGCATTGCATATCGGCGGTGTGCGCACTGCCTTGTATAATTATTTGTTTGCCCGTCAGCATGGCGGAGACATGCTCCTTCGTATCGAGGACACCGACTCCACACGCTTCGTGCCCGGAGCAGAAGAATATATTCTCGAAGCCCTCGATTGGCTCGGTATCGGTATTGACGAAGGTTTGCGTCTGAAGAAAGGCACGAAAGAGATTGAGAGCATCGGCTCTCACGGTCCGTATCGTCAGTCCGAGCGTCGCGAGATTTATCACCAATACGTGAAACAGCTCCTCGATTCAGGGCATGCTTATATCGCTTTTGATACGCCCGAGGAACTGGACGCCAAGCGCGCAGAGATACCTAATTTCCAATATGACGCACGCACGCGTATGCAGATGAGCAACTCCCTCACCATGAGCGCGGAGGAGGTCGCATCCTGTATTAATGCAGGATCCAAATACGTCGTCCGCTTCAAAGTTGAGCCGGACGAGGACGTGCATGTCCATGACCTCATCCGAGGAGAAGTGGTCATCAATTCCAATATCCTCGATGACAAAGTGCTCTACAAATCCGCCGACGATCTGCCCACCTACCATTTGGCAAATATCGTGGATGACCATCTGATGGAAATCAGTCATGTCATCCGCGGTGAGGAATGGCTGCCCTCTGCCCCACTCCACGTGCTGCTCTACAAAGCCTTTGGATGGGAGGACACCATGCCGCGCTTCGCCCATCTGCCCCTTTTGCTGAAGCCAGACGGCAAAGGCAAACTTTCGAAACGCGATGGCGACCGACTGGGCTTCCCCGTGTTCCCGCTCGACTGGAACGACCCCAAGAGCGGAGAGCGCTCCAGCGGTTACCGTGAGGCCGGCTATCTGCCCCAGGCGGTGGTCAACTTCCTGGCCCTGCTCGGCTGGAACCCCGGCGACGACCGCGAGATCTTCTCGATGGACGAGCTGATCAAGGAATTCTCGATTGACCACTGCTCACGCAAGGGCGCCAAGTTTGACTTCGAGAAGGGCAAGTGGTTCAACCACCAATATCTCCAACTCCGCTCCAATGAAGAGTTGGCGGAGATGTTCTTGCCGGTTTTGAAAGAAAAACTCTCAACTTTCAACTTTCAACCAGACGACTTCTCTCTACTCTCAACTCTAAACTCTAAACTGCCGACTATCGTCGGCTTGGTCAAAGATCGTGTGAACTTCGTTCCCGAGCTTTGGGAGCAAGTCAATTTCTTCTTTGTTGCACCGACTGAGTATGACGAGAAATCGCTCAAGAAACGCTGGAAAGAGGACTCGCCGAAGCACATGCAGGAGCTCCTTGCTCTCCTTGAAACCGTCTCTGAAGAAGACTGGCACAAAAATGAGGAAATAGAAAAATGTGAAAATGAGAAAACGATCCATTGGTATTTGGACGATGTAGTTATGCCTTGGATCGCAGAGAAAGAATATGGCGTGGGCATCGTTATGAACGCCTTCCGTATCTGCCTCGTCGGTGCCGCCCGCGGACCGCATATCTGGAATATTACGGACATCCTCGGTAAGGAAGAAACTCTCCGCCGTGTCCGCACTGCACTGACCAAACTCGCAAATGCCTGAATGGTAAATACCCCAATGGTAAATTAAAATGACTCCCAAGGAGGCATTACATACCTATTTCGGATACGATGATTTCCGTCCTTTGCAAGCAGAGATTATCAATTCCGTTTTGGCCGGACGGGACACATTGGCACTCATGCCTACCGGTGGCGGGAAAAGTATCTGTTTCCAAGTGCCTACTCTCGTCATGGGGCATGACAATCCCGACAAACGGTTGTGCCTTGTCATTACGCCGCTTATTGCCTTGATGCGGGACCAGGTGGAGAACCTTAAAGCACGTGGTATTCATGCCGTGGCTATCTACACCGGAATGAGTTATGACAAGCAACGAGTAGCGCTGGACAACTGTCTGTACGGGCCTTACCATTTTCTCTATTGCTCACCGGAAAGACTTGAATCAGAGGAGTTTAGAAAACGTCTGGCGAATCTGCCTATCGGTCTGATTGCTGTGGATGAAGCGCATTGTATCTCGCAATGGGGCTACGACTTTAGACCGTCCTACCTGAATATAGCAGCCATCCGTACCTTATTGCCGGACGTACCGATTTTGGCATTAACGGCCACTGCTACCCCGGATACAATTGATGACATACAAGCTAAGCTTGGCTTTAAAGAGCAGAACGTACTCCGTAAGTCATTCCACCGCGAAAACTTGATTTATGTTGTCCGCCGTACGGAGCAAAAAGAGGAACAAGTAGCACACATTCTCTCCAAAGTGCCCGGCTCCGCTATCGTATATGTGCGTAACCGAAAGCGCGCACAAGAACTGGCTGAATACCTAAATGACCAAATGGTAAATGACCACATGGTAAATTTCTATCATGCCGGACTGACCACACAGGAGCGAAATGAGCGCCAACAGGCTTGGACGGAAGGCACGACACGCGTCATGGTGGCCACTAACGCTTTCGGCATGGGGATTGACAAACCTGATGTACGGGTTGTGATTCATTACGACCTTCCTTCCAATCTGGAATCATATTACCAGGAAGCAGGGCGTGCCGGGCGGGATGGACGCACAGCTTACGCCGTTCTGCTTTACAACGAGAACGAGGATAAAGCGAAAGCCCGCAAGCGCGTGATAGACAACTATCCGCCGAAAGAGTTTGTAGAATCAGTCTATCACAAGACCATGGATTTTCTGCAGATTGGTGCCGGTAGTGGTTTGGGACACCGTTTTATGTTGCATATGGATCAGCTTTGCCATGTGATGCATCTGCCCGTTCTACAGACCTACTCTGCCCTGCATATCTTGACACAAGCTGGATATATTGATTTTGAGGAGGAACACGAGACCCAGCCGCGCGTGCAGATTAACGTGCCGCGACATCAATTAGGCGAATACAACCTCTCCCGAGAGCAAGCTGAACTGATGGACGCATTAATGCGTTCATATACGGGCATATACACGGAACTGCAATATGTTCGTGAGGCGGACCAAATGTCTAATGACAAATCTCGAATGTCAAATCACCAATTATTGGTATCTCTGGCACAGCGCGGTATTATCACCTATATCCCGCGTTCTGTGGGATGTTGCCTTACCATGACCGAAGAGCGGCAAGAAGAGATATATCTGTCCCCTGCTATTTTTGAAGAGCGACGGCAGAGATATATTTCTAAACTGCAGGCGATGGTGGAGTACGCCGACCAATCGCAGTTCTGTCGTGAACAACTGCTTTTGGCTTACTTCGGAGAAACAAAAGCAGTGCCTTGCGGGCACTGCGATGTTTGTCGGACTTTGAACTAAGCCTACTCTTCTACGCTTGCTATTTCTACGATAGTGTCTGTACTTAGCGAATCAGGCTCTTCATTCAGCAGTTCTTGCATTTCTTGAATCTCCTCTTCGCTGACGGATTTACGGTCATTTACACCCATCAACGGACCGAAGAATACTTTCAGCAATGCTCGCCCGATGACTTTGCGGAAACTGAATTTAGGATTCTTGGCATCGCCTTTTACCGGCACATCCAATACAATCATGTCTTGAGCAGAGGTCAGTAACTTGAAGCCCGCACGAACAGGTATGTTCTTATAAGGAGCCTTGCTGAATTTCTCTTTTTTGCCTACGCGCGGGTGATCAATAATAATCTTGTTCTCGCCCTTCATCTGTCCGCCTACTACCTCTATATGACTGTCGAGACTCATATCTCCTCCTTCCATCGGATAACCTGTGTAGTTACGGCATAGGGCATCGAAATCGGATAACTTAACGCCTTTCAGTTTCAAAGTCATGTAAGTGTCTTGGGTAGCAAGGTCCGGACCGCCCGTGAAATCCATATTCAACTGAGCATCGGAACTCAGAGTTGCTTTCGCCTTTACGGAGTTACGGCCGTTGGTCGCGATGTTTGTGCCTTCTACGCTCAAGGACTGAATGGCATATTCCCACTCATTCTTCATTGAATAATCGTGGTAAGTAAGGTTTTGACCGGTTACCTTTACTTTTTTGGCCATCCATACTAATGGTCTGGACGCTTTTTGCGGTTGTTCTTGCACCTCTTCAACAACGGTGTCTCCTTGCGCTACATCTACGCTTTCCTCTTTCGATTTCATCAGTCGGCTGAGTGTGTTCCAGTTCTCATGAACCTCGTAGTTTCCTGTCACGCCGAGAATGTATAGTGAATCTAAGATAAAGGTATTATTGCTCAAATCGCCACGATCTACCACTACCCGCAGTTCATCCATCGCGGCTACCTCGTCGTCGTGTTTGTCGCGGATACTCAAGCCGGTCATGGATAAACCGCCTTTCAATTGGACATTGGTGATATTATCCAGACTGCCGTCTACATGAATGGAACCGTTTAATTTGGCGCCTAAACCGCTTACATCCAAATAGTCTTGTACCAGGGGCAAAACTACATCCGTGTGAACGTCATATAGTTTCAGATTCACGGCATAACGGTTGGATTGCATCTTGTATCCGGCAATAATGCCTACTTTGCCGCCTGTCGGCAAACCGAATTCTATTCCCGCGTTCGTCTGTTTGTTGTCAAAATACAAGCCTGGAACACGAAGAGACAAATCTTCCAATTTCCATTGCTTGTCGTTGATGACATCGCGGTAACGGATGGCGCTGTTGTTGATACGGATATCGTCTAAAAACACACGCCATTCGCTTTGGGTGGTGTCTTTCGGCTCTGACTCGGATATACTGTCATTCTTGGAGAAGCGTTCGATAATATCGGAGAAGTTCAATTTGTCATTGATCTTCAGTACTTGACCATTGAAACCGTCCAGATAGATTGAACGTATTTTCACGCGTTTGGCTAACAACTGGGGATAGGCAATCTGAACGTACAGGCGGTCAAAAGACACGAAATTTGTCTCGCCGTTCTGTTCTTTTCCCTCGAATCCCTTGATGGTCACGCCGCCCCAATAGGGATTGATAATAATTCGGTCGGCATGCAGCTGACGACCTACAATCTCCTCGCCGTGATTATTTACTATATACTTCGCTACAGGGGAAGCGACAGCAAGTATCAAAGCGAAGAGGAGCACTATTGCTAGTACTCCCCATCCACATATCTTCAGAATTTTTTTCATGAGTTAACTCATTATTCTGCTGCTAAGGTAATGCGACGGAAGTCTTTGATTACCACGCCTTTGGCTTTCAATACATCTTTTACGAGTTCTTTGCTCTCGCTCATGATATATGCCTGCTCTACCAAGGTATTCTCTTTCAAGAATTTGCCGAGACGGCCTTGAGCAATCATCTCGATTTTCTTGGCTTGGTTTGCGAGGTTGGCTTCTGCCTCTTTGGCTACGGTTGCTTTAATCTCGCGAGCCTGCTGAGCCTGCTCTGCGGTAATCCAGCCCTTAGCCTGGTTAGACTCGATATGGTCATCGCTGTCAACGTGAGCAGGGTTGATACCTGCTTTGCGGATAGCGTTCTCGATTGCCTTGTTGATCTCGTCCTGTTTGGTCTTCTCTATAGCTACCTCGAGCTCATGTTTCTTAACCTCTTCTGCTACGTGGTCTGCATCCAGAGCGATAGGACTCATGGCGGCTACCTGCATAGAGATGCCGTGAACGGTCTCCTGGTCTGCGCCGGCTTCTGCGGCTACGAGAGAACTCAGCTTGTTTCCTAAGTGGTTGTAAGCGTCAACTACCGGAGCCTCAAGGCAGGCGTAGTCTGCTAACTCCATCTTCTCGCCCGTTACACCGGAACGCTCGGTGATGATTTCTGCTACGGTGAACTGACCTATTTTCAAGTTCTTCAGCTCCTCGCCGCTCTTCACTTTATTGTCCAGTGCTGCATCGAGAATCAGTTTTACCATTCCTACGAAGTCCTCGTTCTTGGCTACGAAGTCGGTCTCGCACTTCACGCCTACAATAGCGCCGAAGCCGTCTTTTACTTTACCCAGTACGCAACCTTCGGATGCCTCGCGGTCGCTGCGCTTTGCTGCGATTGCTTGTCCGCGCTTACGCAACAAGTCCTTCGCAGTCTCGAAATCGCCGTTCGCCTCTTCCAAGGCCTTCTTGACGTCCATCATGCCGGCACCGGTGATGTCACGCAATTTCTTAATATCTGCTAATGTTACTGCCATAATTCTAAAATTAATGAATAATGATTAATGATTAATGAATATTTTTCTTCTTCGGATAATGTCCGCTTCACGAGATATTCATTATTCATTGTTAATTGTTAATTATTCTGCAGCAGCTTCATCCTTGGCTTCTGCTACTTTCTCTGCCTCTGCTTTCGGAGCTGCTTTGCGGATACGCTGACGGCGCTCTTTCGGAGCCGGTGCCTCAGTTGCTGCCTGTGCTTCTGCTGCTTCTTCGTCTGCTTTCTCTACTTTACGCTCCTCTAAGCCCTCTTTGATGGCCTCGCATACTGCGCCGAGGATGACGTCGATGGCTTTTGTAGCATCGTCGTTTGCAGGAATGACGAAATCGATATTGTTCGGGTTGGAGTTAGTATCTAC
>DEIW01000086.1 GCA_002352705.1 Bacteroidales bacterium UBA2764 | reverse complement strand
GTTCAACGCTGCGCCACCGATAATCAGGTAACGCAACTGACCTCCGAAAGTCTTATCCAGCCCCTCTTTTACCTTGCCACGGACGATATTCTTGAGAATAGGGGTCTTCCATGCAATCTTCATTGCCGGAGAACTGATCTTCGGCAGCACTCCTTTCTTGATAATCTTTTCAACAACCAAAGGCACCGTTAAAATCATGAAGGGTTTTACTTGCGCAAAAGCTTTCATCAGTACGGTTGGGGTAGGTGCCTGGGTCAGGAAATATGTCTCTGCGCCATCACATACCTGATACAAGAATTCGAACATTAATCCGAACATATGTGCAATAGGCAGCATAGAAAGTACTCGGTCGCCTGACTGGTGAGGAATTCGCTGGCATGCAAATTCGACATTACCACTCATATTCAAATGAGTCAACATCACCCCTTTGGGGTTTCCGGTAGAACCGGAAGTATAGTTGATTACTGCCAACTCGTTGATGTTGTCGGTAGGCAGCACGATATCGCCTTTATTGACACCATTCGGGTAGGTTTGCTCGAACACAGCTGCTGCGCCCTCATAGGCTTTCCGGGTGGCTTCGTCGGCATCTACGATGGTCATGTCGTCCATGAAGATGGTTGCCTTCAGCCCCTTCATTTGCTTGGTGTCTATTTTTTTCTTTACGTTCGGACCTACATATAACAGCACAGCTTCTGAATGGTCAACCAGGGAGTAGATGCCGTCTGCAGTAAAATCCGGAAGAATGCTGACTACCACGGCTTTATAGCTCTCTGCTGCCAGGAAAAGTAGCCCCCAATTGGCACAGTTTCTGCCACATAATGCTATTTTGTCACCCTCTTTGATGCCCATTTCCTTCCATGTCACATGGAGACGTTTGATGCCTGCGGCTAATTGAGCATAGGTGTATTTGTTGTCACCGTCAAGGTCGGCTAAAGCCATACAATCCCAACGGCGGAGCATAGTTTCTTGTAAATAAGACAAATAGTGTTTTGTGGACATAAAATGTAGTTTTTCTGTTTTCGAATGCAAAGGTACTATATTATTTTCGAATGCGCGTTCGAAAACAGCACTTTTTTATAACTTTTTCAATAAATGGTGAAATTCAGAATATGTTTTTGCCAATAATGAAAAGTCCATCTGGGTTTTCCCCATGCCCGGATCATAGCTGTTCTTGATATGTGAGAACATCAATGCAATCTGCTCACGATCAATATCAGCGCGTATGACGCCTGTGCGTTGGTCGTGATAAATGGCTTTACGCCAGAGTTCTAACTCTTTTAGTGCCAGACGTTGGGCTTTGCGGTGTAGAGGAGGGAAAAGGCTGTAGGCGGTGAACATCAGTTCGTTGACGTTGGAAGTATTGATGGTTTTGACATCGAAACTCAATAACGCCTCTTCCAGACTATGCAGGTAGCTTAATATGCCGGCTATCATTTCGTCTATGCCGGAGTTTTCCGGAATGCTGTTCAGTGCACGTTGTTTGGGCTCCAGAAAGTAACGCTCCATGCAGGTCTGAAAAAGCTCGTCTTGGTCCTTGAAATAATAATAAAAAGACCCGCGTCCCATCTCCAGCGCGTTCTGCAAATCGGTAATGGTTACATTCCTGTAGCCGTTGAGAGCGTATAACTCCATGGATTTGCGGATAATATACTCTCTACGGTTTTTCATATTTGTCCAAAGCCTCGTTCATCAGTTTTTTGCCGGAAGCGATAATCTCCTCTGCTTTGTCGAAATCGAAGGTCTTGTAGGCATATTGACGCATGACGGAATGTACGTCGGGAGGGGTGAGACGGAGGGATAATAGTGTGTTTTGTTGGATTTGCATGTCGCTCATCCGGTCTAACATGTTGAAATAATTGATATTTCGGCTTATGTCTTTGGCGCGTTGCTCACGGATGATATCTACGCGTTTGCCTAGCCGGCGCAACTGGTTCTCCCATGATTTTGGGATGCTGATACCTTTAGCGGCTATCTCGTCCAACTTGCCCTGTACATCTATTGGAGCCGGGATTTCCTCGGTAGGCATGCTATCCTTGCCGCTGATATCGGAGGCTACCAGAATATCGCCTTCCGTGCGTTCTACTGCATGCAGCGGAAGAGGGTTCAGAATGCCGCCGTCTATCAATAATCGTTCGCCGATTTGTACCGGTTGGAAGAAAAGCGGAATACTGATTGAAGCGCGAACTGCCTCAAAAAGACTGCCGCTTCGGAATAGCACCTCTTCAGTGCTCACCATGTCTGATGCGACAATGGTGCAAGGGATGTTCAGTCGCTCTATAGGCCGGTCCGGAACAACTTTCTCTAATTCTTTGATGATGCGTTCGCCTTTGACGATGGAATTACCGCTCAGTAGGTTGATATCCATCATTCGGAGTATTAACTGCTTGTCAACGCTCAGAAACCATTCTTTGGCTTCCTCAAGTTGCCCCGCTGCGTACATTCCGGCAATGATGGAACCCATGGAACAACCGGCTATACTGCTGATGGTATAGCCGCGTTCTTCCATGGCTTCGATGGCTCCGATGTGGGCTAACCCTCTTGCGCCTCCCGAACCCAGTACCAATGCCACATTCTTACTCATTCCCCTTTTACCTTTCACCTTTCATCTTTCACCTTATACTATCTTTGCCGGGATTAGTTTCTCGCGGATCTTGATGTAGATGATTTCGCCTTTCTTGGCGTAAGCGGTTTGCACATACCCCATTCCGATGCCTGTTTTCGTGTTTGGAAGCATGATACCGGAGGTTACGTTTCCGATGTGCTCACCGGCTTCGTTGCATATGTCGTAGCCGTTCCGCGGGATGGCGCGCTCCTGACACTCGAAATGAACCAGTTTGCGTTTTACGCCTTCGGCTTTCTGTTGTTTCAAGTAGTCGCGGTCGATGAAATCCTTGGCATCCAGTTTGGTAATCCATCCCAAGCCTGCCTCCAGCGGCGATGTGGAGTCATCGATGTCATGGCCGTACAGGCAGTACCATTTCTCGAGACGCAGACTGTCGCGCGCGCCCAAACCTATCGGTGCCAGACCGAAAGGCTTGCCTACTTCGAATAGGGCATCCCATATCTGTTTGCCTTTTTCTGCGGGGAAATAAAGCTCGAATCCACCGGCACCGGTGTAGCCCGTGTTGCTGAGAATAACACCGGGAACGCCCGCAAAACTCCATTCGCGGAAAGCATAGTAGTCGATAGACTTCAGATCAGCGTCCGTCAAGAGTTGCAGCAACTCGGTCGCTTTCGGGCCCTGAACGGCTAACTGACCATAGCGATCAGAAGCGTTCTCCAGACGAATGTCTGCGTCTTTAAACTTTAAACTTTCATCTTTGATCTTATTGACCCAAGCCCAGTCCTTGTCTATATTACCGGCATTGACGACCATCAGGTATTTGGTAGTTGAGTATTTGTAGATGATCAGGTCATCAACAATACCGCCTTTGCCGTTCGGCATACAGGTATATTGGGCTTTGCCGGCTGCAATAACTGAGAGGTCGTTGGTGGTTATGTACTGCAGAAAATCCAGTGCATTCTCACCCTTTACCCAGAATTCCCCCATATGACTGACGTCGAACACACCGACGCCCTCGCGAACGATCATGTGCTCTTGGTTGATTCCGGTTGGATACTGAATAGGCATTTCAAAGCCTGCGAACTCTGCCATCTTGGCGCCGAGAGCCTTATGCACCTCGGTGAAAGGAGTTGTTTTTAACATATATATATAATTTAACGATTTTACAGTTTAACGTTCACGCAGTGAACCATTTTAACCCTTTAACGTTGCGCAGCAACCATTTTAACAATCTCAAGGATGACATCCCGTGCGGCCTCCATCGAAGGAATCGGCACAAACTCCATG
>DEIW01000083.1:9318-9486 GCA_002352705.1 Bacteroidales bacterium UBA2764 | reverse complement strand
CGTCACCTTCACCATCCGAAGGGGCGAGAAAGTGGCTTTTGTGGGCAAGAACGGAGAAGGTAAATCCACCCTCGTCAAGTGTATCATGGGCCAGTTGGATTACCTCGGGACGCTCAAAATCGGGCATAATGTCAAGATAGGGTACTTTGCCCAGAACCAGGCTGCCCT
>DEIW01000083.1:5412-9264 GCA_002352705.1 Bacteroidales bacterium UBA2764 | reverse complement strand
ACGGTCTTTGAGACCATCGACTACGTGGCGGTGGGGGACATCCGCACCAAGATACGAGACATACTCGGCGCGTTTATGTTCGGCGGAGAGGCATCCGACAAGAAAGTCAAAGTCCTCTCAGGAGGCGAGAGAAGCCGTCTGGCGATGATCCGTCTGCTGCTCGAACCCTGCAACCTCCTCATCCTTGATGAGCCTACCAACCATCTGGATATGCAGTCCAAAGATGTCCTCAAGGCGGCGCTGCAGGACTTTGACGGCACTCTGATATGCGTCAGCCACGACCGCGATTTCCTCAACGGACTCGTCTCCAAAGTGTATGAATTCGGCGGTGGCAGAGTGAAAGAGCACCTCGGCGGAATATATGATTTTCTGAGAGCAAAGAGACTCACCTCACTCGATGAACTGAACCGTAGGAATCCGCTCTCTCAAAATACAGCCGGAGTCGGGTCAATCCCGACGGTCAAACGACGGTCAAACGACGGTCAAAGCCAAGGTCAGACTCCTGTAGAGCCCTCGAATGCCAAACTCGACTACGCGGCACAGAAAGCCGCTGCTGCCGAGAAACGCAAGAAAGAGAAGCAGATAGCGGAGGTCGAAAATGCCATTGCGGCCCTTGAGACACAGCAGGCAGAGATGGAGCAACTCCTTGCCTTGCCCGAAAACCAGACACAAGAGAATTTTCAGAAATACGAATCTGTCAAACACCAGATTGAGCAGAAGATGTATGAATGGGAGATCCTAAATGACTAAATGAGTAAATGTGAAAATGAGTACATGCGAAAATGACCTGATTGTCAATTACCTCATCACTTGGCTCTGTTACGGCGATGCCGAAGCCGCCAAACGAGTAGCGTACACCGACGATGAAAAGGCGTTGGAGACGTACGATGTGATTATTGTGCCGAATGGTTATCTGGGTAAAGAACTGGTGGTTCCCGAACTCAAAAAGCCGGAGGTGGAGCAACCGGCGAAAGGCAAAGCGATTATCCGGACGGACATCGTCTATTCTGCCTTTTTCTTCACCTCGCGTGCCGAAGAACTCATCAATGCGCAACGTGACGAGCACGGCCGTTTTGCCGCACGGTTCTCTGTTCTCTCTTATAAGAGCCGCTTGCAAATTCCCCGTCTGGACGAGTACGCACGGCTCCTCCTCAAACTGCTCAACTGCCCGCTCCCGGAAAGCGGTTTCGGGCATATATACCTCACGCATGACATAGATGCCATCTCCCGCTACCGGCATTTGCGCGGCGCGGTAGGAGGAATACTCCGCGGCGAGGGAAAACAGGTATGGGATGCCATCCGCAATATCCATTGCGACCCTATCTACACTTTCCCGTGGATGATGGAGCAGGACGATAAAATTCCTGCGGCAGAGACCATCTATTTCGTCAAACGCACTCCGGGCAAAGGATATGATTATCCGCAATACCCTTTATGGGGGCGCGATTTCAAGCGTCTTAAACATATGCTGCGCCATAATAACGCGTACCTGGGTGTACATGGCAGTTACTATGGCTCCATTCCGCCTGTCCAGTACAGCAGGATGTACCGCGCACACTATCTCAGATGTGATATTGACCAGATGCAGCGGCTCGCAGATGCCGGCTACACCGATGATTTCACGATGGGGTTTGCCGACGCAGCCGGATTCCGTCTCCAGACCTCACGCGCGGTGAGATGGATTAACCCCAAAAACATGCGTCTGACACCTCTTACCCTCCATCCCCTGATGGTGATGGACAACACCCTGAGTCAGGACAATTATATGCACCTCAGCGAAGACGAAGCGTATTTCCTTTGCGAACGGCTGATAGACAAGGTCCGTCTCCATCACGGAGACCTGTGCCTCTTATGGCATAACTCTATTTTCACCGGGGATACTTACCACCGCTCGTTGTACCCTAAGATACTGGCATTGCTGCAATGAGAATCATTACCGTCATAGGCGCTCGACCGCAATTTGTCAAAGCGGCAGTAGTGAGCAGGGCTATCCGTCAGAAAGCCTTGCTCGGCGCGGATATTCAGGAATCAATCCTGCACACAGGCCAGCACTATGACTATAACATGAGTGACCTCTTCTTTTCCCAGTTAGACATCCCTGCGCCTGAATGGCATCTGGACTGCGGCAACGATACCGTTAAGATGAAAGCGGCTATCCTGCCTATCCTGCGTGCCGGACAACCGGATATCGTCCTCGTTTATGGAGACACCTACTCCACGCTGGCGGGTGCCGAGGCGGCGCATGAGCTCGCTATTCCCGTAGCACATATAGAAGCCGGGCTCCGCAGTTTCAACGACGCCATGCCGGAGGAATATAACCGCATAGCCACAGACCGGATTGCCTCATGGCTTTTCTGTCCCACTACTACCGCCGTGGAGAACCTGAGGCGCGAAGGTATTTCCCGGGGCGTGTACCATACAGGCGACGTGATGTACGACGCCGCGTTGGCTTTCACGCCGGACGAAGCGGCGCAGAGGCAGATTATCCTCTCCTACGGATTGGAACCGAAGACTTTTGCCCTCACGACGGTTCACCGGGCTTCTACGGCAGAAAACACCGAGGCTCTGACATCCATCATCGCTGCCTTGGCTCAAGTCGGGATGCCTGTTCTTTGGCCTGTGCATCCGCATACGCGCAAAACCATCGAACGTACACGGTCTTTGCAGCAGGCGCTGCGGAAGGCTCCCATGATACAACTCATTGAACCCGTAGGCTACACCGCCATGTTGGCACTGGAGAGGCAGGCACGGCTCATCATCACCGACTCCGGCGGCATTCAGAAAGAAGCATTCTTCCAACACACGCCATGTGTCACCTTGCGCGACGAGTCGGAATGGGTTGAGACGCTAAAGGCGGGATGGAACCGCTTGGCGGGAACCGATACCGAACGTATCTTACAAGCTGTCAGGATGCCTTTTGAGCCGCAACCGATTGACGAATACGGTTCCGGACACTCCGCCGAACAAATCATAGATATCTTATGTCACATAAAATCCTGATATTAACCGACAGCATTGCTCCGCCGGCGTTCGCGCCGAGGGTCGTCAGCTTATGCCGGCATTTAACCGGCAAAGGATGGGATTGTGTCGTTTTCAGCGACAGGGAGAAAGGTGTTCCGGCTTTCTCGGACGATTGCGGCACATGGTACCAGACCGCCTACTACCAATCCGGCAATGAGAGACACAGATATATCGCAGACAAGATCTTTGACGCTCGGGAAAAGGAGTTCATGCGTTTCATCGAATCACAGGTGCGAGTAGCGGATTTCGATGTTATCTTCTGCTCCACGTGTTATTATTTCCCGCTCCAAACGACCCTCCGTCTCGCGCGCAAATATGATAAGCCTTTTATAGTGGACATCCGCGATATTGCCGAGCAATGGGGCAAGATTGCCTTCAACACCTTCTCGCTCGGTTCCTCGACGTGGATGAACCGCATGGCGCACCGGATCTTCTCCGCAGTCAACATACGCAGGCGCAACCGCGTCTTGGAAGCAGCAGACCATGTGATCACCATCTCGCCTTGGCATCAGGGAGTGCTGAGCCGCTATAACCCGAATACCCATCTCGTCTATAACGGCTTTGACAAGGATGAGTTTTATCCCAGAGCGGTCAGAATGCATGAGTTCATCATCTCTTATGCCGGAAAGATATACAACCTCCTCTTCCGCGACCCGAGGCTGGTTTTCGAAGCCTTGGAGCAGTTGATTAAAGAGATACCATCCATGCAACGGGACTTGAGGCTCGTCTTCCATGTGGACGAGGGTTCTATCCTCCCTTTGCGCCGGATGGCCTCGCAATACGGGTTGGAGCCGTACTGCGACATCAGCGGCTATATCCCAAAATCCGAAC
>DEIW01000083.1:664-5387 GCA_002352705.1 Bacteroidales bacterium UBA2764 | reverse complement strand
TCCGAACTCCTCACTTTCCTGCAACGCTCATCCATCCTGCTGGTACTCACCTGCAAGAGCACACCCGAGGGCGCCCATGGCATCATGGGGACGAAATTCTTTGAAGCGATGGGAGTGGAGAAACCTGTTCTCTGCGTCCGCAGCGATGAGGAATGCCTGGCGCAGGTCATTGAGGAGACCAATGCCGGACTTGCTGCCTCCGAGGTTGAGAGCGTCAAGAGATTTATCATAGAGATATACCGCGAATGGCAAACCAAAGGACACACCCATCGCAAGATACAGAACAAAAGCCTCTTCTCCCGGAATGCACAGAGCGACCAAATACTACAAATCATCAAATCCGTTATCCGATGATCAGCATCATTGTTCCTGTATATAATGCCGCATCCTATCTGCCAGCATGCATCGACAGCCTCCTCGCCCAGACGGTGCAGGACATCGAGGTTCTGTTGGTAGATGACCTCAGTACGGATGACTCCTTATCTATAGCGCGCGCGTACGCCTCGCGTGACACACGTATACGCGTTATTCCACAGTCCCATAAGGGTCAGTCGGTAGCGAGGAATACAGGGTTTCGACAATCAAAAGGGGAGTTCGTCGCTTTCGTGGATGCCGATGACCGGATAGAGAGCGACTGGTGCGAACAGCATCTTGCGGCTATCGGAGGAGTAGATTATGTGCAGAGCGGATACCGGCGTATCACCCCTTCGGCGCAGGTCATCTCTACGCATTCACCGCTTCATCAATACCGCTTCACCTCACCTTGCATGCGGCTCTATCGCAGGGACGCAATCAAACATCTGGCTTTTACCGAGGGATTTATCTACGAGGACGTCCTTTTCTCCGCCGATCTTTGGCTCAGCGGGGCTAAGACACGGGTCATCCGTTACGCCGGATACCTCTACACCCTCAATCCGCTCAGCACCACCGCCTCCTCCCATCCCGAAGACCAACAGCGGCTCTTCAAAGCACTGAGAGAGAAAGGACGACAGGCTTCCCTCAAAGGAAAAGGGATTATCCTATATACTATGATACGGTTGAAACTTCATTTTATACGATCATGAAAAAGATACTTACTGCATTGCTTCTTGCAATCATGGCACTTCCCGCCTTTCCGGCAACGTATTTTGCCTCTCCTTCCGGCGGAGGAGACGGCTCGTCTTACACCTCGCCTGCTACTTTCGCACAAGGCGTAGCAGCCCTTAAAAACGGAGGAGACACACTCTACCTCCTGGGCGGCACGTATGAGTTTGCCGACAAGTTCAGCATCAACAAACAAGGCGCGGCATCCAAATATATCGTCATCTCCGGTTACCCGGGCGAGAAGGCGGTACTGGATTTCCACAAAGTAGCCTATGGCGTACGCGGTGTGTCTATACATGCCAGCTCGCTCTACGTGCATATCAAAGACCTCGCTATCGCCTGGTCGGGCAAGAACAACCTCTATAACGAAGGCTCATACTGCATCTTCGAGAATCTGGACATATACGGCTCTGCCGACACGGGATGCCAGATGAAGAAAGGCGGCAATAACATCATCAAGAATGTGGATTCCCACGATAACTTCGACTACGAGACAATGTCCGGCACCACCGCCAATTTCGGCGGTAACGCAGACGGGTTTGCGGACAAGCAGTTTACCGGAGACGGAAACCACTACATCGGTTGCCGCGCATGGAACAACTCCGACGACGGATGGGACTTCTTCCAGCGTATCAGCAACTCCAATACGGTTATCGAGAACTGCGTCTGTTACCAGAACGGACCTGCATTTTATGACATGACTAAGAACCCGCGGGCACTCACTACCGACAAGGCTTGGTTTGATGCCAAGGTAGGCACCCAGATGACCGACCGGTACGGAAAGACCATCACTATCTCTCTTGAGAAATACCCGTGCCAAGGTAACGGCAACGGATTCAAGATGGGCGGCGCGCAGTCGAACGGCACTACTTCGGTGGGCACGGACCATAAGATTCTCATCCATCATTCGATGGCTGTAGCCAACAACGCACGCGGATTTGACCAGAATAACAACGGTGGCACGATGTGGGTATATAATAACTCGGCGTATGATAACGGTGTCAACTTCGGCTTTACCACCGCTTTCGGTACCAATCATATACGTAATAACGTCAGTTTTCAAGGCAGGGGAGCGGACCAGCCTGAATCGAAAACCGTAGCGGCGAATGACCATAACACTTGGAACAGTGGTTTCAGTTGCACCGCCGCTGACTTCCGTTCGCTGGACACCACGCAGCTACTGGCTCCGAGAGCTGCTGACGGCTCTCTGCCCGAGGGTACGTTCATGCGCCTTGCCGACGGCTCCAAACTCATCGACGCAGGTGTGGATGTAGGCCAGGCATATATGGGGGACGCTCCTGACCTCGGGTGCTATGAGACGGACGGTATCGTCCGGCCCTATGTGGTGTGTACCTCCGGGAATGCGGAGCAATGGATATTGCAGGGCGACTCGATTGCGCCGATTGTCTTCCAATGGGGAGGAGCGGCTACCAAGCTGTCCTGCTCCGCCAAGCCCGATGGTATCACCCATAAGATCAGCAATAACAATCAGACCCTCACTCTCTCGGGTTCGCCGAAAGAGGCAGGCACCTATACCATCACCGTCACCACAGTCTCGGACATGGAGAATGTATCGCTCTCCGCGGTCATTCACGTCAAGTCCGTCCAAGCCCGCCGGGTGGCTTTTGTGACACTTCCCGGAGCCTCGGAAGATCAGGCATTGCTAACCTACCTGCGGCAGAATGACTCGCTGCTGGTCATTGAGACGGACGCCACGGACAATACCGTTGATTACAGCTCTTACGAGGTGATTGTTCTGGGTAGCAAGCCCAACAGCGGAGCGCCGGGCTTCGTGCCCCTCAAAGGCTATAACAAACCTATGGTGCTCCTCAAACCCTTCCTGCTCAAATCCACCGTATGGGGATGGGGTACGGCGGTGAATACCTCCGACCTGTCCGTCTATGTCTCCGTCCCGGAGCATCCGCTTTTCAGGGGACTCACCGTCACTGAGGGCGAACTGCAGCTCTTCTCTGATTACAACACCAATGCCGTCACCGCTATCTCCGCCTGGACCGCAACAGAAGGCGTAGAGCGCCTCGCTTCGCCGGTTTCCAACAACGAAGCATCCTCTATTGCTATCCTGCCTGCCGGCACTGATTGTAACGGTACTACCCTTCCCCAACGGATGATTATGATAGGTGTCTCCGAGTACTCCACTGCCTACCTCACCCCGGACGGCAAGAAACTCATCGAGAATGCCATTCTTCTGCAGATGGGAATGGATATCCCTACCGGTATCTCTACTATCAATCATAAATCATCAATCATCAATCATAAATATATTAAAAATGGCCAACTTTTCATTCAAGCAGGCGATGCTGTCTATAATGCTGCCGGTCGCCGTGTTAACCCTTAATGCCGAAGAGGCGCAGTACCAGGATGTGTTCTATTCCGTCGATGACAACCATCTCACGGCGGAAGTGGTCAGTAACCCCAAAGCCTCGGGAGAACTGCTTATCCCCGAGACAATCTCCGTAGGCCAGAACACCTATACTGTCACCGCTATCGGAGACAAGGCTTTCAAGGGTTGCAAGAACCTCTCCGCTATCGTACTGCCGAAGACTATTCAGCGCATCTACCGCTCCGCTTTCGACGGCACAGGTATCATGCTCAACAAAGCCAACTGGGCGGACGGATGCCTATGGATTGATAGTATCCTGATTGCTACCGACAAGACTATCAAACCCCGTTTTGTCGTTCCCGCGGGCACGAAAATCATCGCCGCAGGCGCTTTTGCCGGAAACAAAGCCATACAGCGTGTCGAACTGCCCGCCTCACTCACGCGCATCGACCATGAGACTTTCCGGGATTGCAAGAACCTCCAGAAAGTGGTGATTCCCAAGACCGTCACATCTATCGGCGAAGACGCTTTCCTCGGGTGCGGCATCTATGCCAATGACAAGAAATGGAAGAAAGGTGCGCTCATCATCGACGATTGTCTGGTGGCTACCAATAATAACCTGCCCGCGAAATATATCTTCAAGAACAAGATTCCTATCCGCCTCATCGCCGAGCGGGCTTTTGCCAACCGTAAGAACCTCCGTTCGGTCATTATCCCCGAGACCGTCACGGCTATCCCTACCGCCGCTTTCTACCAATGCGAGGGACTGACCGAAGTCACCATCCCTGCCTCCGTGCGCACGGTAGGCAATTTTGCCTTCTATAACTGCCCTGTCCTCAAAACGGCTACGCTGCCGAAAGACCTGCTTTCCCTCGGCGCAGGCGTCTTCTACGGATGTGTCAACCTCCGCGAACAGGTCCTCAGCGACAAGATAGAGATTCTCGAACCCGCTACGTTCTTCATGTGCCGGGCTATCAAACATATCACGCTCCCTGCGCATCTCAGACGTCTGGACGCTGGTGTCTTCGCCGGATGCTCCAATCTGGAGGAGATAACGCTCCCGCCGACACTCGTCTTCATGGGCGAACAGGCTTTTGCCGGATGTGCGGTACTGCGTAAGGTGGTTATCCCCGATGGCATCAACTCACTCCCCAAACAGGCGTTCCAGTCCTGTACACGGCTCTACCGTATCGACCTGCCGGACGGACTATACGCTATCGGTGACGAAGCGTTGGACGGATGTCTCGCGCTCGAGAAAATCAATATCCCTAAATCGACGTTCCGCATCGGCGTACGCGC
>DEIW01000083.1:390-630 GCA_002352705.1 Bacteroidales bacterium UBA2764 | reverse complement strand
AGCTTTCCGTAACTGCCAGCAACTCAGGGGCATCGCACTCGTCGATCATATACATCTCATAGAAGAAGGGGCGTTTATGGAATGTAAGATGCTGGAGGAGATTGCCCTCCCTGCCTCCCTGCAAAATATCGAGAAGAGCTCTTTCGCCCAGTGTATCAATCTGCAGAAAGTACAACTCAACGCCTCGCTGAAGGCCATCGGAGACGGTGCTTTCTATAACTGCCGGAGCCTGCGCGAGGT
>DEIW01000083.1:0-356 GCA_002352705.1 Bacteroidales bacterium UBA2764 | reverse complement strand
CAATGGAACGACAGCCTGCGTACTATCGGAGCAGACGCTTTCACCGACTGCAGATACCTACGCACACCCCTTTTCGCACCCGATGTCACCGTCGGCAAAAACGCTTTCAAGGGATGTAAGTAACCCCTTCCTATATCACTTTTCACCTTAAAAATCGTCCCTCGGGGCGATTTTTTTATCTGTCTCTGTCCCAAAAACTCATTTTATGCCAAAGAAGTGCCATTTAATGATAAATATTCGTATGTTTAAGTTAAACTGTTAAATCGTTAAAACGTTAAAGTGTTAAGCCTTGCGGCGCTGAACCGCAGCAGGGTTACAACCCCACAATGAAAACATTACCAACAATTATTTCATTT
>DEIW01000109.1:6818-8233 GCA_002352705.1 Bacteroidales bacterium UBA2764 | reverse complement strand
GCGTATATAAAAAAAAAGTTGTAACTTTGCACCCGAAAACATATTTATTATAAAACAGATAAATCGAAAAGAAAACTGAACTCGCATGCCGGGTTCTGGCTGTTATTGGTTGCCGCTATAGCCTTGGAGTCCATCGCGTGCGTGCAGTATTTCTTCAGCCGTGCGGCGATTAAAGACGAGGCGGTATATAGGGCGAAAGCCGAATTGAGGGCGGCGGAATTGGAAATCAATGCTGCTACGACGGAGATGGAGGCTGCTGCTAAAATCTTGGCCAATATGGCGGAGAAAAACCTTGCTAATCCTCGGGCTATGTATGACTGCACCCACACTCTGTTAGAGACCCTTGAAGACGTAGAGAGTGCCGGAATAGCTTTCACGCCGGACTATTATGCCTCTCAGGGGAGGTGGTTTGAGGTCTGCAGTAGCAGGAATGATAAATCCGGTGACGGTGAAATCTTCACGCGGCAGATAGGCGGACCGGACCATGATTATTTCCAGTCGGAGTGGTTTAACAACGGCCTCACGATTGATAGTGCATGGTGGTCCGAACCCTATTTAGACGACGCCGGAGCACAGACGATGGTGGTCAGTTGTTCGTATCCGGTCAAGGATGCGTTAGGAAAAGTGGTGGCGGTTGTTTGTATCGACCTGTCGCTCTCACGCCTGTACAAGGTGTCGGAGTATTTGCAGGTTTATAAAGATAGTTATTATTCTATTCAATCCTCTACGGGTATGGATATCGTTGCCCGCCCGGACACTACGCCCGGACGAAAGTACATGATTTTCGATAAGGAGATTGACGCCACGGGATGGCATCTCTCCATCATTATCCCGGAAGATATCTTGTTTGCGGAACTCAGAAGGGTGGGCTTCTGGATTACGCTCCTCATGCTGCTCGACCTCTTATTGTTGATTTTTATCATGTACAGAGCGGGCAGGAACCTCCAAAATCTGATGGCTGTCAACTCTCAGAAGGAGAAGATGGAGGGAGAATTAGTGATCGCACAGACTATTCAAAACGCAATGCTGCCGAAGGTCTTCCCGCCTTTTGCGGACAGACCGGACCTCAATATCTACGGCATGGTACAGCCTGCTAAAGAAATCGGAGGGGACCTCTATGATTTTTACGTGCGGCATGACAAACTCTTTTTCTGTGTCGGCGACGTCAGCGGAAAAGGAATTCCTGCATCGCTCATCATGGCTACTATCCGTTCCCTGTTCCGAAGCACTACTGCGCATGCCGAAGACCCGGCGGTGATAGCAAAAGAGATTAACAACACGATCGCAGAGCAAAATGACGAAAACATGTTCGTCACGCTTTTTGTCGGTGTCTTGGATATGGATAGTGGTCTGTTGGCTTACTGTAATGCCGGACATAACGCTCCTGTATTGAATGGCACGATGATTGAGGTGCT
>DEIW01000109.1:0-6797 GCA_002352705.1 Bacteroidales bacterium UBA2764 | reverse complement strand
CCTGCCGATAGGCGTATTGGCCGGATTTGAATATGTAGCGCAGCAGACACAGCTCCAACGGGGAGATTTGCTTTTCCTCTATACGGACGGGCTTACCGAGGCGGAGAACGCTGAGAATGCTCAGTTCGGAGAACAACGCATGCTCGGTTTCCTGCCTTTGTTCGCCGGACTCAGACCGCAAGAGATAGTAGAGCATATGGAAGCGGAAGTGAAGCGATTTGTCGGCAATGCACCGCAGAGCGATGACCTGACAATGCTGGCTATCAGATACCAGATTCCTGCTATTATCATGAGGAATGACATCCAGCAAATACCAACTTTGGCGGAATGGGTGGAAGGGCTAAACGTTCCTCAGAAACTGAATATGCCTATCAACCTCGCTCTTGAGGAGGCTGTCAGCAATGTGATGCTGTATGCTTATCCCGGTAGAAATGACGGTAAAGTATTTGTCGAATATCTGGAGAATGTCACACCTGACGGCAAGCAACTGATCTTCACAATCTCGGATAGCGGTATTCCTTTTGATCCCACTCGTAAGGAGGAGGCGGATATCTCCTTGCCCGCGGAGGAACGGAATATCGGTGGGCTTGGTATTCACTTGGTACGCCAACTCATGGACGAAATCCGGTACGAGAGGGTGGAAGATAAAAACATCCTTACCCTTGTCAAAAATATCCCGATTGACCCGGCTTGAAACTCAATGCAAAATAAATAGTACATAATATGGACACTAAAATTCAAGAACATGGCAACCAAATTGTTGCTTCCTTTATCGGTCGTTTGGACACCGCTGCTGCAGTTCCTACTACAGAAGCGGTTAAACCTTTGTTAGAAGCTCGGAACAAAGAGATTATTCTGGATTGCTCGCAATTGGAATATATTTCTTCTTCCGGTCTGCGGATTTTCCTTTCTATCCGCAAGGAAGCAGCTGCTAACGGCTCAAAAGTTATCGTTCGTTCTATCAATGCCGATATTCGTCAGGTCTTTATGATGACCGGTTTTATCAGCCTTTTTGAAATACAATAATGGATGTTCCTGACTTGCATTGCCAGATGATCCTTGACGAGTATAGGGAGGCGATACCTATGCTCAATAAGATGAAAGAAGAGGTGGTTGCTCTTCTCAGGGAAACTCTCGAACGGAATGGGATTATCGTTACGGCTATCGAAGCACGGGTGAAGACGGAGGAATCGCTCACCGGCAAGCTGGCGCTCAAAGGCGCCAAGTATGCTACGCTCGGTGATATTACCGACATCCTCGGGGCGCGAATCATTACTTTCTATACCGATGACGTGGACCGCATCGCTTCTATCGCGGAAAAACTCTTTGAGATTGATTGGGAGAATTCGGTGGACAAGCGACGGCTGCACCAGTTGGACAGTTTTGGCTATAACTCGCTTCATTATATATGCCGCTTGCCCGGGTATGATATTCGTTTCGAGCTCCAGCTCCGTACTACGCTCCAGCATGCCTGGGCGGCTATAAACCATGATATCGGATATAAGTCAGGGATAGAAATCCCGCGTGAGTATATGCGGCGCATGAACCGTTTGGCAGGAATGCTTGAAATGGCGGATGATGAGTTCAGTCGCATCCGGACAGAGATTACCGATTACCGCAGACGTGTACAAAATCTGGTGCAGAACGGTAAACTGGATGACGTACTCTTGGACGGAGACACCTTCCGTAGTTACCTGCAGGTCGGACCTCTGGACTCTCTCAACAAACGAATAGCTGCTCTCAATCAGGCAGAAATTCAGGAGGTGCCGCTCGTCAGATATTTGCGTGTCCTCAAGGCTCTCAAATGCAATACCTTGGGTGATGTGGACAGGCTTATCAAAGCTTACCGGGAGGATGCATACCTCCTTGCACGTCATCAATTGGGAAACACAGACCTTGATATCATCTCCTCGGCTATCGGTTTGCAGAATGTATGTATTGTTTGTATTCTCTCTACCGGAGGAGGTAAAATCGGACTCGAAAGGATGTTCGATGCTATCAATGGACATAACTCCCAAAATAACGCCCTGGCGGAACTCACTTTTGAACAAGCATCCAATTTACCTTTTATGAATAAAATATTATAACGCATTATGGAACCCAAACTCATTAATTTAGACGATTATGTACGTACCGGAGAAGGTGCGAACGGTGCCAGTTATAACCATAAGACGGACCCTACAGTCATGATGAAACTCTATTTCCGTAATTTCGAAGCGGCGGAAAAAGAGTTGGAGCTGGCGCAGAAAGTATATAAGATAGGGATTCCTACGCCAGAACCGGGAGACTTGGTTACGGACGGAAAACAGGTAGGTATACGTTTCCGCCGAATGGAAGGAAAGCGTTCCTATTCTCGTGCCTGTGGTGATGAACCGGAACGTACGGAAGAGTATGCGCGAGAATTTGCACAACTCTGCAAGAAGTTGCATGCCACGCATGTTGATACTACCATGTTTGAGAGCGTGAAGGACAGATTCTATAAAATGTTGGAGGATAATCCCGATTTCACGCCCGAACAAAAACAGAAAATTCATGATTTTATTGCAGCAGCTCCGGATGCGGACACCGCATTACATGGAGACTTGCAGTTCGGAAACGGCATTTTTGTAGAGAAAGACGGCGTGCGTAAACAGTACTTTATTGACCTCGGCGACTTTAGTTACGGGTATTATATGTTTGATTTAGGTATGGTATATCTCTGCTGCTGTCTGAATGACGAACAATGGACAATGGAGGTAAACCACATGTCGAATGCTACTGCTCGTCGGTTCTGGGACGCTTTTGCCCGTGAATATTTCGGACCGGATGCAGATCTGGAACAAATAGAAAAAGAGGTGAAGATTTACGCTGGAATTAAAACGCTGATGGTTGAGCGCGACACCCATTGCCCTATGCCTCAGTTCCGTGCTATGCTTGAGGGTACTGTCTATTGACCAAACTATACACCATATAGATAATAATTATGGCAAATAAATTTATCGACACAGACCTTTTGGACCGAGCAATCATTTTTGCTGTCAATGCGCACCATAATACGGAACGCAGAGGAAAAGGATTTCCTTATATCGTTCATCCTATGGAGGCGGTTGAAATTGTTGCTACCATTACGCCCGACCAGGAGTTGCTCGCTGCTGCTGCGCTCCATGACACTATCGAAGACACGGATGTCACATATGAACAACTCCGGGAGGTTTTCGGGGAACGCATTGCAAATCTGGTACATGCGGAGAGTGATCAGTTTACAGAGGGGGTAACTGAAGAAGATAGTTGGCATGATCGAAAACAGGCAGCTATTGACAGACTCGCTGCGGCACCATATGAGGCTAAGATTGTAGCTATGGGGGATAAACTCAGTAATATGAGAGCCATCTGGCGGGATTATCAGATGAAAGGAGATGAGTTATGGAAAATCTTCCATTGTACGGACAAAAAAGCCCACGAATGGCATTATAGAGGACTGGCTGCTTCGCTTTCAGAATTAAGCGGTACCTTCGCTTATCAAGAGTTTGTGGATTTGATAAATCAAGTTTTTAAACAAGAATAAACCATGGATAAGAGATTTGTAGTTACTATTGGTCGTGAATTTGGTACGGGAGGACGCCAAATTGCCAATGAACTGGCTAAAATATTAGGCGTTAATTTATATGATCGCCAGCTTCTTGAACCTATAAGGGAACGTTATAACCTTACTCAGGAGGAAGTGGATGTGATTAAATCCCAGAAACCCAGTTGGTGGTATGAGTCAACTTCCCAGGACCTGTACGATGACGAGGAGTTCCTTGTACGTTCTTTAGCGGCTAAGGAGTCGTGTATAATTTTAGGTAGAACCGGATTTCATATCTTCCGCGAGGAACCTAATGCTTTCAAGGTCTTTCTTATTGCCGACAAACCGTACCGCAGAGACAAAGTGGCACGGCGTCTTAATATCAATGAGGGGTCCGCGGATGCGCTCATCGATAAGGTGGATGAGGCCCGGGAGAATTTTACTAAAACTTTTAGCGGTAAGACCCGTTACGATGCGCGTAACTATGACCTCGTTCTCAATGTCAACGGTTTGGAGCCGACCCAGGTCGCTCGGTTTATTGCAGAGTGTGTACAGCGCAAAATCAAATGAAAATACTCTTTGATAATATAGTAAATGCGCGCGACCTTGGCGGTATTCCTGCGGGCGGGGGACGTACAATACGACCGCACCGTTTAATTCGCACCGCTCATCTGCATGATGCGTCGGACAATGATCTTATGCGCCTCAAGACGGAATTTAACCTTTGTAGGATTTTTGATTTCCGCTCTATGGGGGAGTTTCAGGCTGTGCCGGACAGAGAAATAGAGGGGGTTCAACATCATTTACTCCCTACAATCGATATGCGGGCGGAGCAAGAGACTGGAAAACCAATCCCCGATGAGGCTTTCTTGGAACTCGATAGACACATAGTGAATTATTCTTTCTATCCGGAAGTTCAACTCATGGCGGCGAACATGTACCCCTCGCTTATTCGTTCGGAGTTCTCACAACTCCAATATGCCGCTTTCCTCAGACTGATTATTGAAGCCCCGGAAGACGGAGGTATATTATGGCATTGTGCCCAGGGAAAAGACCGTACAGGGTGGGGGGCTGCATTCCTCATGTCTGCACTTGGCGTTACGAGAGAGACGCTCATTGCCGATTTTGACCTCTCTAATGAGGCATACCGGGGTATTGTCTCGACACTCAATGCGCAAGTAGATGCACAAGGAGGAGGACAACCTGAAAAGGATGTTATTCTTGCTTTTATGGGCGTCTCCACTCCTAATTTTATTCGTACTTTGGATATTATTGATAGCGAATATGGAGGTATGATGGAATACCTTCATAACCAATTAATGCTCACTCATGAGGATATGCAGATCTTACGAAAACGTTTTTTACAATAAATCCCATTATCTTATGAGAAAACCGGCATTCTTTTTTTTCTTGATAATTGCTTTGCCTGTGTTGTGTGCGAACCATGTTCTCTTTACAGCAGATAAAGTTTCTATCTTCCCGAACCCGGAACGCGGGTTTACGGAAGAGTTGGGGGGAGAAACCAAATTGTCGGATACTAAGAATCATGTCGTTAAAGCGGAGATGGATTGGTTTTTTGATCCAGAAGATGAAAATTACGCTGATCGTAAAAATCAGTCACTCGTAATGCTCATGTATTATTTGTATAACTATAAGACGAAGGATCTTTCCGAAAAACTCTTGCAGGGCTTTGATGAGGATATGCAAATTCTTCGGGAACATGGTTTTAAATGTGTCTTGCGTTTCGCTTATGATTGGAATAGCAAGAATGATGCTGAGTTAACATGGGTAAAACGTCATATAGCTCAACTTGCCCCGCATTGGAAGAAGAATAAAGATGTTATTTATGTCCTTGAAACCGGCTTTGTAGGCCAGTGGGGAGAGTGGTATTATAGCAGTCATTTTGGTAACGAGACACAGGCACTTACGGATAGCCGGAAACAGGTTCTCAAGGCCATGCTGGATGCTTGTCCTCCTGATCGTTTCCTGCTTGTCCGTTATCCGCTTATTAAGCTGTCTTATCTCGGTGATGAGGTGCCGCTTGATTCCACGGAAGCTTTCTCTTCTTCGGCAAGGGCACGCATCGGGCATCATAATGATGCCTTCCTTGCGGACTGGGGTAACGATGGTACTTACGGACGGAACGGAAACGGACCGGATGATGACCCTGTATTACGCAACTATATTGCGAAGGAAACGCTTTTTGTCCCTAACGGAGGCGAGACAAACGTAGAGGGCAGTTCGGATGCACAAAAAATCTATGCAAATGCACCGGATGAGATGAGTCGCTACCATTGGTCTTTCTGTGGGTCACAGTATTCAGAGGATGTTACCAACAGATGGCGCACTTCCGGTATCTTCGATGAACTCAATAGAAAGATGGGGTACCGATATGAGCTGATAGAAGCTTCTCTACCTGAGTCTGTAGAAATAGGGGAAAAAATGGCTATCTCTATTTCTCTCAGAAATGTAGGATATGCACCGCTATATAACCCGAGACCCGTATATCTCGTTCTCAAAGATGCACAACATACATTTTTGCTCCCTATGCAAACGGACCCGAGAAGATGGTTGCCAAACGGAGTGGAAACGGTAATTGAGGAGACACTTGAATGTCCGGTGGATATACCGGTCGGAAATTATGCTTTGCACCTCTACATGCCCGATGCGGCAACGTCTATTGCCGATAATCCAAAATATGCAGTCCGTTTTGCGAATATTGGCACATGGAATGAGAAAACAGGTATGAATAGTCTTATGGCAAGCTTGAATGTTGCTGAGAAAAATACAGAAAATATGCTTGATACATATATTTTTCCGCAGAGTAGAAAAGAACTACGGAATGGACAGCTTCTTATCATCCATGGTGGAGAAAGCTATACTATTCTCGGATATCCCGTCTCTCGCTAAGTTGCACATCTCGCTCTCCCCTCAACGCAGGTTCATCTGCGAAAAGCGAGTTTTCGGCAACTTTTGGGATTAAATATGCAATGTTTATTTTATCAAAATGTAGTACCTTTGCAGCGCGTTTGATTATTTGGAATACGAACCTTAAATCAAGCGCTCAATTCAACGTCTATCTGGGGTAAATGAATACAGTTATAGATATATTAGCACAATACGAACCAATTAGTCTTTCGCAAATGGAAGGCGTTAAACTGATGAACAGGATTGATACCAAATATGCAGTGCCGATATCAATTCTCCCGCATATTTTACAAGCCGCACAATCTGATTACTATGCACAAGAGAT
>DEIW01000038.1 GCA_002352705.1 Bacteroidales bacterium UBA2764 | reverse complement strand
CCGGAAGATATGATCTGAGCAAGACGGCGGTCGCGATTACCCAGACAGGTGGTCAGTGTCGTGCCAGCAATTATTACTCGCTGATAAAGAACGCTTTAGTGGGAGCCGGGATGAGTCAGGTGCCGGTAATCTCCGTGGCTATCGGTCCGGACCAGAAGAACAACCAACCGGGCTTTGAGTTGCCGTGGCTTCGTCTGATCCGTCCGCTCTTGGAGGCGCTCTATTTCGCGGACGCATTAGCCAAACTCTATTATCCTACGGCGCCGAGGGAGATTAACCCCTCCCCGAATTTGTTCTACGACCGTCCACTGGACGCTCGATCGAGCAAAGCTCTTCACCCCTCAAGGGAGGGCGGAAAAACCGCTAAAGAATTATACGACCATTATTTGGAGGCGGTGCAACCACTGCTCGCCAAGCGTGATTACAAAGGAATGCGGCGGATGATGGCAGAGGCGGTGGAGCGGTTCAGTGCTCTCTGCGACCACTCGAAGAGAGTGACGCAAGTGGGTGTCGTGGGGGAGATCTATGTGAAGTATAACTCGTTCAGTAACAAAGAGGTCATCAAATGGCTGATAGCGCACGGCGTGGAAGTTGTGCCTCCGGCTATCACGGGATTCTTCTCCACCTCCATTCCGAACGCGTATATTTTCAAGGATCAGCATATTCGCAAGGATGGTTTGAAGCCGTGGCAGGCACGATTGGTAAACCGCCTGTTGCAGCACTACGCGCATGTGTACGACCGCATCTGTGCGCCATTCCCGTACTACCGGCCGTTCACAGATATCATGGATGTTTGGCAGTCGAGCCGGAAAGTCATCAACTCTGCCGCGGATTTCGGAGAAGGGTGGTTCTTGCCGGGCGAGATTTGTGAGTTAGCCGCAAGCGGCGTGAAGAAAGTGGTGTCGCTGCAGCCGTTCGGGTGTATCGCGAACCATATTATCAGCAAAGGTATCGAGCGCAAGTACAAAGAGCTATACCCGGATTTGTCTTTGCTCTTTCTGGATTTTGACGCCGGCACGAGCGAGGCGAACGTCGTGAACCGCTTGCATTTTTTAATTGAGAACTAATCAGAAAACAGTATATGGAACAAGATCAGATGACCAATGAGTCCATGGAGTTGCGTATCCGCGAGGTGGCGCAAGAGTTGTTTTTCAAGCAGGGCTATGCCGCTACTTCGACGACGCAGATAGCGCATGAAGTGGGTTGTACCCAGGCGCTCGTGCATTACTACTACCGGACGAAGGAGAACCTCTTCCGCCAGATTTT
Organism: Bacteroidales bacterium UBA2764; assembly: GCA_002352705.1. GTDB lineage: Bacteria > Bacteroidota > Bacteroidia > Bacteroidales > Paludibacteraceae > Colicola. The sequence goes on along the minus strand of DEIW01000038.1, from coordinate 2,939 downwards.
TCTGGAGCAGATAGAAGCGGCGCTGAATGTCATCAGCCGTTCGTTGGTCAGCGAGGAGAGTTTTGAGAATTTCCTGCGCTCGGCTATCTCGCTCTATTTCGACACGCTGATGCAGAACCCGCGGTTGCCGTATTTCGTATTGGAGGAGCTGGTCAGCAATCCCGAGCGGCGTAAGTATCTGAGAGAGAATTTCGTGAAAAAGCCGGGCTACATAATGCTGTACATGCAGCTGGAGGCGCGTGTGAAAGCCGAGCAGCAGGCAGGGCGGCTGGTGAAAGTAGATGCGTTTGATATTATGATGAGTGTGGCGTCGCTCACGGTCTTTACCTTTATCTCGCTACCGATGTACCAAGATCTGCTCTCGCGGACGGACGAGCAGGTGCGGGAGTTTGTAGGTCACCGTAAGGAAGAAGTGACGCGTCTGGTTCTTGCCGGCATACGTGCCTAAGCGGCGAGGCGGATACTGATTTCGTAGAGGATGTAAAGGGGAATAGTGACGAGCATGAGCGTGAAGGCGTCGCCCGTAGGCGTAATGACCGCCGCTATAATCATGAGTGCCACGAGGGCATGACGGCGGTATTGTTTGAGCCATGCGGCTTCCAAGAGTCCGGCTTTGCCGAGCGCCCATGCCACCATCGGCATCTCAAAAAGAATTCCCATCAGCAGCGAGAGAATGAGCAGCGTGGAGACATACGAGTCCAGCGCAATCTGGTTCACCACCTCCGGCTGCACTTGGTACGTAGCCAGAAAACGGAACGCGAAAGGGAAGATGACCAGATAGTTGAGCGCCACGCCGCAGAGGAAGAGCACCGTACCGAAACCGATGATGCGTCCGGCTGCGCGTTTCTCATGAGGGTACAAGGCAGGTGAGAGAAAACCATATAACTGCCAGAGCAGGTAAGGAAATGCAATCACCACTCCTGCCAGTGCCGCCACCTGCATATGGGTGGTGAATTGGGCGGCTAATTGGGTGTTGATGAAGGAGATAGGAATGGTGGATTGAGCCGCTTCGCTAAATGATGGAATGATGTACCTAAGCAGGCGATAGGTGATAAAGTCCGGATGGGCAGGGGCGAATAGGAATGCAAAGAGCGCATCGCGGAAGCAGAATGCCGCAACCGCGCATATACCCCACGCCACTACGCAACGTATCAGCACGCTGCGCAGTTCGTCCAGATGATCCCAAAAACTTGTTGCCAAGTTAATTTACGATTTGACGATTTACGATTTACGAATTTCTTCGTCCTCTTTTTTGGGCTCCTCGTCGCCTTCTTTCATGCCGTCCTTGAAGGACTTGACGCCTTTGCCGAGCCCCTTCATCAGTTCAGGGATTTTTTTGCCGCCGAAGAGCAGCAAAACGATGAGAGCGATGATGATGATTTCTGTAATACCTAAATGCATGTCGCGCGAGCTATCCTCGTAAGCGCCACAAAACTCCGTTTTATGGGGAGTTACTCGGATGCTCTCGCTCTTCGGTCCGCAAAAACACGTTTTTACGTCCCGAGGTTAGAGAGCGCCTCTTAGCTCAAAGAGGGATAGTTGTTATTATTCATTATGTTGCCGCAGAGACTCGACGAATCGGTCGATGCGCTGCATTTCCTTCGGAATGTCAATGCGTTGCGGGCAATGGGAGACGCAATGGTCACAACCGATACAATGATCCGCTTGGCGGACGGATGGCACGGCGCGGTCGTACCCTACAAGGAACGCACGGCGGTTGCGTTGGAACTCATTAGACGGATCATCCGTGTGAGGCATGATTCCCTCCGCGATGCACTTGTTATAATGCGCAAAGATACCCGGTATATTCAGTCCGTACGGGCATGGCATGCAGTAGTTGCAAGCCGTGCAAGGAATGGCTTTCAGTTCGTAGATATCTCTGGCGAGTGTCAGGAGCCATTGCTCTTCTTCCGCCGTGAGGGGCACCAGGGGCGAATAGGTAGCGACGTTTTCTTTCAGGTGCTCCAGATAAGTCATTCCTGAAAGGACTGTCAGCACGCCTTCGGGGTTGCCCGCAAAGCGGAACGCCCACGCAGCAGGCGAATAGCGGCTGTCCTTCTCGCGCATCTTGGCGGTGATTGCGTCCGGCTGCTTCGCCAAACGACCACCCAGCAACGGCTCCATAATCACTGCCGGAATACCGCGTTTGTGCAGCTCGGCATAGAGGTAATCGGCATCGGTGTTGCGCGGGTTGATCTCGTTGGCGTAATGCCAATCGAGGTAGTTCAACTCAATCTGCACGAAGTCCCAATGGTACTTGCCTTCGTCGTGCCACTGAAGGAGGGTGTCGAACACCTTCACATCGCCGTGGTACGAGAAGCCGAGGTTACGAATACGGCCTTTCGCTTTCTGCTCCACGAGCCAATCGAGAATGCCGTTCTCCATATACCGTCCGTAGAACGCGCCCATGCCGTCTCTACCTCCTCCGCTCATGCCGATGCCGTGTAGCAAGAGGTAGTCCACGTAGTCGGTCTGGAGGTATTGCAACGAGCGTTCGAACATCGCCTTGGACTCTTTAGCCGACCATGTGTCCGGCGAGAAATTAGAGAGCTTGGTAGCAATGAAATAGTTCTTCCGCGGATGTCGCGCAAGGGCAATACCGGTGCTCTGCTCCGAGAGACCCTGGCAGTACGCAGGCGAGGTATCGAAATAATTGACACCATGCGCGAGGGCGTAATCGACCATCTCGTTCACCGCTTCCTGATCAATAGGCGAATCGGGGTTCTCTCGCGCCGTTCCGCCAGCCTCAACCGGCAGACGCATCATTCCGAAACCGAGTATCGACACGCGGTAGCCGGTATTGGGATTGACGCGCAAGGTCATGGAAGCCCCCTCCGTCTCCCCCTTGAGGGGGAGAGATGTGTTTCGCTGTTCATTATTCTTGCAGGCGGTTGCCAGAACCGATGTGGCCGCTACGGCGGCTGCGCTATGTTTGATAA
>DEIW01000017.1 GCA_002352705.1 Bacteroidales bacterium UBA2764 | reverse complement strand
GGGCGGACGGCGGACAACCTGTTTCTATATTCCCCCGCACGCGCGGGTGGGAGTTATAAGAAATGGTCGTCCGCCCGTCCGCCGGCCGCCCTAAAGAAAGCTCAATATTCCACCCTATCACGGGTCAATTACCTCTTAAAACCGCGACCATACCGCGACCATACCGCGACCACACCGCGACCCGATACGTACGTCCGTTGAAGCGGAAGGAGCGGCATATCGAGGATGGCTAACGAAGTGTCAGTCCGAGTTAAGGGCGAGAGCATCGCGAGATAAGAACACCTTATTGCCGCAAGCGCCGTAAAATGCGAGTTTTGGATGAAGCGGTATAGCCGCACCAAGGATGTCCGGTGGACATCCGCAGGAGTAAGTGCGGCGCGCGAGGCGGGATAACCCTCACCGTTAGCCCGCCATAGAACACCTTATTGCCGCAAGTACCGCAAAAATGCGAGTTTTAGGTACTTGCGTATGTGCCTGAAAAGCAGTAATTTTGCAGCGTCGAAATGATGCTGCTTTTTTTGTACAAACAATCACCTAAAATAACAGTATCAACCATTAAATTTTATTTATTATGAAACGTATTCTTTACTCAATGGCTTTGGCGCTATGCGCGCTGATGGTTTCCCTTCCGGCAAAGGCGGGGAGAGTCTTTGAAGCCAATACACTGAATGAGTTATTCGGCTTGCTTTGCCAAGGTTATTCTGCGACTCACGATTGTGTAGAGCCTGATGACACGATTCGTCTTAATGCGAATATTACCCATTCTACCGGTGTTACAGACAATTTCTATTTGTATATTCCGGCAAATACTACCCGTACATTGGACTTAAACGGTAAAACATTAAAAAGCCTACCGACGCTTACATCTTCTACCGACGCTAATGTAATAGAGATGCATGATAATAGTACGCTGAATATCTGCGACACCCAAGGAGGCGGAATGATTATTAATGATAGTCAGGTTCATTTCGTGAACGAAAAAACTTCTTTTGGAGATCCTACATTCCATAATGGAACATACTATATCAATTCTGCTTGTATAGTCAATAGAAAGGGTCGATTTGAAGATCCGGTAGCCGTGAATTGCACTGTGAATATATACGGCGGAAGCATTATCGCAAAATCGTTCAATCAAATGAATGATCAGTGTTCTGCTATTTTATGCCGTCCCGATCAAGTGGCGTATAACGGCACGCAATCCTTGCTATATGAAAACGGAGGATACTTGAGTGATCCGAATATGACCGTAAATATTTATGGAGGTTATGTAAGCGCTATCAGAAGTTATAAATATACCTTTAAGACTTATGAAGAAGATTTTCTAACAGTTGATGCAGCCCGGCGTTATTGGCAGGAGCCGGATTTGCATCTGCATTTCTTCTACAAAGATTATTATAGTAATCCTTTGAAGGTAAATCTCTATGGAGGTTCTATCGGAACAGAAATAATGGCTGTCCCTGCTTTAACATACCCCAAAGGCTTCTCCGGCACATTGAAAGATGGTACTATCTACGGTATCGCTTCGGAGGATCATCTCAATAATTTCAACGGCGTGGCAGACGGCGTGAAGGTCTATCTGAACGGCACGCAGACTACGGTTAATGCCCTTAAGACGCAGGACCTGAACGACAAAACCGTCCGCTTTGCCTATGAGCCGGAGATTTCTGTTTCGGGAGTAGAGGTAACGAAAGACAACTGCACCGATATTATGCCGTGGGAGGAGTTCAAGGCTTCCTTTGACTACGCCACCAATACCCTCTATCTCAAGACCCTTTCCAATCCGACCAATGTGCTGAACGGTATTCAGTTTGCGGATTTCGATTTAAGAATCGTCGTGGACGGTCACTGGCGCATCGAAGGCTCTATCGTCGGCACCAACGGTGACCTCACCATTACTGCTAACCATTTTGCATTGACCGAAGAAGATGGCGACGCATTAGTAATGAAGCCGGGCGACAACACCGCTATCACGCTGGACGGCCACCGCCTGACGCTCACCAACCGCGTGCGGCTGTTATGCTACAACAACGAGAGCGGTCATACCGCTCAATCCGCTGTCAAATGTCACGATATGTGGGTCAACAATAGCTGGTTCGATGCGTGGGGAAAGAAACCGATAGTAGATTGTACCTATGGCAGTGTCGTCAATGCTACTATCAAAACCGGTTCGTTCAAGAATAACGATGTCATTCAGGTGGAGCCGAATATCACCAAATATGTCGTTTGGGTGGAGCCCAATGATTACAATGCCGGTTCTACCAACGGTGACGCATATGTGGCGGAAGGAGCGTCGCATACCGCTATCGCTACGCCTAACAGCGGTTATCATTTCCTTCGCTGGTCCAACGGCGTGACCGAGAACCCTTATACCTTCGTGGTAACGCAGGATACCGTCCTGTATGCTCTCTTCGAGGCGGACGAGGTAATCAATTACTACGATATCAATGTTGTTTCGGCGGATGAGACGATGGGTACTGTCTCCGGCGGCGGCACGCAAATCGAGGAGGGTAGTGTGATCACTATCTCCGCTACACCGAAATCCGGATATCAGTTCCTCTATTGGAAGAATGCTCAGAACCAAGTTGTTCCCGGTTCCGCAGTTCTTAACTGGACGGTAAAGGCAGACGAGATACTGACCGCACATTTCCGCGTAGCACCGCCTGCAGACGCGTATAATCTCTGGGTTTGCGGCACGCGGGTAACCGGTTCTAACTCCAACGATATCCTCGGTGACGGCGTCTGGAACTATGACCATGAGAACCGCGTCCTTACCGCGATGAATCATGCTACATACAACATCTCCAATGACGGCTTTATTCAAGACCTAGAGAGTAGTTCCGGACCATTGACTGTCGTGCTGGATTACAATATCGATGTTACTTGCACAACAACCGATAATACGATTCGTGCTGCGCTGATGACGATGAAAGGTATGACCTTTACCGGTTCGACCTTCCACGGCCTGAACCTCAATGTGAAAGATATGAATGCCGGAAATATGTCAGGCGACTTGACCATAACCGGACATATTGACTTCACCGTCTTCTTGAGCACACCCTCTACTTGGGGACAAAGCACTATCGGCAAGGCATTCTTGCTTAGCAAGAACCTCATCGTGAATGGCGCTACCGTAGATATCGGTACAAGCGAGGCGACTTACAAAGTATCGGATAAGACCAATGCCAATCTGCAACTTACTAACGCCGAGATTAACTCCGGTGCGATGGATCAGCGCTCGCTCTATATATCCGATAACTCGCCCAAATACGAGATCAACTATCTCACTCCGTCGCTTGAGAGCCTCTGCGCCGTAGGTGGTTTCAATAGCTATTTTGAAGGGACATATGTCACCCTCCGTGCGTATCCGGCTCCGGGATATAAGTTCGTTAGCTGGAGTGACGGCAACACCGACAACCCGCGTTATATGGTTATGCCGGCTCATGACGTTTATCTTGACCCGATCGTAGAGGTGGATGAGTCAATCGTTCCGAAGGGCGCGATTATCAATGCTTCCGCTACCGAAGGACAAGGGACGATAACGAACTTTACATCCGGATGGTATGCTGAAGGAACGGAACTGACCATCACGGCTGAACCTGCCGAAGGCTATGAGTTCGTGCAGTGGTCCGACGGCGAAATGGCTAACCCCTATCTCTTGATCGTGGAGAACGGAAAGAACATCTCCATCACCGCTGTCTTCAAAGACTCAAGCAAGAATACCGGCATTGAGGAAATTACGGATGACGAATTACAAATGACGAATAAAGTAATCCGCAACGGCCTATTGTTCATCGAGCGCAACGGCAAGACCTACAATGCCCAGGGTCAGATAGCCAAATAAATAGTACCTGGTAAATGACCAAATGGTAAATAAAATTTGCGTATCTCGCAATAATGTTGTATCTTTGCACCTGAAATGAAAAAGATACTTACTATATGGATCGCTTTTCTCTCCGTCATGGCTGTCTCGGCCATGACGCGAGAGGAGGTCGATGCGCAGGTGGACAGCGCGTATAATGCCGCAATGGCGGGGCAACTGGAGCAGGCTATATCGATTAACATGGACGCTCTGGCGTTGGTGCCGATGGACTCCATGGGGTGGAAATGCGAGTTCTACTCATGCCTCCTTTACTGCTACCATAGGTTGGGGGACTATACCGAAGCGCTGCGTTATGGCGAACTATGTCTCCAATACGACGAGCAGCATGGTACGCAGTATGACCTCTCTGTTTCTCTTGGCAACCTCGCCGGCATCTATTCATCCGCCGGCAAACAGGATGTCGCCATTGAATATCTTAACCGCGCTATCGGCATTGAAAACGCCCTTATCGCAACGGACGCTACGCATAGCCCAAAATCACTTGCCACCCGCCAAGCAATGCTCGGCGAGGTGCTCCTGGCGAAAAGCAAATCGCTGCCCGAAGTGGAGCAAGTGGCTATGCTCTCCGAAGCGCTGAAACTCACAGACGAGGCTTTGCAAATAGAGAGGCAATTGGGACGCAGAGCACAAGAAGGGATGCGGCTCGCGCAACTGGCAAATATCTATGCTGCATTAGGTCAGACAGCGCGTGCCAAAGAGTACAACCGGCAGGCACTCGACATCGCACGCGAAACAGGCAACAAACCCTCTGAACTCATTATCCTGTTGCAGGACAACCAACTGCACAAAGCCTATACCTTGGCACGTGAGTTGGGGATGAAAAAGCAGGAATACGAAGCCTGCGATCGTCTGTATCGGCAGGCTGCGGCCGATGCTCATCCGGCTGAAGCACTCCAATGGCTGGAAAAAGCACGTGTTCTCCATGAGCAGATACAATCCGATGAGACTGCACGGCAACTGACCGTAGCCCAAGTGCGGTACGACACTTTCCGCAAAGAGCAGCAGATAGCAGCCCAGCAACATACCATCGAAATGGAGCAGACCCGCTCGCGACAATTGCTCCTTTTTTCGATACTCACCATAGCAATAATAGCACTTCTGATAGTGGTTGTGCTCCTCATAGGATACCGCAAGCGGGCTATAGAAGAAGCCGCACGTTATAAAGAGCGGCAGTACACCATCCTCACACACGACCTGACTAACCCGATGGTCGCGCAGCAACAAGTGCTCCGTATGTTCTACCGCGATTTCGAACTCTACTCGCCGGACCAAACCCGTGCGCTGGTAGGACAACTCCTTTCAGGAAGTGACAGCCAACTGGCACTGCTCCGTAACTTGGGCGAGATAGCGCAGTTGGAACAAGGCAAACGAACCATGCAACCGGTGCGTCTGGATCTAAGCAGTCTGGTAGCGGATACCGTTTCGCTAATGCGGAGCACTGCAGACCTCAAAGGCGTAACGATAGATGTAAAGGCGGAACGCACACTCGTTACAGCCGACAGGGAAGCACTCCGAACCGTGCTGCGGAATCTGCTGGCTAACGCGGTTAAGTTTGCCCCAAAGGGAAGTGTCGTAGAGGTAGGCACAACAGCTCCGGACACCTTGTTTGTTCATAATTCCGGCGAACCGGTTTCTCCGGAACAGATAGACGAGATCATGCATGCTACTACACGCGTCGTCAGCCATACCGGCACCAACGGAGAGAGCGGTACTGGTATCGGACTGCTCCTTTGTCGCGAACTCATACGGCTCAATAAAGGCACTTTGACTATTGATAGCTCACCCGAAAATGGAACGACAGTGAGGGTGAGAATTTAACAGCTTAACCATTTAACAGTTTAACGTTTTTCGCAGAAAAACCTTATGAATATCGCTATTATAGACGACCACGAACTGATTCGTGTAGGCGTGGCGGGAGTCCTTCATGACACTCCGCATACCATTACTATCTCCGCATCCTCGGCGGAAGAACTTTTTGCTGCTTTGGAGAAAAACACACCCTGCGACATGCTCTTATTGGACATCCTTATGCCCGGCACGAACGGTTTGGAGGTTGCCAAACGCATGCGAACCGAGTATCCGGATATTAAAATCATCGTCCTTTCCGTAGATACCAAAGAGTATGTCATCACCCAACTCATGGCTATTGGTATAGACGGTTTTATCAGCAAGAACGGCCCCTTGGAGGAAATACGGCTCGCCATCGACTCCGTCGCGGAGGAAGTGCCTTTCTATGGTCGGGACATTGCGGTACTGGTGCGCGACATAGCTGATGCCAAACTCAACAAACGCGCCACGTCATTGCTCACCAAGCGTGAACTGGAAATCATCGAGGCATGTTGCGCAGGCAAACTGGGCAAAGAGATAGCGGATGAATTCCACATCTCCCTGCGGGCTGTCAATAGCCATAAGACCAATATCTTCAACAAACTCGGTCTCTCATCTTCCGTCGAGATGGTTCGCTTCGCCCTCGAGCACGGCATCATCTGATTTGCTGTTATTTCAGTTTGCCGTTTTGCCAGGTGAGTGAAGGGTAGGTTTTGCGTAGGTACTCGACGGATTGCTTGATGGCCGAACCTCCGGATGTAGCGAAGGGAATGAGCGTCTTTCCCTCTAATTGGAAGAGGTTGTTGTCCACCCAAGAGTTGATGATTCTGGGGCATATTCCCCACCATATAGGGTATCCGACATAGATGGTATCGTAGGGTGTGATGTCGGTGCATTGTTTGATAGCGGGTCTTGCTTCGGGGTCGTTCATCTCGATAGAGGAGCGTGATTTCTTGTTACGCCAATCGAGGTCAGCCGCCGTGTAGGGTTCCGCGGGTATAATCTCCCAGAGGGTAGCGTTTTGCGCCTTGGCGATTTTCTGAGCAGCCGCTTTGGTAGTACCTGTAGCGGAGAAAAAGGCTACTAATGTCTTTGCTTGGATGCCGGAAACCGCAAAGAGCAGTGCGGCGAGAAGGAATTTTTTCATTGTGATGAGTTATTTATAGATTTTACCTTGTACGTTTGACGCGCAAAGGTACTGCGCGTTCGGCAAGGAGATTGCGGCGGTCAATACCGCTCCGCTAAATTGACAAAGCAACTCC
>DEIW01000128.1:4072-4382 GCA_002352705.1 Bacteroidales bacterium UBA2764 | reverse complement strand
CGGAACACACCGGGGATTTCGGCCATCTGCGAGGCAGTCTGCATCTCATGCACGATGTAGAATACGTGGACCAGAATCCGCTCAGCCGCTCCAGTCGCAGCAATCCGGTGACCTATCTGAAAGCCTATGATGAAATACGCCGGCTGTTCGCAGACCAAGCGCTATCCAAACAATTAGGTTTCAGCCCTGCCCATTTCTCATTCAACACCCCGGGCGGTCGATGCGAGACATGTCAGGGCGAAGGTACCATCACTATCGAGATGCAGTTTATGGCGGACCTGGTATTGGAATGCGAACAATGCCACGGACG
>DEIW01000128.1:0-4015 GCA_002352705.1 Bacteroidales bacterium UBA2764 | reverse complement strand
ATGTACACTACCGCGGCAAATCCATCTACGACATTTTATGCATGACTGTCAACCAGGCGGTGGATTTCTTCAGTGAAGACCCGGAGTGCGACAAGATTGTAAGGCGTCTCAAACCGCTGCAGGATGTAGGTATCGGTTATGTCCAGTTAGGCCAGAGCAGCAGTACGCTGTCCGGTGGCGAGAGCCAGCGTGTCAAATTGGCTTCGTTCCTGGCACAGGAAGTCAGCCAGCCGACGATTTTCATCTTCGACGAACCTACCACCGGTCTCCATCACCGCGACATAGAAGTGCTGCTCAAGGCGCTGAACCAACTGATCAGCAGAGGGCACACGGTAATTATCATTGAGCATAATCCGGCTATCATCTTAGCCGCGGACCATATCATTGACCTCGGACGCGAAGGAGGCGCAGAGGGCGGATATATCGTCTGCACCGGTACGCCGGAAGAGGTCGCACAATGCAAAGAAAGTTATACAGGCAAGTATCTTGCCAAAATCATAGAAAACCATGAGACAAAGTAAATTGAAGGAGCTGTACCACTCGGACATTTTCTCCCATCTTCCGCAAATGAGTTACCTGCCCCGTTGGGCGGTGCTACTAATGGATATGATGCTATGCGTAGCGGCGTATTGGTTAGCCGTTTGGATAGGTAGCGGATTTCTGAAATTCATCTCGCTATCGGAGCAAGACGTGCCGATTGGCATCCAGTTTATGATAGTGATGTGCGTCCAGTTGTTCTTTTTCTGGGCATTCCACACCTACTCGGGTATTATCCGGTATTCCACATTCATCGACACCGCCAAGCTGTTGCTGGCATCGATGGGCACCGGTATTCTGCTTCTTTTCGTCAATCTGATTATGGATTACAGCACGGGACACCATCCGCTGCTGAACACGGTGATTGTGGTGTACATGCTCCTCTCGTTTGTGTTGTTGTTTATCCTGCGCGTCGGAGTCAAGACCATTGGCGAGACTCTGCAACGCAACTCAGGAAGCCCGCAAGTGATGATTTACGGCACTCAGTCTGCGGGACTCGCAATCGCCAAGATGCTGCGTTCGTCTGAGAATGCGCCTTACCGGCCGGTAGGGTTCATTTGCGAGGAGAACCAGCACTACGGATATGACTTAGCCGGACTACGGGTTCGTCCCTTGAACGAGAAATTATTCGAATGGATGGATATGCGTGATATACACCATGTCATCATCTCTCCTATCAAGATGCGGGAAATCAACCCGAGCAAGGATTTGCAGGTATTTATTGACCATAACATCCACATTCTTACCACGCCGTATTTCACCCAGTTTGACAACACCGATGACATCGATGCCCAGCGGATAGGACGTATTGATGCTATTAAGATTGAGGACCTGCTGGAACGCCCGCAGATAGAGATTAACATGGAGAACGTGCGCCAGATACTGCGTGACAAAGTGGTGCTGGTGAGCGGAGCGGCCGGCAGTATCGGTAGCGAGTTGGTGCGCCAGATACAGAAATACGAGCCGCGCGTGACCATCCTCTTGGAGATTGCCGAATCCCCGCTTCACGACCTGATACTGGAGTTGCGCAAGCAATTCCCGGATGCGCGGTTCATCCCTATCATTGCGGATGTCCGAAACCGTTCCCGTATCGAGCAGATTATGAGCGAGATGCGTCCGGATGTCATTTATCATGCCGCGGCTTACAAACATGTGCCTTTGATGGAGAGTTTCCCGAACGAGGCTATCCAAGCGAACGTCTTAGGAACCAAAAACATGGCGGACATGGCTGTCAAATACCATGTGGAGCGCTTTGTGATGATTTCTACCGACAAAGCGGTGAACCCCACCAATATCATGGGCGCCAGCAAACGTATAGCAGAAATTTACGTCCAGTCGCTCTTCCACAAACTGAACGCCGAGGACGCCAACTGTACGAAATTTATCACCACCCGCTTCGGCAATGTGTTAGGCAGCAACGGGTCGGTCATACCGTATTTCCGCAAGCAGATTGCCGTAGGAGGACCCGTCACGGTGACACATCCGGATATCATCCGTTATTTCATGACAATCCCGGAAGCCTGCTGTCTGGTGATGGAAGCCGGAACCTTAGGCAAAGGAGGAGAGATTTTTGTCTTTGACATGGGCAAACCGGTAAAGATATTAGACCTGGCGCGAAACATGATACGTCTGGCGGGTTATACGCCGGATAAAGACATACAGATTATCTTCACGGGTCTTCGTCCCGGCGAGAAGCTTTACGAAGAACTGCTGAATCAGAAAGAGACTACTCTGCCTACCTCCAACGAGAAAATCATGGTCGCCAAAGTACGGGAGTTCGACTATGACCAAGTGAGCACAGAGGTAGAACAACTGATTGAAATCAGCCGTCAGACGAAACCGTTCACCACCGTCAAACTCATGAAACAAATAGTGCCGGAATTCAAAAGCAACAACTCTATCTACGAGCAATTAGATCCACAATGATACAATCCTTTTTTATCGAGCATAGTTACCTTATCGGGCTCATCAGCTTTATCGTCGGCTTTATCGGCATGCCGGTTATTATCCGTATTGCCAAGGCGAAAGGTTTTGTGGTGCGTCCCAACAAACGAATGAGCCACACCGGCGAAATTCCCAATATCGGAGGACTGAATATCTGTTTCAGCTATATGCTGACTTTCCTCCTTTTTGAGTCCAACCAGTTCAGCCAGAACCAGTTTTTCCTGATTGGGCTGCTGGTTATCATGACCATCGGTTTTATTGATGACGTGCTGGTCCTTACCCCTGCCGCCAAACTCATCGGAGAGACGTTAGCCGGCATTGCCCTGATTGGTTTTGCGGATATACGTATCACCCATCTCCATGGTCTGTTGGGCATCACGGAAATTGGTATTATCCCCAGTTATCTGATTTCGCTTTTTATCCTGATTGCTATTATCAATGCGGTGAACCTGATAGACGGCATTGACGGTTTGGCAAGCGGGTTGGGTATTCTGTACTGTCTTTTCTTCGCTGTCTATTTCGGCTTGGCGGGAGAAACGAGTTGGGCCATCAGTGCGATTTGCATGATTGGTTCCTTGGCGGTTTTCTTCACTTTTAATGTCTTTGGCCACCGTGAGAAGATTTTCATGGGAGACTCCGGCAGTCTGCTTCTGGGATACCTGCTGACGACGTTTGTATTTCGTTTTTGCGAGATCAACGCCTACCATGAAGTGCCTGAGTTTCTGCATATGGACGCCGCACCTGCGGTAGCTATATGCGTGCTGACTGTGCCTATTTTTGATACCATCCGCGTCAGTCTGACGCGTATCAAGAAACACCGCTCACCATTCCTCCCGGATAAGAATCATATCCATCATCTGCTGCTCCGTACCGGGCTTAATCATATCCAGACGACCTGTGTGATTCTGACAGTCAGTATGCTTTTTATCGGTCTGGGTATTCTGGGACGGAACTGGAACATGTGGGTTTTGGTGATTTGTGATTTCGCAATCGCTACTGCCCTCACGCTCATCCTATGGCGGATCATAAATAAGAAAATGGTAAATGATTAAATGGTAAATGAATAAGTGTTAACAATTGACCACATAAGCATGGAGTTCTCGTCCCGCCCTGTGTTGGACGATATTACCTTTCTTATCAACCGCAAGGAGCGGATTGCTTTGGTCGGTAAGAACGGAGCAGGCAAGACTACCCTTCTCCGTCTTATTGCAGGCGAGTATCAGCCTACCGCAGGACGCATCGCCAAGGATTCGGACATGACTATCGGTTATCTGCCGCAAGTCATGCTCTTCCAGGACGACCGCACCCTTCGCGAAGAGGTCATGACTGTTTATACCAATTCGCCGGAGCATCAGGACGAGGCGCGTTTTATCGCCGAGATGGACAGGACAATCATAGGACTCGGTTTCGAGCGCCGAGATTTCGAACGCCCGTGCTCCGAGTTCTCGGGGGGATGGCGCATGCGTATCGAGTTGGCGAAAATACTGTTGAGCCACCCCGACCTCTTATTACTCGACGAGCCTACCAACCATCT
>DEIW01000164.1:2633-4064 GCA_002352705.1 Bacteroidales bacterium UBA2764 | reverse complement strand
CGGTTTGACTTCCGAGAATGCTTTCAACAGGATTTTCGGGCTTGGCGTACGTCCGATGAGCCAGCTGTGTCCGCCGGCTGCGAGACAGGACAGGAAGTCGAACGCACATCCGTAAGCGTGCGCCAGAGGCAGGAAAGTCACGAACCGCGAGCCTTTGAACGCAATGCCGCTCTCCAGACCGTAACGTACATTTCCCGCCAAGCCGTTGAGCGGCATGATCACACCCTTGCTGAAACCGGTGGTACCGGAGGTATAGTTAATAGAACCTATCTCCTCGTTGCTCCGCTCGTCGAAATGCACATCCTTTGCCCAATAGCCGTCCGGGTGTTTCTCTTTGAACTTGGCTGCTATAGCCTCATAGTTGATTTTCTTGGGGTCAAGCGCCAGGGAAATAGGATGCCAGTCGTTGAGACTGATAGCTGCTTTGACCTTGGGTATCTGGTCAAGGTCAATGCCCTCCCAGTTGATGTCACTGATGAAAAGGAGCTTGCTCTCGGAATGGTTGATGATATGAATAGCATCGTTCGCACGAAAATCCTGAAGAATAGGAACGATAATAGCGCCGTAGGTGACGGTTGCCAGATAAACGGCTATCCAGTTGGTGTTATTCTTACCCATCACCGCCACTTTGTCGTTTTTCTTCAGTCCGCATTCCTTAAAAAGGATATGCAGTTTCTCAATGTTAATTGCCAGCTGGCCATAGGTCAGTGTCACATCCGTACCGTAATCCGTCAAGGCCTCGGAGTCCCAGTTGTCCCGAAAAGACCGTTCATACATCTTGACGAAATTATATTTCTCTTCAGTCATCATAATGCAATGCTGTATTTATCTGTCATTACCTAAATGTTCCAACCCGGAGTCGGGCGTGGCGGTCTTTTTCGTGGCGGCGGGAGCTTTGGCGACATAGACGCTGTCCACTACAAACGGGCTATTACCCCGCCAGGGGAGAGTGCCGAGGTAGCGTTTCCAATGCAGCTTCACGCCGGTGTTCGCGCCTTCGTTCAGCACTTTAGCCACGCTCTCGTCCTCCACCGAGAAATGGAACTCGTTGGACTGAATAGAACCTTGGACCTTGGAATTCTTCAATCCCGATTGAATCATCTTGCCCTCGTAGGTCTTGAACAGAAATCCTTCTTTCTGGAAATAATTGATATCTCCCTCATTCACGCCCTCGGCATAAACGAAAAAGAACTTGATAAAAATGTACACCGCAAGAACCAGAACGGCGGCAACGGAAGTCCATGTTAAAATCTTTGCAGAAGTTGTCATATTAAGATTTATATTTGATATTCGTCATTTGACATTTGTCAAAATAGCGTGCAAAGATACAACAAATATTTGACATATGCAAATAAATCTTATTTTTTTCATTTTTCCGTAAAAAAAAGACACCCTAATGGGTGCCTTTGCGCATAGTGAGTAGCTGACTAT
>DEIW01000164.1:568-2604 GCA_002352705.1 Bacteroidales bacterium UBA2764 | reverse complement strand
CGCCAGTTTCTTGATGTCCGGCAACTCCTTGACGATGCAAGCGCCGAGTACATTCCAGAAACGGTTCTCAAATTTCACGCCACCGGGTCCGAAGAACTTTCCGATGCGGGCTTCGCAAACCACATCATGGGTGGTACGGTCGATTACTTCAACCCATGCTATCATTGCCGAACCGCCGTCTGCACCGGGAATGGCACCAATGAGACTACCGGCTTGCACGGGGCTGTAACTACCCGTGGAAATAGTGTCGGCATGAACGATGATGTCATACTTAACATTGCTGTTGTCATATACATAACCGAACTTGGTCAGGAATTTGTAATTCTTCTCCAGTTTCTTGCGTTCCTTGTCGGTCATCTCTTTGGCGAGGGCTTCGTTACGGGCTTTGATGGACTCTTCGGAAGAAACGAGTTTCAGACCTTTTTTGTTCGCCTTGTTGAACTGAGCCCGGGCTTGGTCATAACCTGCTGACTGAGGAATGACTTTGTCTTTCTCCAACTGCTTGGACTCGAAATACTCAAAGAGCGTACCGAAATCCTTGTTTACTTTTCCTGCCTGGAAAGAGACAACCACGCAGTCATTGAAATCGAAAATGAGGTTTGCCGTTGCGGCCGCCTCGTTGATGAAATCAGCCGAGCCTGCCTGAAGGGTGACTTTGGCATGAAGAGCGGATACAGCACTGAGGGCTACCACCGCGGAAAGAATAAGTTTTTTCATAATAATAAATTTTATTTAAATGAGTAATAGAGTTATTTGACCTCTCTCACTAACATTCCAGGGAATATCTGAGAGACAGGGTTCTTGACAGTGAAAGTAGTGTACCCGAGTTCGGCGTTTGGAGCTTTCTCCTCTACCGCCATGTAACGGTTATCCCATATCATGTTCTCTTTGGGTTCAATGGTAGCCACGCGTTTATAGACCATTTTGCCGTTTTTGAGTTCGCGTTGCAGTACCTCGTATGTGGAGTTAGGAGAAACGCCCTCTTTGAGTCCGATATACGCCTGTACTTCGTTTTTGCCGCTGACAGCGGAGATAATCGAGGTCACTTTGAAGACGCTGAACTCCCGTTGCAACTCAACAATATTCTTGTCGATGGCACGTGTCAGGACCTTACGGAACACCTGCGCCGGAGAGTGTACGCCGCGCGGGGACGTCTTCGCGCTACGGGCGTTGTACGTTCCTATGTATTTCATACGGAAAGAGGTGGTATCGGCTTCAAAGGCGGCTTTCTTGCCGGGATCAATACGGTCTGCGGTATAGTAATAGTCCATATAGAACTTGTTCGCCACTTCCTCGTTCCACTCCAGTTGGAAGAGATAAGACCTCACGTCTACCGTAAACCCGGCTATCAGGTCGGCTATGTTAGCGCCTAACTGAAGGGTCTGTTTGACCAAGTCCGCTATACCACCTCCTCCAAAGGCGCTTGCGGCGGCGGCCAGTACAGTCAGCACGCCTTTGGCTATCTGGGCGTTCTGCTCCTTGTCCACATAGGTGATATCATTGACGATGACGAACGTCTGCGGGATAAGTTCCTCGTCTGCATCACTCCGCTCTGCGGAACCGGCTATCGTCCATGCACTCTGTTGGCGGGCCATTTCGGAGAGGTTGTAATGTCCCCTTCGCTCGAGCGTTGCCGTATTAAACGCCCCGCTCCGGCGGTCCCGCTCAAACCAACGCGCTACCATACGACGGCCTATTTGGTTCGCATGCATGAAGGCGGTTAACTGCTCCTGCATCTTCTCCTGAGAATAAGTCATCTTACCCTTGGCGTTCGGCGCCTCCATGATACGCATGTTCAGCGAATGATCTTCATATTTGTCCGGTATGGGGATATCCTGCATCGTCTCGAAGATATTCTGATACATCCTGTCCTTTGGGTGGAGCATCGTTATGGTATAGAGCGAACTGCGGTTGTATTCCTCCGGTTCGTCTGCCGCCCGGAGTACTCCGGCGGAGAGAACCATACATATCAGCAATGCCATATAGCGGCATTTAAATTTGAGATTTGACATATGAGAATTGAGATTTGAGATTTG
>DEIW01000164.1:0-479 GCA_002352705.1 Bacteroidales bacterium UBA2764 | reverse complement strand
TTTGAGCGTTAGCGGTCTTTCTATTTAATAGTTCCACAATGCCTCCGGTATGGTATCTAACGCGCCATACATCGCTTTGCCGTTCTTCACCAGCTCTCTGCCCTCATGGTCGAACCATACACAGGCATCGTCGTAGTCTTTCACATAACCGATGCAGTCCGGGCTGTTCTTGTCCAACGGCCGGAATTGGTTGTCGCCGAACAAGACAGGGCACTCCTTATAAGCTATCGGCACCACCACCTCGCCACGGGTGTTGACTACACCCGCATGACCGGCTTGCACGGTTGCCAGACCGTTATAAAACGGGAAAACTTTTACATAGGTAGGCGCTACAAGCTCCTTGCCGCCGATATCCACCAGGGCGTATAGCGAGTCTTTCGCCCAGCATACGCCGTAGGCGAACTCACCTACCTCACTGTATTTCTCGGGAGAGAGAGCTTCGTTCTTGAGGTTGTAGAGAGCATACAACTGATCTTTCT
>DEIW01000018.1:2329-8687 GCA_002352705.1 Bacteroidales bacterium UBA2764 | reverse complement strand
GCCGCTCCTATGGCCATCAGGTCATTATGCGCCACAATGGCATCTACATCCTTGTGTGTACGCAAATAGTCAAGTACTACGCGGTAGGCGTCCTCTTTGTACCAAGAACCCATGACGGACGCGACTTCGGGATGGATGCCGCCGGATTGGGCTATCCGGTCCATCATCCCCTGATGACGAAGTGTAGCGGGAGTAGAGCCGGGAAGACCGGCTACCTCCAATACATGAAGCGCCTGTTTTTGGGTCGATTGGATAGAAAGGACCCAGTCTGCCATCAACTCACCTACACGGTAGTTATCTCCGCCGATAAAAGCAGTCCAATCCTCACCGCTTACTCGCCTGTCTGCAATAATAACAGGTATTCCCGCGCTATAGGCTCGGGTAACGGCAGGCTTGACCTCCTCCCCTACATTAGGACTGACAATCAGCAAATCCACCCGCTCGGCGATGAAACTGTCTATCTGCGCGCATTGCAACTCACTACTGCCGTACGCGATGCGCCGCGATATGCGCATCTCCGGGTGCAGCAATAACTCACGCTCCATCTCATCATTCATTTTTTGCCGCCACGCATCATCCAAACATTGGCTCAGACCGATACGATACTGTCCCTGACGCGTGCCACATCCCGTCAAAACAAATAGTAAAACAAATGTACTGATAATTATGTTTCTCATGCTGCAACATTTTTCACGCTGCAAAATTAGTGCTTTTTTTTGACATATGCAAGCACACACGCATTTTTTCATCTTTTTATTTGCGTATGCCGTTTTTTTTTCGTACCTTTGCCCGATACCTTGCATATATCATTTTTTTGTGTAATTTTGCATCGCAAATTCAATTAAATTGAGAATTGAGAATTGTACATTTTTTCCTTGAGGTCAACAATTAAAGACCATTACCAACAATTATTTCATATGGATGACCTCTGCTTAACCAGCGGACGCATTCGATAATCACGCACTAATGACGCACTTATCTCGCACTTATCACGCACTAATCACGCACTAATTTTGGGGAAAATATCGCTATGCGACGTTTGAAAGTCAGAAAGTTAGAAGATTTCTGACGGTTGTTCAGAAAAGTGCTGCAAAGGTACAAAAAAATATTGATATATGCAAACAAATTTGCAAAAAAATGTAAGAACACTTGTGTATGTAAAAATTTATTACTAAATTTGCACCCGAAATGAAAGATGAATGATGGATTGATGGAATGATGGAATGATGGAATGATGGATTGATGGAATGATGGATTGATGGATTGATGGAATGATGAATTGATGGAATGATGAATGATGGAATGATGGAATGATGGAATGATGAAATGATGGAATGATGGAATGATGGATTGATGAATGATGAATTGAGAATTGGAAATGTTTAATCACTAATACTAATCTCTATGAAAAAAAATCTACTTGCGCTGATGATGCTCCTAATGAGTTTCACAGTTTTCAGCGAAACTATCACTGTCACCAAAGCACTCGAAATCGGCAGCGCGCTCGCCGCCGGTGAGTCCACGCCGGAGTCCTACACTATCGAAGGCTATGTGAATGTCATCAAGGAAAACAATTTCAACACCTCGTACAACAACATGACGTTCTGGATAGCCGACAACAAAGGTTCCCTCTCGAGCAACAGCGAGGGAGCGTTGTATGTCTTCCGCGGCAGACCCGCCGAGGAGTTGTTGAAAGGCGACAAAATCAGTATCACCTCGCCCATCAAGAACTACAACGGGACTATCGAGACCGCTACAGCCAACGCTGCAGTGACGCTGTTAGAGCGGACGGAGGCCGTGACGAAAAGAGACACGACCTACGGCTCGCTGCGCGTCTGCGCACAGAACCTCGAGAACTATTACATCAACCCGAACACCGGACGAGGAAACTACACCGAAGCGGAGATAACCGCCAAGACACAGAAGATAGCCGCTATGATGGCTATGGTAGATGCGGACATCTACGCTTTTTGCGAAGTGGAGGCCAAACCCGAAGTGCTGAGCCACCTCGCCGCCGCAGCCAACACCCTTGTCTCCGGGAACCCCTACGTAGCCGTCACGGACGGCATAGATGAGGATTGGGACGCCACCTATAACAACAACCTCAAGTCCGGATTCATCTACCGCTCCGACCGCGTACAACCCATCGGCACCAACACCGCCGCCAACACCGCCCGGTACTATTGCAACACCATGCGTTATCAGGCGTTCAGGCAGCTCTCCAACAACGAGACGCTCGTCCTGAGCATGAACCATTTCAAGGCGAAAGACTCTTCCACCGACCAAGGCGAAGCCACGCGCCTCGCGAACGCCACCAGCCTGATCAATGCCCTGTCGTATGTCAGTACCGACCCGGACATCCTGATTTTAGGCGACCTGAACTGCACCTATGACGAGTCTCCCGTCACCTATATTGTCAATGCCGGTTATGCCGAGCAGTTGTTGAAATACAATGAGGAGGATGTCTATACCCATTGCTACAACGGCGGAGAGCTGATCGACCATGTGCTGGCGAACACCACTATGGCGAACCAGATAGTAGATGCGTATGTCCGGCATATCAGCACGTACTGCAGCGTAGGAGTGACGGATGAGATGAGATATTCCGACCATGACCCCTACGTAGTGGAGATTAACCTCGCTTCCTCTTCGTCGTCCGTCATGACGTGCACCGAGGCAGCCGCAGCGGCTATGACAGTCTCCACCAACAATGAGCCGTATAACAACGGAGAGGAATACACCGTGCGCGGATACGTAACCCGCATCCAGACCGCCTACAACTCGCAATACGGCAACATAACCTTCTGGATGGCAGACACCAAGAACGGAGGTAATGTGTTAGAGGCTTATAAATGTGCCGTTTCGGCGGACGCTGTGCCCACCGTGGGCGACTATGTGGAGGTCAAGGGTAAACTGACCAAATACAACACCATTCCCGAGTTTGCCGCCGGCTGTACCTGCAGTATTCTGACCAGTTCGGATCCTGCCGTGAACCTCGGCGCGAAAACCATTGCGGAGTTCATCGCCCTCGCGAACATCAAAGACACCTGCATCCTGACCGGTGTAGTGAGCAATATTGTCAATACCACTTATGGTAACTTCGACCTCACAGACGCTACCGGCACACTGTATATCTACGGTCTGCTGACCGCCGAGGGAGCCGCACAGCAGTTTGGCTCCATGAACATAGCCGCAGGCGACACACTGACCATCAAAGCTTGTTATGCCGAGTNNGAGTACAACGGTTCGCCGCAAGCCGCCAATGCCGTCTATGTCTCGCACTCCAAGTTTGTTCCGAAAGAGCCGTCGGGTCCTGTGACGGTCAAGTTAGACCCCGAGAGTACCACACAATACGGTTGGAACCGTGTAGGCCTGTGGGTATGGGTGACCAACGAGTCCGGTACGATCAACCTCTTCGAGTCATGGCCGGGTATAGAGGTCAACAAAGATGCAGAGACCGGCTGGTGGAGCTATACCCTGGAGAACCTTCCGGAAGGCGAACTGCACATCATCTGGAATGATTTCGGCGCAGGCAACCAGACGAATGACATCGACGGAGTGACAGGCAATACGTGCTACCGGCTGACAGGAGCCAGCCGCTCGCATACCGTTGTGGAATGCCCCTCCGAGAGCGTTGACAAGCCATACCTCACCGTCGCGGAAGCGATAGTATTGGGTAATCAGCTGGAGACCAACGTAGCCTCCAAAGACACGGTCAGCGTTGTCGGGTATGTCATCAGCGCGAACAGTTACGACCAGATGTTCGGCAACCAGACTTTCCTCCTCGCCGACGCTATGACCGCAACGGAAAACATAAAGGCCTACCGGGCTGTTCCGATGAAAGACGGCATGCCTTACCCCGTATTGGCAGGCGACAAGGTCCTCATCACCGGTCCGATAGAACACTATGTCAACAACACTACCGGCGAGGACTTCGTGGAGTTGCTCCAACCGGCGGTAACCTTCCTGCAAGAGGTCTCCGGCAACCGCTCGTTGCCTGCTATTGAGGAAATAACCGTAACGGAAGCCTTGAAGCTCGGTAACAACCTTAGCATCGGCTACAGGACGAACGCCACCTATGACATCACAGGCTATGTGTCGAGCATAGAAGAAGACGCTATGGAGAGTTACGGCAACATGACTTTCTGGCTCTCCGATGCGCCCGACGCCGCCGCCTCCAACGCGGACGGAGCTTTCTATGCTTTCCGCGCCATACCGGACAGACGGCTCCAGCAAGGCGACCAAGTACGCATCCGTACCTACATTCGCCGTACTGCGAAGGGAGACAGCGCTTCCGTCATACAGGCGGCTAATTACGCCAACGTCACCTATTTAGGGCACGCAGCGACAGACACACCGACC
Organism: Bacteroidales bacterium UBA2764; assembly: GCA_002352705.1. Taxonomy (GTDB): domain Bacteria; phylum Bacteroidota; class Bacteroidia; order Bacteroidales; family Paludibacteraceae; genus Colicola. The sequence continues at coordinate 4,325 of DEIW01000018.1, read as the reverse complement.
GAAGCGGACCTCATCGCCGCAGGCTATGACACGGACAAGAATGTGGTTATGGCATTCAAGTTCGGCGTAGCGCCCTGTTATGACGTCGTAATAGCCGGCAATTACGCCACGGACTCTATCGGCGGATGGATAACCAACCCGGCACAACTCGTTCATATGAAGGCTCTGGAGGGCTTTAACGGCTGGTACGCAGCCGAACTGCCTTACGCGGAGGGCTTACAAGCCAAACCGGTACAACTCAACGACAGGGGGCTCTTCTCATGGGACAACCAAGCCGGCGACTCATGGACACACAAGGGAGGCAATGAAGTTATTCTCTCTAGCGGTTTTGCCGGAGAGGTCAACGTCTATTACAACTCCGCCGGTGCGTACATCTACGAAATTGGGTACTGGAAGAACGGTAACAACGCCTGCGAACAGACAACCGGTACCTACACCGTACTGTTCAAAGCCCCGAAGGACGCTCCCGAAGCAATAGAAATCATCGGCTCGTTCGACAACTGGACCGGTACCGCCATGAGTTACAATGCGCAGAACGGGTACTGGACAGCAACGATTACCGCTACGCCTTCGGATAACTTCAAGTTCCGTCAGGCAGGCACGTGGGGAACCGAGATTGAAGTATATGACACCGAAACGGGAAAATGGCTTACTTCCGGCAACCTCACGCTCGGCGATTATTTAATGAATAGCAGCGTTGTTTATGTGGACTTCTCGGACGCAAGCAAGTACCGCTGGACCATACCGAACTTGTCTTACCTCTATATACCGTATAACCTCAAGGCGGTTTCCGAACCGGGCAAGGTAGTGTTTACATGGGACGCAGAGGTACCTTCTGACACCTGCTACATCAAAATCTATAATGCAAGCAATGACACCTATATGGGTTATTTGACCGCACTTGGCGGGACATCATATACCTATATGGTAGAGGATTACCTGGACGGTTATGAGGTTTATTGGAGTCTCCAACCTGTTTCGCCATACGCGCTGAACGAAGTGCGCGCTGAGAGCTCGTTTACTTTCCGCAAGAGCGAGGTAGAGTTGAGTAATTTCGCACTCTCGACCACGGACTCGATAACCATAGACCTGACCTGGGAGAGCAACAAAGAAGGACTTCTGTATCTGGTTGAGATTTACAACAATAGCGGTTTAGTACGCTACGATACAGTCAACACGACCGAATACCATTTCCGCTCTACCATCCCGGGCGTGGTGTACGTCTATGTCACACCGCTCAATACGCAAGGCGAAACTATCGGACGTGCCGCTTATGCCGGTTCCATCAACCTGGCACGTGTGCCCGCTCCGTTCTATAACCTGCAAGGTTCAGCAAAGGAGCACACCCTCAGCCTGACATGGGAAGGTCCTGCTGACTCGGTCTATGTACAAATCTACCGCATGGAGAACGGAGATTTCACCGAGCTCGTATATGAGGGCGTCCGGTCCGGACATTCGATGAGTTACACGGTTTCGGAAGACGGTACCTACGCTCTCCAGTTGCGTGCATGGAGCGAACTCAGTCCGGGTAATTATGACATAGCTCCTTACGCGAACTACGTGATTGTACAGGCCTTCACCGTTCCGACCTACAGTGTACAGATCAATGCGGGCGAAGGCGGTTATCTATGGCCTACAGGCCTTTCCGGCAATTATCCGGAGGGGTACGTATTGAATGTGTACGTCTATGCCTACGATGGTTATGTCTTTACCGGTTGGAACGACGGTGTGCAGGACAACCCGCGTACGATAACTGTCAGCGGGAACATGTCCATTATCGCACTGTTCGAACAGGAGCATATAGGGACAGGCTTTGACAATGTGTCCGAGTCCCAAACCGCGAAGAAAATACTTAAGAACGGCAATGTATATATCATCCGCGGCGGCAAGACGTATACTCTGCAAGGACAGGTGGTTAATTGAGAATTGAGAATTGAGAATTGAGAATTGAGAATTGACCGCCCTACGGGCTCAAAGAAGAAAGTAGAAAGACCGC
>DEIW01000018.1:0-2242 GCA_002352705.1 Bacteroidales bacterium UBA2764 | reverse complement strand
GTACTCTGTATTCTGTACTCTGTTTTCCTTTCTCCGCCATGGCGGACGACGGGAATGCCAACTTGCTTAAAAACAGCAGTTTCGAGCAACACAAGGAACAGAGCGCCGGCGTCTTCGGTAATTATTCGGATTTCGACGATTGGAACCGGTCAGGCGGTTTCTGTACCCACGCGGAGACCAACGATGTGTATGACGGTGCAGCGTCTCTGAAATTAGGCGCTGCCACCGCCTCTTCCGTTTATCAGCAGATTACGGGTCTGACCAACGCGTATTATGCAGATAACTCACTATTCCGGCTGACGCTTCATTACAAAGCCCTAACCGTGCGCAACGGCGGCAGTATAGCCTTGGACGCCTATTGGGAACACTCTACTGTCAGTGACGGGCTGAAGAACCATGACGCGGCGCAGCTGCAACGCGTCCTCAGCGACACGGTACAGAGCGAATGGCAGACATTGGTGATTGAAACGACACGGCCGGCAAACGCCAAATCGTTTATGCTGCAATTCAAAGCTTCCGCCAACTGCTTCGTGCTGATTGACTCGCTGAGTTTCGAAGCGGTGCCGCAGAATACAAAAGAGCCGTTTATCACTATAGCACCAAAGACCCTCTACAGCGTGAGTTGCGAACTCGGACAAAGCATAGCTTTCCCGACTATTCATATCACCCAGGGAAACCTGCAAGGCCCGACGACCTTTGAGTTGTCTTACACGGACGCGGACCAGTTCCGTCTCTCGCGGGAGACACTGGCCGCAAACGAAAGTAAAGGTGACCTCACTATCACCTACGCGCCTACGAAAGCCGGAACGCATAAGGCGATATTAAACATCGATAATTCGAACCATACCACCCTCTTCCAGTCTATTACACTGAGTGCCTCCTGCATCGACCCGAATGTCAAACCGACCATTACGGTACTTCCAGCGGTCATCCCTGCCTTTGAGACAGTAGCGGGAAAACAGGTCTCCGGCAAATTCACCGTGAGAAGCGAGAATTGCACCGACTTCGTACACCTGCGCGTCAACCACGTACAAGGGCATGCGTTCACTATTTCAGAGAGCACGCTGGCAAAGAACTACGAGGCGGAAGTAACCGTCTATTTCGCACCCATAGAGGAAGGTACTTATCTGTCCACAGTGACGCTCACCAGCGAGAACGCCGACACGGTACTCGTCACGCTGAACGGCACAGCCGCAGCAAAGAGTGCAGAGAATATAGACTGGCTCGTTGATTTCCAATGGGACGAGTCCCAACCGTTGCCGCTGATGAACGAGAACTTCAATGCTGTCCGGCATAACGAAACACTTGTTTTGGACGGATGGCAAAACGTGGCTGCCCTGGACGGCCGCCCCTGGTGGGGATTCGACGAGACCTCCACTACTCCTATACGAGGCTCTGAGAAATACGCTAAAGCAACTACCTACCGGTACGGCAAGAGCTCTACCGGCGAAAAGGAAATGTGGCTGGTGACTCCGGCACTGGATTACAAGAACGCGGAAAGCAAGATTTTCGCTTTCAGTGTGATGGGAGAAAACATGCCAGAGGAAAATATCAAAGCAAGATTTGAGGTATATTATGTTGATGCAACAGGCAACAGGGCCTTTTTCCAAGACCTGACAGAGAGTTTCAACATCCCGCACACCGGCGACGAGAACAACCAATGGGTGACTTTCCAACTGGACCTTGAGCCCTACGAGGAGACAATGGCAGAGGTATTCCATATAGCTTTCCGCTATCTGGGACCCGACGGAGACGACGGCGCCGTTGTATATTATGTGGACAATGTAAGCTGGGGACGCACAGACCTGCCACAAATCACTGTCCTGCCGACTATGCTCACGGACAGTACTGCTACCGTAGGAAAGAAGAAAACAATAGGTTCCTTCTCCGTCAGCACACGCAACCTGACCGACACCATTTCCCTTGCTCTCTCTGGCGCCAACTATAACCGCTTTTCCCTCTCCTCTAACACTTTGCCGAAAGAAGGCGGTTCCTTCTCCGTCTCCTTCAAAAGCGAAGAGGAAGGAGTGTACGTAGCAGCAATAACGATTTCCTCCAATGGAGCACCCGACCTATACGTCCCCTTAACCGTTCTTTGCCGCGCACCGGAAGGCTTTGAGAACACAAAAGAGACGAACACTTGTTCCAAAATCATACGGAGAGACGGACTCTTCATCATCCGCGGCGGCAAGACGTATACTCTGCAAGGACAGGAGGTTAATTGATGAATGATGGAATGATG
>DEIW01000065.1 GCA_002352705.1 Bacteroidales bacterium UBA2764 | reverse complement strand
GCAGATGGTCAGCGGTTGGTCGCGCAACGTCTCCCATCTTCCACGGAGACCGGTGAGGGAACATACATGGGCGAAACCAAAGGCTATTGCCTCTTTCGTTATTCTGTTATTCTGCAATTCCGTAATCCCGTAGTTCCGTAATACCTGTAACGCCACAAACGCCGTCTGAAGGTTGTGCTCCTGGTAGATGCCTTTGAGTTCGCACTCAGGCGCTTCGCGTAACCTTCGGCTGCGCAGGTAACCGCATTGGTCGGCAAACCAAATCCGGCAATCGGTTGTCTCAAGTCCTTCTCCCAGAATGCCGCATTCCTGCGCTTTGTCAAGGAACACATTCATGGTTTGCGGATGTGTCTCGCCTATCACGCAGGGTACGCCGGGTTTGATGATACCGGCTTTCTCATAGGCAATCTTAGGCAGCGTGTTTCCTAAAAACTCCGTATGGTCCAATCCGATATTCGTGATGACCGAAAGAAGAGGGGTTAGGATATTGGTGCTGTCCAATCTACCTCCGAGACCTACTTCCACTACGGCGATATCCACTTCCTGTTCCGCGAAATAGCTAAAAGCCATCGCTGTCATTGTCTCAAAAAAAGAAGGTTGTAATTGGTCTAAGAAATCTCTGTTTTTCTCGATGAAATCAGTTACTGTCGCTTCCGGTACGGGGACTCCGTTAATACGAATACGTTCCCGCAAATCCACGAGATGCGGACTGGTAAACAGACCTGTTTTCAGCTCCGCAGTTTGCAAGACGGAAGCTATAAGATGACTTGTAGAGCCTTTGCCGTTGGTTCCCGCCACATGTACCGCCCGTAACTTGAGATGCGGATTGCCGATGTGCGCCATGAGACGCTGCATGTTCTCTAAGCCCGGTTTATAAGCTGCAGCGCCTACTTGATGAAAAGGAGGACGGGAAGAGTATAGATATTTGACTGCTTCGCAATAATTCACAATCTACAAATTTACAATTAGTTTTTCTCTACGGGGCTGAAAAACAACAAGCCCTCCTGACGCTTTGTGTCAAGCCATTTATAGAAATCGGGCGAGATACGCACTGCATAACTGCGACTTGTCAGAGCCACCTGCTGCCGGTTAAGCGGATTATAGACACTGAGATGCAGCCGCTCCTGACCGGGATTGGCATCAACCAAATCCGCTAATTCGTCTATTGATTCCGGGGTTACGGAGTCTAACGAGAAACGGATATTGATACCCTCAATGCGATTATTCTGGACGTCCGACAGCATATCTACATACTGAACCACAAACTCAAACTCCGCTTCTTCGTCTTTCGCCTCTTTGAACCATTTCATACCTGCATTTTTCTGCTGAATAACGCCGGTTACCAGTACATAGAGGTCTTTGAGCATCAGATGTGCAAACTGGTTGTACGTATTACCGAACAGGACAAACTGGTAACTGCCGGTATAATCCTCAATGGTATATCGGCCGTAGGGATTCCCTTTCTGGCTTCGTAGTTGCTCGGCTTGCGTAATCAGTCCGCCGAATATACTTGCTTGATTTTTATGCGTTGCGATGAATTCAGAAGGCAGTAGGAGTTTCTCTTCCGGTTGCTCAATCTGTGTGGCCCGGATAGTTTTCTCGGCTTCAGCACGCGAGTCCGGCCTGCGCCATTTGTCGAATTGGGACAATTGCGCGGCATTCAGATTACATAACTCTTTGACTTCGAAGGCATATTCATCTAACGGATGGGCGGAGAGGTAGATACCAATCAGGTCCTTCTCTTTGTTGAGCCGCTCAATAGTATCCCATCGTTGTGCCTGGGGTAAATCCGGATGTTTTACCTCAACCGCCACGTCAAGGTCACCGAAAAGCGAGTTGGAATTGGATTCTTTGTCCGCCTGCCATTTTTGACCGTAGCTCATCAGCAGATCCAAACCGGTATCTCCGTATTCATCGGTACCAAAGAACTGCTCCCTGTAGATATCTTCGAAACATTCGAACGCGCCCGCTTGTGCCAGATTCTCAATGGTCTTACGATTACAGGACTGGAGATTGACGCGCTCCATGAAATCAAAGATACCGGTATATTTGCCGTTTTTCTCCCGCTCGGAGATGATTGATTCGGCAGCACCTTCTCCGACGCCCTTGATACCTCCCAAACCGAAGCGTATAGCGCCTTTGTTGTTGACGGTAAAGGATAGTTCCGATTCATTGACATCAGGTTCCAAGACACTCAGTCCTAATGCTTTACACTCGTCCATCAGTTTGGAAACCTCCTTGATATCATCCTTATGAACGGTTAAGTTGGCCGCCATGAATTCAGCAGGGTAGTGCGCCTTGAGATAGCCCGTTTGATATGCCACCCAGGAATAACAAGCAGCGTGCGACTTGTTGAAAGCATATGAGGCAAACTTCTCCCAGTCATGCCATATCTTATCGAGAATTTCCGGATTATGCCCGTTAGCCTTACCGCCGTCCATGAACTTGTCTTTCAGAGACGCCAGAACCGCCATCTGTTTTTTACCCATCGCCTTACGCAGCTTGTCGCTTTCGCCTCGCGTGAAATTAGCCAACAGACGGCTTAATAGCATCACTTGCTCCTGATAGACGGTGACACCATAGGTATCCTTGAGGTATTTCTCCATTACCGGAATATCATAGGTAACCGGTTCAATACCTTGTTTACGGCGAATGAACTGAGGAATATAATCCATCGGTCCCGGGCGATACAAGGCATTCATGGCGATGAGGTCCCCAATGACAGTAGGTTTGAGTTCGCGCAGGTATTTCTGCATACCGGCAGACTCAAACTGGAAAACGGCAACCGTACGTCCTTCCTGGAAAAGCTTATAAGTCAACTCGTCGTCAATAGGAATATGGTCGATATCGACATCCTCACCGCGTGCTCTCTTGATATTCCGCAAACATTCTTTGATAATCGTCAGGGTAATCAGTCCCAAGAAGTCCATCTTGATTAATCCGACAGACTCCACGACATGGCCGTCATATTCGGTTACCAACACACGCTTTTTGCTGTTCTTGTCTTCTACGGAACTCAGAGGTGCAAAATTCGTCAAGTCGTCGGCTCCGATAATCACTCCGCAGGCATGTACACCTACTTGACGGATAGTGCCTTCCAATCGTGCGGCATATTCCAGCATGGAGCGGATATTCGGATCTCCCTGCTCATACTCGCGCTTTAATTCCTCTATGTATTTATAGCAGTTACGCAGATTGACTTTCGGCTTCTTTGCGCCCTCTGGCAGCCCTTTCAATACATTATCCGGGAAATCACGGTCCGGGATAAGTCCTTTCAGTTCGTTCACTCGTGCCAGAGGAACTTGTTGTACGCGTCCAACGTCAGCTAACGCGGATTTGGTAGCCATCTTGCCGTACGTGACGATATGCGCTACGTGTGTCTCTCCGTATTTGCGACTTACATAATCCAGCACTTTACCTCGTCCGCAATCCTCAAAATCGGTATCAATATCGGGTAGGGAAATACGGTCCGGATTCAGGAAACGCTCAAACAGCAAATCATATTTCAGAGGGTCCAAGTCCGTGATTTTCAGACAGTACGCAACAACAGACCCGGCAGCAGAACCACGTCCGGGTCCTACCGATACATCCAGTTC
>DEIW01000126.1 GCA_002352705.1 Bacteroidales bacterium UBA2764 | reverse complement strand
GGATCGACGATAACCTTACCGATCTCGGAGTCACGACGGAGATAGAGCTGACCCTCTGTGATGTAACCTGTGTTATCCGGAATAGCATGTGTGATGTCACCACCGGAAAGTGTTGTTACGGCAATAATGGTAATAGAACCACCCCCTATTTCCTCCGGGAACTGAACCGCCTTCTCGTAGATCTTAGCGAGGTCGGAGTACAGGGAGCCAGGCATCGAGTCCTTCGACGGAATCTGGTCCATACGGTTGGAGACAATGGCCAAGGCATCGGCGTAGAGCGTCATGTCGGTGAGGAGCACAAGCACTTTCTCGTGTTTCTCGACAGCGAAATACTCTGCGGCAGTAAGTGCCATATCCGGGATCAAGAGTCGCTCTACAGGCGGGTTCTCGGTCGTGTTGACAAACGAAACAATGTGGTCTAACACACCGGCATTGGTGAAGACATTCTTGAAATAGAGGTAGTCATCGTTGGTCAAACCCATACCGCCGAGGATGATCTTATCCGCCTCTGCACGGAGAGCCACGTTTGCCATCACTTGGTTATACGGCTGGTCCGGATCCGCGAAGAAAGGAATCTTCTGACCGGAGACAAGCGTGTTATTCAGGTCGATACCTGCGATACCGGTAGCGATCAGTTCTGATGGTTGTTTACGACGAACGGGGTTCACGGAAGGACCACCGATCTCGACTTCTTTTCCTTCGATAGCAGGTCCACCATCAATCGGGTCTCCATAAGCGTTGAAGAAACGTCCGGCGAGTTGATCGCTCACTTTGAGCGATGGAGCCTTGCCGAGGAATACCACCTCTGCGTTGGTCGGAAGACCTTCGGTACCCTGGAACACCTGAAGCGTTACCTCATCACCGAGGATTTTAACCACCTGTGCCAATTTGCCATTGACCGTAGCCAACTCATCGTTACCTACTCCTTCGGCCTTGAGGGAGCATGTTGCTTTAGTGATAGCAGTAATCTGCGTGTAGATTTTTTGAAATGCTTTTGCCATTATCGTATTTATTTAATTTTTGTTCCTAAAATATTGTATATATGCTCATTGTAGATGATATAAAGTTGACCGCCTACAAGAATTTTCTGAGCTTTTTGCCATGTGTCGGAAGATATATAATTTATATCTTCCTCGATTACTTGCGTCTCTTCAATTTTCTTGAAGTTTATTTCTATCTGCTTGAGATACATTGCTTTCATGGTATTGGCAAGGCGAATCTCTACAATTCCGGATGTAGGTTCCTGCGTCAGGAAAGTATAGGTGCGAGTTGTTTCATCTAATTCTTCCGTTCCGATCTCACTTCCCGCTACATATACGCTGAGCACTCCGTCTCCGTTAGCAGATGCCGTTACGCGCACTTCGGCTACTCCGCATCCCATCGTCTCCTCTGTATATAATTTCACATTTCCGGCAGGATAATTACTCGAGCCGAAAACTGCACCTTTATTCTTGTCATATGAGAGGGTGTTATCATTAGCAATAGAGACGTTCCAAGTATAACCGCTCAGATCCGCATGAGTATCTGTGCGGCATTCCTCTGTGAAAATATGGCTATACGGGATGCAACCCGCCTCTGTCTGTTCGCGCACATTGGTAATACTAATGTGTATATCACTTTTAATAGCTTCAGCAGGAATAGAAACAAGGATGGTGTCGGCTTCATATTGCACGGTATTGAGGAGTTGTTTTCCTCCGCATTCTACCCGTACTGGACATGTCTCTGCAATAGGAGTAGCATACCCCTCTCTCTTGACGAATGTAACTGCAATATCTTTGACATCCGCCACCTTGATATACGCACCATTAAAACCTATATAGTCACCGATTTCAACACCCTTGAGATTATCGTAATGCACCCAGTATTTGGTATTATCCTGCATTACGGCAAAGACGGAACAATCGCTCATCGGATAAAATATTTCTCCCGGTTGTCCGGCATCGGCGGCATGGCTTTTCTTGGTAGTTGCCCAACCAAGGAATGTATATCCGCTTTTTGCGGTAACTGCCGGCAGTTTGACACCCGCGCCTTTCTTACTCTCCGTGAGAGACTTTGTAGCGCATGTGCCATAGGTATCCGATATTGAGAAATTTACGGTGCATTTATCTACTCCTCCATTGAAATCAAAGGTCACAATGCCTCCTTGTTCTTTTACTGAGGAGAAATACATTTTGTTGCTAAACATCTGATATTCTGTCGCGCCGGACGGAAATAAATCCCCTTGCTTACCGAAATAACCATTCGTAAGTAGGTCTGTGCGGTATTTAGGAGCAGAACCATCTGCCTCAATCAAGTCTACACACGGATGACGTTCTATATTATTCACCTCGTCAGATGCCCATTTATTCTTGACATAATCGATATACGTGAGCATCAATCCATGACCGGGCAGATACTGGTCCCAACCTGTTTGCTGACGATTCTCGAGAATATAGAATTTAGTAGGATCCGGACTTATTCCGTTGAGGTTACTTTGTCCGGAGGCTGTTATTATAGCACAATCGCCGGATGTATTTAAATCACGCAGACGTACATTCATCGGTCCGTCCAACAGTATAGGTTCCACCCATCCCAGATAGAAACGCTCATATGCGCTCATGGCGGCTGGCGTGTTGCCGCTATTGTTATAACATCCGTGATCCATCACATCCCAATCGCCGAGAGTTTTTACTGTCAAGCCATCTGTAGAACCGAAGTTAGGTAAACCCAGGACATGAGCAAATTCATGAACAAGGGTTCCTATGCCGTCGCGTTTGGTTTTGCTCTGCAATTCTGGAACAGCGCAGCAGGAAGCTACTGTCTTGCCGTCTAACTCAACGAGATAATCCATAGCCGGGGTAGTCTCCAGATTATCGGTGAATTCCCAAACAGCGTCCTGCATATTGTTATCATAACGCTCTCCTTCTCCTGCGTAGATGATGACTACGGCATCCAAATGTCCGTCTCCGTCTTGGTCATATTGCGTAAAGTCCGCCAAATCTTCAGCAAGATTGCAAGCTTCTGCTACCATTGCTTCTGCCGCTTGGTCTTCTCCATCATAATCATTAGCCCCGTAGTCACGGCGGCTCCCTGACAAGGTTACCGGACCGATGATATCAAAGACAGGCATATATTTTCCATACGAATTATCCTTAAAGTATTTCTCTATGGAACTTTTATAGGCAGTATAATCCGTATTACTGAACTTGACGTCAGAATAATTGGTCAAGATGACCGGGACACGCAATGGTTGCATATGGCGTACACCCCCGTTGGAAGAAGCGTAAGCCATCGCGCCATATATGAGAGCACAAATTATGAATAGTGTTTTTCTCATGATAACATTCCCCATTATGCAGCGATTTGTTTCTCTGCTAATAGTTCGTCCAGTTTCTTGCGGTAGTCCTCAAACTCAGCACTGTGGAACTCACAATAGTTCATTTGTTTACAAAGGTTGATAACACGCTTGAAATAGTCGATGACATCCAGGAAATTATCGAAATCGTAGTCATGCTTGCAGATATCCATTACCAGGCGTAACATGTACTGCTGACGTTCCAACGGACATACTGCATCTATCTTATCGAACGCATCCTGCTGTAGAATGACAAAATCAATAACTTCGGATTTCCAGAACGCCTCGTGGTAATCTACGGGTACACCGTCATCACCGAGGATGTTGATTTGCTCTTGAATCTCTTTGCCTCGCTGCAAATAAGTCTTCATATCGTTGACCATCGGTAGCCAATCTTTGTCGATCAAACCTGAGATATATTCCTCAAACTCAGGGTATTCTACATATTTGGAGTATGAGTCAATCGGGTTTACAGCCGGGTAGCGCTTACGGTCAGCACGTGCCTGCTCCAAAGCGTAGAAACAACGGGCTACTTTCTTTGTACCCTCGGTTACCGGCTCTTTGAGGTTACCGCCGGCAGGCGATACTGTACCAAGGAAGGTAACTGAACCTGTAGCACCATTATTAAGGTACACGTAACCTGCGCGTGCGTAGAATGCACCAATAATGGCAGAAAGGTCCATTGGGAAAGCGTCCTGTCCTGGCAGTTCCTCCAGACGGTTGGACATCTCACGCAACGCCTGCGCCCAACGGGAAGTGGAATCGGCCATTAAGAGAACACGCAGACCCATTGAGCGGTAGTACTCGGCAATCGTCATGGAAGTATATACGGATGCCTCACGGCTCGCCACTGGCATATTGGACGTGTTAGCGATGATGATGGTACGCTCCATCAGCTTGCGGCCGGTATGAGGGTCTTCCAACTCGGGGAACTCGGTAAAGGTCTCTACTACCTCATTGGCACGCTCACCACAGGCTGCGATGATTACGATATCAGCCTCGGCCTGCTTGGAAATAGCATGCTGCAGCACGGTCTTGCCGGTTCCGAACGGACCGGGGATAAAGCCTGTTCCTCCCTCACATAGCGGGTTGGCTGTATCTATCGTACGAACGCCTGTCTCTAACAGTTTGAATGGACGCGGTTTCTCGCGATAAGCCAAGATGGCTTTCTTAACCGGCCATTTCTGAACCATTGTTACTTCATGATCTACGCCTTCAGCATCCGTCAGTACAGCCATCACTTCATTAATCGTATATTGACCGGCTGCTTTGATGGATTTTACGGTATAGACGCCTTCGAAAACAAACGGCACCATGATCTTATGTGGCTGGTGGTTCTCATCCACCTCGCCTAACCATGCAGCGGCTTCTACCTTGTCGCCCACTTTGGCGATTGGCTTGAAGTCCCACTTCTTCTCCTCGTCCAAAGGGAAGTTATACTCACCGCGTTTGAGGAATATACCGGTCAGTTTGTCCAGGTCGTTCTGCAGACCGTCGTAGTTACGGCTCAACAGACCGGGACCGAGGGTCACTTCAAGCATGTGACCGGTGAACTCCACTTTATTGCCCACTTTGAGACCACGAGTGGACTCAAACACTTGTGCATATACGTTAGCACCAATCACTTTGATGACCTCGGCCATCAGTTTGGTATCTCCTACATAGATGTAGCAGATTTCGTTTTGTGCTACAGGACCATCGACTACCACCGTTACGAGGTTTGCGATGATTCCTTTTACTTTTCCTGTTGTCATATCTAAAATTTCTGTATTTTTCGTTGTTTTCGTTGTTTCCGTATTGGTCGTAAACTACGCGAACTACGTAATCTACGCAAACTACGCGTCCAGCTTGACGCCTTTCTTCATATCGGCTACCATGCCGCGGAAGATTTTCTCGCCTTCCTCCACGGTCAGCAGGCTCCAACGATGAAGCATCACGCTCTCCAGATAATAGGCAAACACCATCTCC
>DEIW01000147.1 GCA_002352705.1 Bacteroidales bacterium UBA2764 | reverse complement strand
ATTTTTATTATAGTTCGTTAATACTGCGCCGGATAGTATCCGGCATAATAGACGAAGCTCCCTCGGCGCCTAAGGCTCCGAGCACAGGACCGGAGGGGGCGGGGGCTCGCGGAAACAGCCGCGAGGTCTGAACCGATGGTGCTGCTCGCGGTACTACCCGTGAGGTCTGAACCGTTACGGGTTGAGTTTGGCGTACTCTTGTGCGAAGATGTATCCTTGCAGGTAAGCGTACTTGGGTTTGGGCGACTTGAGCTGCTTCTCGAAAGCCGTTTGGTAAGTGGCTATTTGCTCTTGTGTGAGGGCAAGGACAGCGGCTCGTGCTTGGCGGAACTTGTCGTGCGTGGCAATCTCCGCAGGTTTGTAGGGTTTCTTGGTCAGGTCACGCGGGTTGCAGATACGACCGGTGTAGAGCGTGCCCTTTTTCTTGGCGAAATAGGTGTCGCTGTGGCCGCAGATCTTACCGTGGTAGTGATCGACCATGATGATCGGTTGGTACTTAGCCATAGTGTGTTTGGGGTTGATCGCCCATGTATGGTCGATGCAAATAGGCCATGCGGGGCGAGATTTAACATAAGCGTACGACACGCGCAACATACGCTGATTGGTGGTTTTGGATGCGCATCAAAACACCGCCTCTCAACTGAAAGACGGTGCAAAGGTACGATGAAGAAATTGCCTTTTGCAAATTTTTTTGCAAAAAAAATCAAAGAAAATGCAAAATTATGGGGACTCGACAACAGAGTTGCCGAGCACAGGACCCGAGAGGGCGGAGAGGGGGGGCTATAGGAGTGAAATACACAGTTCACAGATTCACAGATTCACAGATTCACGCATCTGTGTCTGTTGAAAAATCCCCATAATAATATAATAATATTATATATTATATATTTATTATGACCAGAATCGGAACACAAAATTTTGTGTGAATGTGTGAATGTGTGAATAATGCTCAGCCTTGATCGTGCTTGCGGCTAAGAATTTATCGTGCCCTTGCGGCTAAAAAACGGACTTCCACTCTCGCGCATACACGACATATGCAAAATTCCTACCTAAAAACTTGTATATATCAATTATTTTTTGTAACTTTGCAGCCGGATTTTTTGTGCACGCAAGCGCATGCGTGCAAAATACGCATAAACGCATTATAACAAAACTATGGCAAGCTGGCAAGACGTCAAAGCATTAGAAGAAAAAATCGTTGCCCTTGCGGCTAAGAACGCATCTACGATGCAGTTGGGTATCTTGGAAAATAATTGAGAAAGGAATAATAAAGATAAAGAAATAGATATGGCAGCACAATCAAATGATAAAGATCTATCGGAGCTTTTGAAGAAGGTTCATAGTGGAGCATGGCAATTGCCGGAATTCCAACGTAGTTGGGTGTGGGATGATACACGTGTTATGAAACTATTGGAGAGCCTTCTTTCCGGCTATCCTATGGGAGCTATCATGAATCTGGAGCATGGCAGCAATAGCATCAACTTCAAGTATCGCCTCTTTACCGGTGTTGATGCTAAAAATGCTTCTGTTGTGCCAGAAGGACTTATCTTAGATGGTCAGCAGCGTCTAACTACGTTGTACCAAGCGCTTTATAGCCGAAAACCCGTTAAGACCTGTCTTCCGACGAGTCGCGACAAAGAAATAGAACGCTACTATTATATCAATATGCAGGAAATCGTCAAAGATGATACGGATGTCCTGGATTGCCTGTTATCTATTCCGGCGGATAAAAAACTGAAAGAAGACATAGGTCGTACGATTACGCTCGACCTCAGCGATCGTCAAAAAGAATTTGAGAACTTCTACTATCCGGTTAACATTCTCTATGATCCGGTAGAGGTCGGAAACTGGATGACCCAATACTATCAATTCCACAACTATGATCCTGTAGCGGTTAAGCTCTATACGGAGTTCCTGCAAAAAGTCATCACGCCATTGCAGTCATACAAGATTCCTGTAATCCAACTGACTAAGGACACATCCAAAGAAGCTGTTTGCCAAATCTTTGAAAACGTCAATACCGGAGGTGTGCCGCTTACAGTCTTTGAATTGGTAACGGCTATTTATGCGTCCGATGGTTTCAACCTGCGTGAAGATTGGAGTAATATTCAGAGCGATTTCAAGTCTTCGCTCAAAGTGAACTTGCTTAAGACGATAGAACCGCACTATTTCTTAATGGCGATGTCTCTGCTGGTATCGTATCAAAAGAACCTGACTGCCGGTTCTGCTGTCACCTGTAAGAAACGCGATATACTGAAAATGGTTCTCAAAGATTATGCAGCCAACCGAGACGCGCTTGTCAACGGCTTCAAGATGGCTAATAACTTTGTAGTCCACCTCGGTATATACGCTACTCGCGATTTGCCATACGAAACTCAACTCATCCCACTGGCTGCCATCTTTGCCTTTGACGAAACGCATAGCAAGATACTGAACATGCCGAATGCCAAAGATAAACTGGCTCATTGGTTCTGGTGTGGTGTATTTGGCGAGTTATACGGCGGAGCCAATGAGACGCGTTTTGCTACAGACGTAGCGGGTGTTCTCTCATGGATATCCGGCGGGAATGAGCCTGATACCGTTCAACGTTCGTCCTTCAATGCCATCCGTCTCTTATCGCTAACCACACGTAATAGTGCGGCATACAAAGGCGTGATGGCACTCATCCTTAAAGAGTCCCCATTAGATTTTATGACCGGTCAAAAGATGGATGTCGCTTCTTATCTGGATGAGAAAACGGATATCCACCATATCTACCCGGAGATCCAATGTCAGAATGCCGGTTTCCCTGCCAACAAATGGAACTCGGTTATCAACAAGACACCTATCTACGCAAGCACCAACCGCTCTATTGGTGGCCGTTTGCCGAGCGATTATATCAAGACCATGGCTAACAAGGGGCTGTCAGACCCGCAGATAGATGCCGCATTGGAATCACACATGGTTAATCCAATACTTCTCCGTAGCGATGATTTCTTCCCATACGTTACCGACCGCGCAACGCGTATTCTCAATTGCATCGAGAAAGCGATGGGCAAAGCCGTTTCCGGTCGTGATAGCGAAGAGACCAAACGTGAATTCGGACAAGCAATATAATTCTAATAGAATCGAATACAACTATGAGTAGAACATTCGACGAAGCGACGCGAGTGCAGATGGCGGCTATGGTACATCTGTGTCGGTTGGGATATCAGTTCTATGGCAAGATGCACCTGTCCTCGGAGGGCGACAAATACGATGGACAGACCAAACAGAAAGTGGTTGCATTGATCAAGACCTCTTTGAACGAGGATCTGCCGGAGAGCTACGACAAACCCGCCTTTGACGACAAGACCACGCTCCTGCTGAATCATTTCATCGACATGGCGGTTCAAGGCTACGGCTGGCTCGCGGCGTAATATAAGGAGCGGGCAACGGCATTGCCCTG
>DEIW01000178.1:4742-9974 GCA_002352705.1 Bacteroidales bacterium UBA2764 | reverse complement strand
CACTTTTTTGACTTATATATGGATGGGAATATATAAACACGAATCTATTAACACAAAACATCTATAAATAAGAACGAAGAACAATGACAATAGACACTACGAATATGTGCAGTCATCTGCAACGGAAGTTGTTCGCGGAGGACGGCGAGTATCGCGCAATCCGTGAGCAGATTGAGAACGACCCGACGCTCGCGGCGGTTGTACGTTCACGGCAGTTGCATATCTATCGCGACGGGAAGAAAATACTGGTTCTCGCCGGCAAGAGTGCCCCGAAGATCGTTCGTGAAGATACATTAACGGAGTTGCTATGACACTATGAGTTACACCGGTTTACATAAATAATAAATGATTGCGCAGTAAGAGAATGAAACGAATATGTGATTTTATAGCCAAATGGATGGGGGCGATAGTGCTGTTGGTAGCAGCAATAAGTCTCATTGTGCCTTCTTCACTCGCGTGGATAGGCACATGGGTCATCAATCCAATGTTAGGTATCATCATGTTCGGTATGGGATTGACACTCACGGCGCAGGACTTGCGAATTGTACTGAGCCGTCCGAAAGATATCCTCATCGGTTGTCTCACGCAGTTTACCGTCATGCCGTTTCTGGCATGGGGACTGACACGGGTCTTCTCTCTTCCGCAAGAACTGGCGATAGGTGTGATCCTCGTAGGCTGCTGTCCCGGAGGAACCGCATCGAATGTGATCACCTATCTGGCGAAAGGCGACCTTGCTCTTTCTGTGGGCATGACTGCTGCATCTACCTTGCTGGCACCGCTATTGACGCCGCTCCTCGTCTGGCTATTGGCAGGCACGATGGTCGATGTGCATGCATCAGGAATGCTATTGAGTATCGTATATATAGTTATTCTTCCCATCGTCTGCGGGCTGTTATGCCAACGCTTCGTCCCTAAAATCACACAACGCGTTACGCCTTACCTGCCGGCGTTCTCGTCACTCGCCGTAGCACTTACCGTAGGCATTGTTGTGTCACACAATGCCGACCGGCTTTTGAGTGCAGGTTTTCTTGTGGTGCTCGTAGTGATGCTCCACAACCTGCTCGGACTCGGCATAGGCTATCTGGTCGGACGCCTGTTGCGTCTGCAACGGCCCAAGAGTGTGGCACTCAGTATAGAAGTCGGTATGCAGAACTCCGGTTTGGCGACCTCGCTGGCTGTGATGCATTTTGCCGCTTTTCCATTAGCCACCATTCCGGGCGCAGTATTCAGCGTCTGGCATAATATCAGCGGCGCCATCATTGCACGCATATATTCGCGGAATAACAAAATATAGTGTTATATGTATTAACTTAATAGTGTATGCAAATTACCGCCTGCGCATGGCAAGCCCATGACGGTCAGCAGCCGGATTAGATTTGATATAACTTTTAAAATAAAATGGATAAGTTAAAAGAACTGATATGATTAACCAGATTATTGATTACAACCGCTCATTTGTAGAGCGGAAAGGCTACGAGCCGTTCATTACCGACAAGTACCCCGACAAGAAACTGGCGGTTCTGACCTGCATGGACACGCGTCTTACGGAGTTGCTTCCGGCTGCTCTCGGACTCAAGAACGGCGATGCGAAGATTATTAAGAATGCCGGCGGACTGATTCTCTCGCCATTTGACTCGGCGATGCGCAGTCTGATAGTAGCGATTTACGAACTGGGCGTAGAGGAGATTATGGTAGTGGCACACAGCCAATGTGGAGCGTGTCACATGAGTTACAGTCATTTCCACCACGTTATGAAAGCGCGCGGCATCAAAGATGAGACACTTGATGTGATTCGTGAGTGCGGCATTGACCTCAACCACTGGCTCGAAGGCTTCCGCGACACCGAGACATCCGTCCGCAAGACGGTCAAGACCATCCAAAATCATCCGCTCATTCCGAAGGACATCACCGTCCGCGGCTTCATTATCGACTCCGTTACCGGTGCATTGGAGGAAATCAGATAATGGCTCAAAAGATGCAGAAAACGAATGTATGTCGGCTGCTGGATGCCGCTGGGATCGCATATGAGTTGATTGAGTACGAGGTGGATGAGTCCGACTTGAGTGCTACGCATGTGGCGGAACAGTTAGGCGAAGATGTGGATGCCGTCTTCAAGACTATTGTGCTAGAAGGCGACAAGACCAAGCATTTTGTATGTGTAGTGCCCGGAGCATGTGAGGTGGACTTGAAGAAAGCGGCTCGTGCCAGCGGCAATAAGTCGTGCAAACCCATTCCGCAGAAGGAACTGCTACCGCTTACCGGCTACATCCGTGGCGGCTGTTGTCCTATAGGGATGAAAAGACCGTTTCCGTCGTACATCGACGAGACGTGTCTGCTGCATAAGAAGATATATGTCTCTGCGGGTCAGCGTGGTATGCAGCTCCGCCTCACGCCGCAAGACCTGATAGAATATGTACCATTAGAAGTAAGCGATTTGATATAGTATGCATCGTACCATCCGACGTGCGACTTAAGGATAACTAAAGACATAAATGGATAAATTTGAAGAACAGATACATAACGACTTGCATCAGTATTTGCTGAGTGTGAACGAAATAGACGAGCGTCTGCCGGAATGCGCGGATGTGGAGGGTAAATGGGAGACGATTGCTAATGCGTATATCCCTGACGGAGTGCGTGAGTTTCAAAACTATCCCCTTGCATCGCTCGGGTGGATGATGTTTATCGGCATGGCGTTGGCGAAGAAGTGGGATGACGATTGGCAGTACTATTCTGCGAAAGACGACCTGTATGTCTATCTGCGTGACAAACGCGGCTATGACGCGATGGACGAGTATATCCGCCGAGACGTGCTCAAACTCAAAGGTAAGGAATTTGACGCGACCGAAGAACTCGTCAGCGAATGTGCTTCACGGGTGCATAACACGTTGATGCATCAGGACATCGAACCAGGCACAAAAGAGGCATTCCTTGCCTACGTCGCATGCTTGCATCAGTTGTACCTCTTCGGCGCGGCTATTCAACTCAAGCGCATGGGCTACCACATGACGAGAATATAAGCATGGAAACCGATAGAATCATATTGCGCCCATGGCGGGAGAGTGATGCAGAAGCGTTATTCAAATATGCTTCTGATCCGAATGTGGGACCTCGTGCCGGATGGCCTCCGCACAAGAGCGTGGAAGAAAGTCTGGAGATAATCCGGACAATCTTTCACAATGATCATACATGGGCGATTGAACTCAAGCAGACCGGCGAAGCCATTGGTTGTATGGGCTATTATCTGTATGGAGAAAGCAACATAACTATCGGTGAACATGATGCAGAGGTCGGTTATTGGGTCGCCAAACCTTATTGGAACCAAGGTATATGTTCGGAGTCGTTGCGGCTGATGATTGACTACTGTTTCCAAGAGCAGCATTTCGAGGTGCTATGGTGTGACTGCTTTGTAGATAATCCAGCCTCCGAACGTGTGATGCACAAATGCGGCTTCCGCGATACAGGCGCATTCAATCTGTGCAGCCATCTTTACCTTGGCGACGACCGTCTTGTGAAGATCATGCGGCTGGATGGATCTGCGTATATCGAGACTAAACTCTTTGCTTTGCAAGACAAGGCGTATGCTGACTTCCAAAGCAAGTTACTGCCGACTGTCAAACGCGAGACGGTGATTGGTGTACGGACGCCGGACTTGCGCAAAATGGCGAAGCAAATCTGCAAGACTCCTGTTGCGCAAGAGTTCTTGCAAAGTTTGCCACATCGCTATTTTGACGAGAACCAACTGCACGCGTTCATCTTGTCGGAAGAGAAGGACTTCAACACTTGTATCGCTAATCTGGAGCAGTTCCTGCCGTATGTGGATAATTGGGCTACTTGCGACCAACTATCACCTTGTTGCTTTAAGAAGAATACAACAGAGCTGTTACCGCTCATTCGCAAGTGGATGAGGAGCAAGCACACCTATACGAAACGCTTTGGCATCGGGACGCTAATGCGCTACTTTTTGGACGAGGCTTTCCGACCGGAGCACTTGGAATGGGTGGCATCGATCAAGTCCGACGAGTACTACATCCGCATGATGCAGGCATGGTTCTTTGCTACGGCTCTTGCCAAACAATGGGATGCCACGCTGCCTTATATAGAGCAACATCGCTTGCATCCCTGGACGCACAATAAGTCAATTCAAAAAGCTATTGAGAGTTATCGTATTACGGACGAACAAAAGGTTTTGCTAAAGACTCTGAAATTAGAGTCTAATTTGTAACTCGTTGATTAAGAACGGTTTGTAAATTCAGTTTATTATCATTTCAGGCCATTTTTGGCACTTGTTGACGAGAATTTGACGAGATTTTTGGTCTCAAAATTTGCTGCAAAGATACTGCTTTTTCTTGATATATGCAATAGTAAGAGCGATTTTTTTATAATTTTAATCGGTAATTTGGCGCAAATTCGCTCGGTAATTTGGCGCAATTATGTTCGGCAGTTTGGCACATCTTTGTTTGGGAAGATGGCGGGGGTCTGTTTGGGAATTTGGCAGAAATAGTATAAATTAGACGGGAGACTTGCATATCTTTCAAAAATTTTGTACCTTTGTGCAGTTTTTCGGAAAAAAATGAAGTGCGGTTGTAAGATTTGGGCGGGAAAATCGTATTACATATAGAGAGGCTCTACAAATGGTGGCAAATGGCACATGATTTGAGGGCAAAATAATACAATAACAAAACTAAAATCAATAAAAAACGTACAAGGCGCACAAGTAGTCCTAAGTTTCTATGACGCACGAGCAGTTCACGCAAATATATTTGCCGTTCAGCGGAAAGATGTATGCACTTGCATACAACTTGCTCCGTAACCGTGACGAGGCGCGAGACTGCGTGCAAGATGTGTACTCCGAGTTATGGATCAAACGGGACACGATAGAACCCGACAAACCACCACTTCCGTTTGTTTTAACGATGGTGCGAAACAACTGCCTTGACCGTCTCAAGTCCAGAAGTGCACAAGCAGATGACGAAACCCTTGAGACGCTTTTAGACCACAACACCGAAAATCAGATTGAAGCGGCAAGTGACCTCAACGCAGTAATACAACTGATTGACAAACTGCCGAGCGACCAACAAATCATAATTCGGTTACGCACCATTGACGGACTGGAAATCGAACAGATACAAGAACTGACTCATTTCAGTCGCGAAAACATTTACACCTTGCTATCGAGAGCAAGAAAAACATTAAAAGAACTGACTGCAAAACTATGACATACGATATGAA
>DEIW01000178.1:3979-4678 GCA_002352705.1 Bacteroidales bacterium UBA2764 | reverse complement strand
GAACATAGAACAAATCAAATCGTTACTCGCTCGTTTCTATGAGGGGCAAACGACACCGGAAGAAGAAAGGCTGCTGGCTGATTTCTTCCATCGTGAGGATGTGCCGGAAGAGTTGCAAGAAGACAAGCAACTATTCCTTATGCTTGCGCAGATCTCCGACCAAGAAATGCCGACTGACATTGCCGAAGAAATAACCGCTTTTGTGAACAATCTCGGACAAACGGAGAAAAAGCCGGTTCTGTCTGAGGAGAAGCAAAACAAAGGAATCATTTACCGTCTAAAAACACCTCCGAAGATGTGGTATCGAGTCGCAGCAACGGTGGCTATTCTTCTCGCGATAGGTGGCGGCATGTTCATGCATCAGCAGCGGACATTAGCGACTGACCCTTTCCGCGACACGTGTAGCACACCAGAAGAAGCTGCTCGGGAAATCCTATATGCCAATGACATCATCAACCGTTCATTAGCACCGTTCCGGCAATCTGCTAATATGGCAACGGAGCAAGTAAACGAAATGAATAAAACCATTCAAAAAGCAACTCGATATATCAACTATTAAAACTATACATTTATGATGAAACGAATTCTTTTAGTAGCAGTCATCGCCCTTTGCGGCATCGCTGCACAAGCACAGAATAAAGTATTTGAGAAATACGCCAAGATGGAAGGCGTGGAGTATGTTTGCATCAACAAAGCCAT
>DEIW01000178.1:0-3939 GCA_002352705.1 Bacteroidales bacterium UBA2764 | reverse complement strand
TTGTCTTTGGCAACGGCAGGACAAGTCGTTTTTGACAGCATAGACACCAAAGGCACTGACCTTGAGAAGTTCGCTAAATTCAACCGAATGATTATCATCACCGCCAAAGGAGACAAGAAGCAACAACTCTCCAAAGACATTCAAAAGTTATCAAAAGAGAAAGGCTATGAAATCCTTATGGAGTCGCACTCCAACGGTAACGATGATGCGATATTTCTATCTTCCGATACGGAGTTTATCATCTGCAATACCCGTGAGGAAGATTGCTCGGTAGTACTGATGCTCAAAGACAAATAATCTGTTCTATTCCATAAAGGCTTTGTAGCGACCGTTCTGCGGCTATCAAAGTTTTTCACCAAATTTCTTCATACCATAGTATGTAGAACGGTTGCTCTATGCCATTTACCCAACAAAATCCAGACAAACAATGAAACACTCTATACTTTTCGTGGCGATGCTCTGTTCAGCAATGACCGCAACGGCGAACAATGCCAAAATATCCGGTCGTATCAAGGACGCTAACGATAAGTCTGCCATCATCGGTGCAACTGTTTTGCTGATGCAGGACACGGCGCAGATAGCAGGTACCACCACCGACAGCAACGGTAAATTCACCATTGATGCCGGAAATGGTGATTACATCTTGGAACTTTCCTATATCGGTTATGAAACCATCCGCATGGCTTTAACCGTAAACGAAAACACCCACATCGGCGACATCCTCATGCAAGAAGGAGCAATGGAACTGGGTGAGGTAGTCGTTGAAAGCCAAGCCATTATTCAGAAAGTAGATCGGCAAATCCTTCTGCCATCAAAAGAGCAGATGCAGGCTTCCTCAGATGGCGTTTCCCTGCTACAGAACTTGCAAATTCCGCGCATCGTGATCAGTCCTATTGACAATTCCGTCAAAACACTTTCTGACGAGAATGTACAGTTACGCATCAACGGTGTAGAGGCAAGCACGGCAGATGTAAAAGCCATCAATCCGAAAGATATTATCCGCGTGGAGTACCACGACCAACCGGGCGTGCGATACAACGGCGCGGCGGCTGTGGTAGATTATATCGTCAAGCACCGCGACACCGGAGGCAGTCTTATGCTTGCAGGTACAAACGGCCTGACCCTGCCCGGAATAGGTAATTACTACCTGGCTGGCAAAGTGCATTTCAACAAATCGTCTTTACAAGCAGTCGCCACTTATGCGCCGTATGACATTTATTGGACGCGCACCAATAATGAGACCTACCATTTTTCGACAGGCAAGGTAGAGAACAACGAAGTAGGAGAACCGACGCGTTACAAGACTTATCCTGTTAATGTGTCACTGAATTACAACTGGACAAACGGTGACAAGAATATGCTGAATATTCGTTTGCGTGACAACATGGCATATTCGCCTTACGGGTCATCTGACCGTGACAGCCGTTTGTATCAGCCGACGGATTCATTTGAGATACACGATCACGACAAAAGCAGCAGTCAGTCGCCCTCATTGGACATCTATTATCAGCACAACCTACCTCACAAGCAGCACTTGTATTTTGACGTAGTCGGTACATACATCAACACGCACAGCGACCGCCGATTTCAGCAAACGCCGCTATTCGGCTCCGCCTCAACCGACACAACCGATGTACTTTCGTCCGTGAGAGGAGACAAGTGGTCGCTTATCGGCGAAGCTATCTATGAAAAGGAATGGGAAAATATCATGCTAACCGTAGGTGCACGGCATAACCAACAGTGGGTGAAGAATACGTATTTAGGCAGCACCGAAGCGACCGTAAACATGACCACCGGAGAGACATACGCGTTTGCCGAAATGCGCCACCGTGTAGATAAATTTTCGTATGTGGTAGGTATCGGAGCCATGCACACCCTCATTAACCAAGCCGGACAGAAACAAAGCACTTGGATTGCACGCCCGCAGTTGACCATGAGTTACGACTTCGGAAAAGGTTGGTTCTGGAAATACAAAGGCTATGTGTCCGGCTATCAACCCTCTTTGTCGCAGCTGTCTGATATCACGCAGCAGATTGACAAGTACCAAATGCGGCGAGGCAACCCCAACCTGAAATCCGTCATGTACGTATCGAATGAGATGGAACTCTCGTGGCAGTCCAAGCATGTCAATCTCAACCTTTGGGCAAACTACAGTTACGACCATAAGCCTATTATGGAAGAGACCTTTGAGGAAATCATAGACGGGTCGCCTTATGCCATCCGTATGTATGACAATCAGCGCGGCTATCATAAATTGAATGTCTCGCCGAGTGTGCAAGTTAAACTGCTTGATAACAAACTGATGTTCAATGTCACGCCGTTTGTCAAATACATGGTCAGTCAGGGCAACAACTACCACCATGAGCATGTCAATTACGGTGTGCGTGGTGGCATTTTCTATCTGCTGAGAGGATGGCGGTTCTTTGCCGATGTAGTCACGGCGCAGCATAACTTATGGGGCGAAACGCTGACCCTCGGCGAGTTGACGCACGATATAGGTATCAATTATAATTCGGAGCATTTCGGCTTCGGTATTATGATGGTTAATCCGTTCTCTCCGCACGGATCAACAACCGTCAAGAAGGACTTGTCTTCCCTTGCCCAGACTTCCAATACTGCCGTTATGCAGAACTATCGCCAAGTGCTGATGCTCAATTTCAATGTTAATCTTGACTTCGGGTCGAGAGCCTCGACACGCGGATATCAACGGATCAACAACGAGGATAAAGAAAATGGTATCTTGAGTGGTACGAAATAGGAAAGAATTGTGTGTAAGAATAGCGGCACTCGGAACCTCTTTAAGAATTTAAAATAATAGGATTTATCGGGTAGTGCGGGCGTATAGGAAGCTTGCTTACTGAAACGGACGGAATAACCGATAATACGTACCGCAAGGTACAAGCCGCTATACAAAAAAAAGACATCCCGAAGGATGTCTGGGGGTGGAGAGTGGGGCTCGAACCCACGACACTCGGAACCTCAAATCCGTTTTCGTAACTTGCTGAATATCAGCCGTTTAACAATTCAGTTTAATATCAATTTTTGCCTGTTTTGGGACATTTTTGGGACACTTTTTTACATAAAATGAGACAACTTTTTCCCATAGGTAATTGTCTTTATTTCAGTTAGTTAGCCCACCACTGTGAGCAACTTTTTTCGCACATTTTTGCCAACGAGTTCCGCGTGCTCGGTGCACTCGCTACTTGCTTTTGTAGAGGGTCATTTCTTCCTCTCTTAAAGCCACTATCTTTTCTAAGTTCTTGATGCGCTCCTCCTGTTCTTGGATGAGCTTCTTTTGTGTATCGATGATGGTACGCATGTACACTGTTACCGGTGTGCTCTCGGTAAGTTTCTGCTCCTCCTCATCCCTGAAGAAGTAATCAATGGGAACACCAAAGAACTTTGACATCTGCTCCAACGTGTGCGCAGTTGGATTAGACTTCTCACCCAAGAGATTTGACACGGAACGCTTCCGGTTGCCATATAGCAGTTCACTCAGATCTGCCGTGGGTCTTCCACTCTCTTTGAGCAAGTTTTTGACAATTTGACCGTCAAACATTGCTTTTTCAATTTTCAGTTTAATATCTTCGATATTACAAAAATTCCGTCTAAAAAATGTGCATTTATATGTGCGTTTTTTCGCTCGTATATTTGCATATATGAAATTTTTGTTGTAATTTTGCTGCAAAATTAGTAAATATTTTTGACATGAGCAAATTTTTACCGGAAAAAATTGAAAATTTTCGCATTTTTTATGTCGAACTGCGCAAAAATAAGTGGAAAACGCAGTTTAGAGATGAAATTTGCAAGGCAACCGGTTGGGCGTACTCCACTTTCTACCATAAGATGAAGTACGGCAATGTGTACCGTGATGAAGCACCAATAGTTAAATCAATCATTGAAACATTCGGAAGAAATGAAAACATCCAAGCCAACAAA
>DEIW01000167.1 GCA_002352705.1 Bacteroidales bacterium UBA2764 | reverse complement strand
CTAATATCGTAGAAAGGTTTGCAGAGATTCTTCCGGAAGAAAAGTTTCCGAAAGATGAATTTTTGCAAAGGATAGACGCGGAAGAAGATCGTATTTTGGATGATGTACCGGATTTTGATTGGGATGATAGAACCATAAGTGAGCAGGAAATGAATGAACATTTTATGCAAGAATTAATGACGAGTTTAAGGGTAAGAGAAGATATTTAAGCAATGGATGCAATGACCTTTTATAGCGCGTATAAGGAGTATATTGCTCGGCATCCGGATAAGAAAGAATATATACCAACATCTGATAAATTTGATATTTCAGCATTAAATGATGCGTTAAAGGAAATAGACCAATCGGCTACACCATTGACTTCGGATGATGCAGAGGCTCTTTCTAATTTCCTCGGTGCTTCGGTTTTTTTGAGTGATGTGAATAAAGAGATGTACAGGCGCATAGGTGCTATGCTCCCGTCTCTTAATATGCCAGTAGAGAAATTATGCGAGTACGTAATCGGCATAATAAATAGAAATCTCCATATCGTTATTCAAAAATCCAAGGCGAATATCAGCAAGATGAATAAGGATGAATGCTGTTCCATTTCCGAATTATCGGAGTTTCGAATCGAACCAGACGACAAACATCTCTCCGCTCTTCCGATTCGCGGGAACATGGAGATACAAACCGATTTTACATGCTTGATATTAAACTATTTCCGATATTTTTTAGGGAAACGAGATACTGAAAAAGGGAATGCGAATCCTGATGAGTTTATCAGCCGGTTTCTCTATATAGAAAAAGTGGCTAATGTGGGTTTTCTATTCAAAAATCTATACAATGATTGTTTGTATGAGGGAGGACGCCTCAACCGAACAATAAAAAATGGTCGACAAATTATTTCGATAACCTATGATGACGAAGCGAAGCAGAGATTGATAAAAGCTGGTGATTTAGTATTTGCCCATCGTCGTATGACTTTGTATAGTAAGTTAATGCCGAACACGGAACATTCATGTTTTTTCCCATACTTAACAGCATTCAGGATCAAGGCATGCACAATTCATGATGGTTGCATCCAACTCTCGTTTGGTCAGGGTAGAAAAAGTCTCCACGATGAAATACTGAAGGAATGGGATGTATCAATCCGCGCCTATTACGCGTTTTTGGATATGCATCAAGTTCTTCCCAAACTTGAAAACGTAACAATTGATGATACACTTGTTGTTTTAGGCACTATTCAGTATATTGTGCAATTTATATTAGATAATGGACATTTTGCCGACAAGGTATATACCAGTTCGGACTTCGCCGTAATACCCTGCAAAATTCTTAAAAAGGATTTATGGGACTATATATCTAAAATGATTACTCTCAAACGCAATACGATTAAACAGTGCATTGAGTTGTTTGAGGCAGTATGGGACAAATCCAATAATATATGGAGCACACCGATATATCCAATTGGCGATTATGAGTTACTTCCGTTTTATCCGATTTTGTATACTTCGTCCTATTTTACAATAGACCAGATTCTACACCGAGGGGGCATATCTTTAGCAGAGAGAGGTATTCTATTTGAGAAATATATCTATGAGCAGTTGCTCCATTCCCAATGCCCCTATGAGATGAAATGTATGCCGGCACGCAAATACGGAGTCAAAGGAGAATGCGAAGAAATTGATGTGTTGGTGAGTATAAAAGACGTAGTGCTGGTAGCCGAAGCCAAATGTATTCAATACCCGATGGAGTCAATCAATTACCATGATGCGTGGAAACGACTACAAGAAGGAGCGGAACAGGCGGCCAGGAAAGCGGAATTTGTAAAACAGCATCCCGAGTATTTCAAAGAAATCGGTGACTATTCTCAGAAGCGGATTATACCGTTCGTGCTGACTAATTATCCGACATATACCGGTTGTGATCGTAATGGAGTGTATATCATAGATGCACCATCCTTTTTGACGTATATGTCAGGAAATTGTATGCTGACGAGACACGAGAGAGGAAAGGAAAGCGATATAATAACCAAAGCAAGAAGATTCTATGCAAATGAAACAGAATTTTCAGCGCATTTTGAGCAATATTTGAAATCTAATCCGCAAAAGCAGTTATTCTTGCAACATATTCAGATGGAAAATACGACGGTGTATAAAGATGAGCAGCAGGAATGGATTACTCGCGCGGCGCAGTATCAAAATGATAGCAGATTGAATATCACTAATAATTTCTGATGTGGTTAATTTGTAATGGAGTAAATGCACCAAAGTCGATCCAAAAGACAAAAATGAGGATATTTTATTAAAAATGGCATATGCGTTTGCATATGTCATTTATTTTTTGTACCTTTGCACTCGCAAAGGTTTTGGCAACCCGCGTGATGCGAAATTATAGAAAACATTGATATCTATGCATATAACATTGATTGCAGGGGCGAGGCCCAATTTTATGAAAATCGCACCGCTGATTAAAGCGATTGAGAAGTGGAATAAACAGCCTAACCCCAACCCTTCCCTAAAAGGAAGGGAGAATGGAATAGAGTATCGACTGGTGCATACCGGACAGCATTATGACAAGAACATGAGCGACACGTTCTTCGAGGAATTGGGTATACCTGCTCCGGATGTGAACTTAGGTTGTGGCGGTGGTACGCAAGCAGAGCAGACGGCACATATCATGGTAGAGTTTGAGAAAGACCTGATGGCGCATCCGACAGACGTAGTACTTGTGGTAGGCGATGTGACGAGCACAATGGCTTGTTCTATCGTGGCAAAGAAACTGAATACCAAGGTTTGTCATGTGGAGGCCGGCATCCGTTCCTGGGACCTGACTATGCCGGAAGAGATTAACCGTATGGTGACAGATAGCCTTGCAGATTATATGTTCACAACCAGCGATGTGGCAAACCGAAATCTTGTACGGCAAGGTGCTGAATTAGTAGAAAGTCAAAAGTCGAAAGTCGAAAGCGAGAAATTGCCTGAGGATAAGTACGCGTATGAGCGCGTGCCACAAAAAGTATGGCATGTAGGGAATGTGATGATAGATACGCTGTTGGCAAACCGTGCCCGATTCCGCAAACCACAGGTATGGGATGAACTGGGGCTGAAGGAGAAAGAGTATATTGTGATGACCATGCACCGCCCGGCTAACGTAGATGAAGAGGCGCACCTGAAGGCCCTGATGGAGCAGATAATCACGAATGTGCGCAACTTGCCGATTGTGTTCCCGATTCACCCGCGGACCGCAAAGATCTTCTATAACCTCTGGGGTGACGAGGCGCAGTTGGTAAAACGTTTCCCGAATTTGCATATCGTAGAGCCGATGGGTTATCTGGAGTTCAATTATCTGGTTGAGCGCGCTAAAGCCGTAGTAACTGATTCTGGCGGCATTACGGAAGAAACAACGGTGATGGGTGTGCCCTGTATCACACTGCGTGACAATACCGAACGACCGGAGACGTGTACGGTGGGAACAAACGAGTTGATAGGCACCAATCCTGCTGCCATCAAACCGGCTCTGGACAAACTATTTGCAGGTCAATGGAAGAAAGGTGCTATTCCGGAATTATGGGACGGGCATGCTGCTGAAAGAATCATTGAGATCCTTGCAGGAATGATGGGAGAAAAGTAGAAAGACCGCTACGCTCAAAGTCGAAAGACTGTGGCAGAGCCGCTCAAAGACGAAAGACAATGATGGATTGAATAAACGTTTAAATTTATAATATTATGTTACCACTTCTTTTTACGCTGATTAGTTTGCCGTATGCGCCGGAGGCACTGGAGCCGGTGATAAGTAAAGAAACTATCGAATATCATTATGGCAAGCATCTGCAAGGCTATGTGGATAACCTCAACAAACTTGTTGCTGGAACAGAGTACGATGGGATGGCGCTGGAGGAGATCGTGGCGAAAGCACAAGGAGGCATATTCAATAACGCAGGGCAGATACTGAACCATAATCTCTATTTTACACAGTTCAAACCGTTCGAAAGTCAAAAGTTGAAAGCCGAAGGCAATGAGCCGACGGGACGATTGGCTGACGCTATCATCCGTGATTTCGGTTCGTTGGAGGCTTTCCAGACAGAGTTTGAGCAGAAAGGCGTGACTCTGTTCGGATCCGGATGGGTATGGCTGGCTGCAGACAAAGAAGGGAAACTGGTTATCACGCAGGAACCCAATGCCGGCAATCCAATCACCAAAGGATTGAAACCGCTGTTGACAATGGATGTATGGGAACATGCGTATTATATCGATTATCGCAACCGCCGTGCTGCTCATCTTCATGCTCTATGGCAGATCATCAACTGGGAGGAGATAGAGAGAAGGTATAATGAATGAAAAAACATCTGAAACTACGTCAATATGCTGATCAAGATTTATAGTGCAGCTCCTGTAGGGATTGATGCCGTGCCGGTGACGATAGAGGTTCACGCGGTGCCGGGCTTCGATTTCACGTTGGTGGGGTTACCGGACACGTCGGTGAAAGAGTCGCATGAGCGAATCGTAGCCGCGCTGACGGTGAACGGGATGGAGAACCTGCGTCGCGCTTTCACAATCAACATGGCTCCGGCGGATATCAAGAAAGAGGGGTCGGCATTCGACTTGCCGCTTGCCATCGGAATGTTAGCCGGAGGCGAGAAGGTCAAGATGAAGGAGTTGGAGCATTATATGATCATGGGCGAACTGTCGTTAGATGGTTCATTGCAGCCCATTCGCGGTGCATTACCCATCGCACTCTGTGCGCGCAAAGCCGGTTTCAAAGGATTGATTCTGCCGGAGGCGAATGCGGAAGAAGCAGCGGTGGTAGAAGGATTGGAAGTATATGGACTGAAGGACCTGATGGAAGTGGTGCATTTCCTGAACGGCGAACCGAAAGACGAATTGAATCCGGAGGATAAATTTGAGCCGGTAAAGGTAGATACGCAAACGCTATTTGCCGAACAGGCATTTCCCTCCGATCTTGATTTTGCGGATGTAAGAGGCCAATTCAAAGTGCGCAGAGCAGTGGAGATAGCGGCTGCCGGCGGACATAATATGATAATGGTAGGTCCTCCGGGCGCAGGGAAGAGCATGATTGCAAAACGTATCCCTTCTATCCTGCCTCCGCTGACGCTCGAAGAGGCTCTGGAGACCACAAAAATACATTCTATAGCGGGTCTGACGAATAAGAAGAAAGGTGCCGGCGGCGCGCTTATCGTGCAGCGTCCCTTCCGTAGTCCGCACCATACAATCACAGATGTGGCGCTGGTAGGAGGAGGCATGAACCCTCATCCGGGTGAGATCAGTCTGGCGCATAACGGTGTGCTTTTTCTGGACGAACTGCCGGAATACAAGCGTTCAGTATTGGAGGTGATGCGCCAGCCGCTGGAGGACAGACATATCACGGTGGCGCGCACCAAA
>DEIW01000125.1:240-6578 GCA_002352705.1 Bacteroidales bacterium UBA2764 | reverse complement strand
CTTGTGTGAGACACAAGATATTCGCTGTGAAATACGGATTACGGCTGATGTTCGCTGCCCCGTCCTTCACCGGTTCAGGATGAGAGATAACGGCATTGTCTTTCGTCTCGAAATCCATCACCCGTAATGCTTTGTCGAGATGGAGAGGTCTCTTCTTTCCGTCATTACCGACCCGATTATAGTCATAGAGCCGATAGGTGATATCCGAGTTCTCCTGTATCTCCGCAACAATTGTATTCCGCTGCATGGCATGAACCGTTCCGGCGGGAATATATGCTACGTCGCCCGCGTGTACCTTATAGTCGCGCAGGTAACGCGCGAGGGAACCATCCGTAATAGCGGCATGGATAGCAGAGACATTCATCCGTTCCTTCCAACCCAGATAGATGGCAGACTCGCCTTGGGCAGGCAGGACGTACCACATTTCCGTCTTACCGAGCGAGTTCTCGTTTTCCAAAGCGTAGTCATCGTCCGGATGAACCTGGATAGACAGGTCCTCTACTGCGTCAATGAATTTAAGCAGAAGAGGGAAATGATTCCCGAAAGTATCATATACTTTCTCTCCTACCAGTTCGTCCATATATACCTCCAATAAATCCTGCAATGAATCCCCGGCATGAGAGCCGTTGACAACTTCTGTAGGATACTTCTCCACATCAGACAACACCCACGCCTCGCCCACGTTCTCGTAGTCGGCAGGTACATAATCATACCATTGAGCGATGGTGTGCCCTCCCCATATCTTATGGAAGAGTTGCGCCTTGAACTTTAATGGATAGAGCATAAAGGTATTTACGATTTACGATTTACAATTTACAATTTCAATTTACAATTTACCTCTTGTCTTTGAGCGTAGCGATCTTTCTACTTTGAGTCCGCCGAGGCGGACGGTCTTTCTGCTACTTGATATTACGGATATGCTTCTCCCATTTCCATGCGGAGGCAAGGACATCCCGAATAGGGGTGTCTGCTTTCCAGCCAAGCACTTCGTTCGCCTTTTTCGGCGCAGCCCATACTTGCTCTATATCACCTTCACGGCGACCGACGATGGTATAAGGGATCTTGACACCCGTAGCCGCCTCGAACTCACTGATGAGCGTGAGAACGGACAAACCGGTTCCGGTACCAAGGTTGAAGACCTCAACCTGGTCACGATCCTTGGCGTTAAGCATCCTGTCGATAGCCTTGACATGCGCCTTGGCGAGGTCCACTACATAGATATAATCGCGGATACAGGACCCGTCAGGCGTATTATAATCATTACCGAAGACTTTGAGCTCGGGGCGCATACCCGCTGCCGTCTGGGTGATAAAAGGCAACAGATTTTGGGGAACGCCGTTAGGCAGTTCTCCTATCAGAGCCGACGGATGGGCACCGATAGGGTTAAAATAACGCAGGATAGTGGCATGCAGATTCCTGTCTGCGTGAGCCTGGTCGCAAATAATCTCTTCGTTGATTTGCTTGGTGTTGCCGTAAGGCGAGAGAGCTTTCTTGATAGGAGCCGTCTCATCTACCGGAAGGTGGTCGGCATCCGGCTGACCATATACCGTACAAGAGGAAGAGAAGACCAGGTTCTGCACCTGATGGAGCTTCATGACCTCCAGAAGGGTAACGAGGCTGCCCAGGTTATTGCGATAATAGAGGAGCGGCTTCTCTACCGACTCTCCTACTGCTTTCGATGCTGCAAAATGAATGACGCCTACGATATCCGAATATTGCTTGAATACGTTATCCATATCCATAAAATTGCCGCAGTCCACATTGGCAAAGTCAGGTCGCTCGCCTACGATTTTCTCTATTCCCTCCAACACATCAATAGAGGAGTTGCTGAGATTATCCACGATTGTCACCTTATAGCCTTTCTGCATCAGTTCAACCGTGGTGTGTGATCCTATATATCCGGTTCCGCCGGTAACAAGTATTCTACTCATATTCAAAACAGTTTAGCAGGGTATTCCCCTTTCTCAATCAGTTGGTTAATCTTCATGACCACTTGTGGTCTATCCTCGGCATACGTTACTCCGAACCACTTGGAGGGCGTATCGAGTACAGTACAGGTTGCTTTTCCTGCACCGATGAGTTGGTTCACGAGTGTCGGGATATAGAACTCGGATTTTAGTTCCTGTCCTTTCTCGGCGAGGAAAGCGCGGAAGCCCTCTTCGCTGTATTGGAAGTACTCAGGCGTAAAGCCCCACATATTCATGGATACCGGCGTATGGGGGTCAAGCGGTGTATCCACCCCATCCTCGGTGAAAACAATCTGACCGTTCTTATCCTCTATTTTCGTGCGTTCCACTACGTCTGTCAGATGTCCGTCCGCATCGGTAGTACAAACGCCGCGGCTGACGGCACCGTTCTCGCTGAGGGTGTTGCAGACACGATAGCCTACCATGCAGTATTGCCCTTCTGTTCCTTCTACCGAGCGGAGATAGTCCGCCAGAACCTGAAAGGACTCTTTGCCGTAGAAATCATCGGCATTGATAACCGCAAAGGGTTCGTGGATGAGGTCTTTTCCCATCAGCACGGCATGATTGGTACCCCATGGTTTAGCGCGGTCAGGCGTATAGGTACACCCTGCCGGTACTTTGTCGATAGACTGGAAACAGACTTCGCATTGTACTTTGTTCGCGTATTTGGAGAGAACTTTCTCACGGAAGTCCGCTTCGAAATCTTTACGGATAACGAATACAATCTTCCCAAATCCGGCACGCAGAGCGTCAAAGACACTATAGTCCATAATTGTTTCGCCGTTAGGACCCAGACCGTCTAACTGTTTGAGTCCTCCGTAACGGCTGCCCATTCCGGCAGCCAAGATGAATAAAGTTGGTTTCATAATGTATATTTACAATTTGATATTTACCATTTGGTAGTTTACTATTCGTTTACGGCTTGTACTTTGCCGTCTATCTTCTTATGCCGGATCCATAATCCATAAACCTCGGAGCAGTTGCCAGCAGTGATAAAAGCTTTGATATTATTGTTGCGTATAAATGCCATGACGGATGAGAACTCTTCCTGGGTCAGTATAGTCTGAATCTCCACATGTTCCTCGCCGCTGTATCCTCCCTGCACCTTGTACAGAGAGCATCCGCGTACCAGGTCCTCGACGATATATTTGCGTACCCGCTCGGGCTCCGCGGAGACGATACAGACACGTTTGCGTTTGTTGAGGGACGCCGTGAAATAATCAATCGCCAAGCCGTTAATCCATGTCCCGATAATACCAATCACCACCATCCGGAAGTCATTGATGAGGAACGCCGTACAGCAGATGATGATTCCTCCTATGGCAACCGATGAACCTATATCGAAATGGAGATATTTATTGACTATCTTGCCCAAGATGTCCAGTCCTCCGGTGGATGCGTTGATACGGAAGAGCACGGCTTGACAGGCGCTGAGTAACAACACGAAACAAATGAGGTCAAACCACACGTCTTCCATACCCAGTCCCCCGCTCATGACGCTATCGCGCACGCGTTCCATTACTTCGCCCGCGCGGTTGAGAATATAGGGGTTGCCGTTTGGGTCCAGAACAGTCTGCCCGGCTTGCAGCTGCGCCATCACCTCCGGCGCATCGATGACCTTATGGGTCAGATTGGTATAGGGATAGATACGATCCCATACCTGGGTCAGCGGGCCGAGTATCATAGCGGTATAGACCGTCTTAGCGCCGAACTCATTGCCTATCAGTATGAAAGCGAGTAAAAGGAGGAAAGCATTGATACTCATCACCCAGTACGAGAAAGTGTCCGCGGTACCGCCGATAAGGGTATTGAGTACGATGGAGAGACCGGAGATAGAGCCTACTATCAGATGACTCGGCATCAGGAAATAGTATACCGCGGCGGCACCGAGACTCATACCAAGCGTCATGATTAACAACTCGCGCCAGAATTTCAGCGTCCGTACAGCATGGCATAGATTACGCCATAGTTCGCACCAATAGTCTTTGGTAAAATACTGATACAGGTACTCCATCATGTCATTTTTCTTTAACCACCAGACGTGCCGTCCGCCGGGTAGTCTGGCTCAACATTATCGTTCTGCCGTCTTTCGCGTGTTCAAGTATCTCAGGTGTAGTGCCGCGGATGGTGAGCAGCGAGAGATGGTCGTTATAAGAGACATTAAAATGTGCACTGAGTGCGTCAATAGCGTCCGCTACAAAGCGGCTGTTGTCCACACAGACGGAGATCGTAACGGCAGATGACTGTATAAGTGACACTTTCAGGCGGTGGCGGTGGATGATATCGAATATCTCACTGAGACTCTCTTCAAGCACAAAGGAGAAATCCTTCGCGCGCATAGTAATAAGGATTTGATTCTTCCGCCATATATATACAGGAACGTCAATAGGTCCCACTCCGTCCTCGGCGATGCGTGAGCCCTCAGCCTCGGGGTCTCCGAAGGGTTTGACGAGCAAAGGTATCTGTTTGTTCTGGAGAGGTCGTATGCTCTTCGGGTGAATGACCTGTGCGCCGGAATACGCCAGTTCCACGGCGTCCTGGTACCGCAGAGAGGGAATCAAGACCGTATCGGGTTCGATACGCGGATCGGCGTTGAGGATACCGGGTACGTCTTTCCAAATAGTCACGGATTCGGCATTGAGATAGTTGCCCATCAGCGCGGCAGTGTAGTCCGAGCCTTCGCGTCCGAGGGTAGTGCGTTTGCCGTCCGCGGTGCCGCCTATGAAACCTTGGGCGACGACTATCCGCGGTCTGTCAGGACGGTTCCAACCGGAGGAGATGAGTTCCCGGCTGACGGCATCGTCCACTTTCGCCTCCCGCCATGTGTCATCGGTGCGCAGCAGCTTGGGCATGTTCCACCATTCCACAGGAAGCCCCTGTTTGAGGAGATAGACAGCGATAATCTGGGTTGAGAGGAGTTCTCCGGTAGAGACAATTTGGTCGTAGTTCTCGTCATAAGGCAGCGACGGGTCGTAAGGTATCTCGCCCTGCAGACGGATGTCAACGCCGGGCTTGAGACCGAGCTCTTTCATGATGGCTACATGGTAATCCATGATATCCACCCATTGCGAGAGCGCTTGCTCTTCCTTTCCGGAATCGAGGAAGTCAAGGACTCGTTCCAAGGCATTGGTTGTCTTGCCCATGGCAGAGACGACGACCATCAAGCCATTTGACATTTGACATTTGTCATTTGACATTTGACATTTGTCATTTGACATTTGGTCATCAAGTGCCATGCGCACGATGCGCTCGAGGTTCCGAACGCCTTCTGCGTTCTTCACCGATGCTCCACCGAATTTATATACTTTAGTCATTTAGATATTAGCCATGCGGATGGCGGTATAGGCACCTTCGACACCTTTGTTGCCTAACTTGCCGCCGGAGCGGTCAATCGCCTGCTGCTTGTTCAGGACCGTCAGTACGGAGAAGATGACCGGCACTTTGCCTTGTGCATTGAGTGCCGCTACTCCTTGTGTAACCGACTGGCATACATAATCAAAATGAGGAGTGTCTCCCTGAATGACACACCCGATCACAACCACGGCATCGACACGTTCCTCCCTCATGAGGCGTGCGGCGCCGAAAGTGAGTTCGACAGCGCCGGGGACATGAAGGACATCGATACTGTCTTCCGGCACGCCGTGTTTGATAAAGGTTTCAACAGCCCCCTGCGTCATGGGATACGTTATCTCGCTGTTCCAGTCCGCCACTACAATAGCATAGCGCTGACGTCCGAGGACCTCAGCGCTAGGCAGTTGTGATGCGTCGTATTTAGACAAATCAGTAGTCATAGGTATTTACAATTGTCGATTAACAATTAACAAAGTGCCGCGGTGGCTTAGGTACAAACTTATACGTCCGTACGGATTTTAAAACCTTGTACCAAACCCCATACGCCCTTTGTAAATTGTGAATTGTACATTGTTAATTATTCGGCTACGGCGATGTATTTGTCGATGTCCTGTGCTTCTGCGGAAGAAGGATAGTTCTCCTTGATCGTTTTGAAAGCCTTGAGAGCCTTGGCTTTCTCTCCCTCGTGGAGATAAACGATACCGGCTTTCTTGAGGCTCATCGGAGCGATAATCTCATTACCGGAAGCAGCGGCAGCGTTGAAAGCTTTGGCAGCTTTAGCGTACTCGCCGAGTTCGACATAGGCGTCACCGAGAAGCTGACTGGCAGCCGGATCGATATTGAGGTCGTCGGCATCGAACTTACCGAGGTATTTCGCAGCCTCCTCGTACTCGCCTTTCTCGAAATAGCAGATACCGGCATAGAGCGCGGCGAGCTTACCCTGCTGATAGAAGCTGTACTCGTCAGCGATAGCCTCAAAACCGATGCACTCTGCGTCGTCACCTTGGAGGGCTTTGTCAT
>DEIW01000125.1:0-217 GCA_002352705.1 Bacteroidales bacterium UBA2764 | reverse complement strand
CCGCCATGAAATAGACAACAGCCTTGGCGTTCTCGTTGCTTGCCTCGAGGGCGTGGGGTTTGATCACATAATTGTTGATAGCGATGATACCCATCACGACGACGGCGATGCCGCAAACGATCCAACTGATGAGGTTCGCATTGTCCTCAATCCATTTACCGGCGCCGGTAAGCGCTTCATTGACTTCTTCTAACTGTTCGTCCTGTTTAACGAACTC
>DEIW01000005.1 GCA_002352705.1 Bacteroidales bacterium UBA2764 | reverse complement strand
AACTTCGAGGGCGGCTGCTACGCAAAGGTCATCAACCTCGACAAGGAGTCCGAGCCGGACATCTACAACGCTATCAAGCGCAACGCTCTCTTGGAGAACGTAACGGTTGACGCAAACGGCAAGATTGATTTCGCAGACAAGAGCGTAACCGAGAACACCCGCGTAAGCTATCCTATCAACCATATCGAGAAGATCGTTCGTCCTATCTCTGCAGGTCCTGCAGCCAAGAACGTCATCTTCCTTTCTGCTGACGCCTTCGGCGTACTGCCTCCTGTATCTATCCTGACTCCGGAGCAGACGAAGTACTACTTCCTCTCCGGCTTTACTGCAAAACTCGCAGGTACAGAGCGCGGTATTACTGAGCCGACTCCGACCTTCTCCGCTTGCTTCGGACAGGCGTTCCTGGAGCTCCATCCGACCAAATATGCAGAGGAGCTGGTTAAGAAGATGGAGAAGAGCGGCGCTAAGGCATACCTCGTTAACACCGGTTGGAACGGTACGGGCAAACGTATCTCCATCCGTGACACACGTGGTATCATTGACGCTATCCTCGGTGGCGACATCCTCACCGCTCCGACGAAGAAGATCCCGTACTTCAATTTCGAAGTACCGACAGCTCTGCCGGGCGTAGATCCTGCTATCCTCGATCCGCGTGACACCTACAAAGACGCTGCTGAGTGGGAAGTTAAGGCGAAAGACCTGGCAGCCCGCTTCATCAAGAACTTTGACAAGTACACCACCAACGAGGCAGGCAAGGCTCTTGTTGCAGCCGGTCCGCAACTCTAATCGGTTCTGACCGTAGAAACACGCCATTCCGAACAGACATGGCTAAAAAAATGACATGCGCGCTTGCGTATGTCATTTTTTTGTTGTATCTTTGCAGCGCAAAACGGAAAGACGTATGAAAGAATTGAAATGCCCGCATTGCGGCAATGTGTTTACGGTGGACGAGAGCGACTATGTAGCGCTGCTGAGTCAGGTGAAGAACGCGGAGTTCGAGAGCGAACTGGCACGCCGTGTGCATGAGTTGGAGCAGAGCCAGTTGGCGCGCACCCAGGCTCTGCAGGCAGCCGAGAAAGCACAACAGGCGGCGGAGAAAGCGCAAGTACAGCTCCAGATACAGACGCTCCAGTCGCAACTGCAGCAGGCGGAGCAACAGAAACAGATAGCGGTAGCCCAGGTCCGTCAGCGCGCCACCGAGGAATACATGAAGAAAGACCAGGAACTGGCGACCCTGCGTACCCAGATGGAGGAGCAGACCAAGGCGCTGCAGGAACAGATAGCATACTACAAAGACATGAAGCTGAGGCTCTCAACGAAGATGGTAGGCGAGACCCTCGAGCAGCATTGCGCCACCGAGTTCGCGCGCATCAGACCGCTCTTCCCCAATGCCTATTTCGAGAAAGACAACGAAGTGGTGGAAGGAACGAAGGGCGATTTCGTTTTCCGCGACACCTCGGAGGACGGAGTGGAGTACGTCTCCATCATGTTCGAGATGAAGAACGAGAACGACGAGACGGCTACCAAGCATAAGAACGAAGATTTCTTAGCCAAACTGGATGCGGACCGCAAGAAGAAAAACTGCGAGTACGCGGTGTTAGTCTCGATGCTGGAACCCAACAGCGAACTCTACAACGGCGGTATCGTGGATATGAGTCACCGGTTTGAGAAGATGTATGTCATCCGTCCGCAGTTCTTCGTGCCCCTCATCACGCTCCTGTGCCAGACCAGCCGCAAGAGTCTGGATGCCAAACGCGAACTGGCTCTGGTCAAGGCGCAACAGATAGATGTCACCAATTTTGAGGACAAGCTGACGGCTTTCAAGGACGCTTTCGGACGTAATGTCCGTCTTGCCAACGAGCGTTTTCAGGATGCGATAGACGAGATAGACAAGACCATCGCGCACCTCACCAAGGTACGCGAGAACCTCATCAAATCCGGAGACAACCTCAATGCGGCGGATAAGAAACTGCAGGACGTGTCCATCAAAAGGCTGACTTACAAAAACCCCACTATGCAGGCTAAGTTTGACGAAGCACGGGAGAAAAAGTGATACAAAAAAGATTTTTCTGCATGTGTGTTTGCATATGTCGATTTTTTGTAGTACCTTTGTGCTCGATTTAGAATTATGGAATTACTTTTATTGTTTTTATTAGGCGCTATGTCCATCAGTTTCCTGTGTTCCGTGCTGGAATCGGTGCTGATGACCACCACCTATAGTTATATCAATCTGCGCGAGGAAGAGGGCTATGCTCCGGCAACCCTGATGAAGTCCTACAAAGATGATACGGGTCGTCCGCTTGCGGCTATCCTGTCGCTGAACACGATTGCAAACACCATCGGCGCTGCCGGTGTGGGTATGCAGGCTACGGCTGTCTTCGGCTCCAAATGGTTCGGATTAGTATCTGCTATCACTACAATCCTGATTCTTGTTTTCTCGGAGATTATCCCGAAGGTGATAGGCACTACCTATTGGCGCGAGTTGATGGGATTTACGGCGCGTACCATACGGGCGTTGATATTTCTCCTGTACCCGCTGGTGCTGCTTGTGGAACTCATCACACGCATGTTTCCGGACAACGAAGATGACCCTACCGTCAGCCGTGAGGAAGTGCTGGCGATGGTCAACGTGGGCGAAGAGGAAGGCGTGGTGAATGAGGACGAGAATAAGATTTTCACCAATCTCATGCGTCTCGATACCATCCATGCTTACGATGTGATGACCCCGCGTGTGGTGGCTAAAATAGCGCCGGAGAATATGACACTCCGGGCGTATTATGATTCCGATGAATACGACCATTTCTCACGTATTCCTCTCTATAACCCCGAGTCTCCGGAGTATATCACGGGCTATGTGTTGAGAAATGACGCCCTGGAGGAACTGACGGAGGATCACTTCCGTAAAACACTCGGCGGTATCAAACGTCCGCTCCCTGCTTTTGACCAGGACCTCACCCTCGGCACCATCTTTGACTCCATGCTCAAACAGAAGAGCCAAATAGCGCAAATTATCGATGAATACGGCATGTTTGTAGGTATTCTGACCCTCGAAGATATCATCGAGACAATCTTCGGACTCGAGATTATTGACGAGAATGACACCGTCATCGACATGCAGCAGTATGCACGCGAGCGTTGGGAGCAGAGACAGAAGAAATACAAGAAACTCACAGTCAATTCCGATACTGAGCCGACGGTCAACCGACAGTCAACCGACGGTCAAAGCCGACGAAGTACTACCCAAAATGAGACAGAAGAGCAACATACGGATAGAGAACAAGCGGGCGAGGTTTGAATACATCATCCTGGACCGTTATGTTGCCGGCATACAGCTTTTCGGCACGGAGATAAAGTCCATCCGTGAGGGCAAAGCTTCGCTGGTGGACTCCTGGTGTGCGGTAGAGCACGGTGAGATGTACATCAAGCAGATGCATATCGCGGAATACCGTTTCGGGTCATACGCCAATCATGAGGCGAAACGGGATCGTAAGCTGCTGCTCCAGCGCCGTGAGATACGCAAACTGGAGAAAGCGACCAAGGACACGGGCAAAACGATTATCCCGCTGGTGCTTTTTATCAATGAACGCGGACTGGCTAAAATGGAGATAGCGCTCTGTCAGGGAAAACATACTTATGACAAACGCCAAGCGCTCCGTGAAGCGGATGACAAACGCGAAATGGCGCAACTCAGAGCCCGCAGATTCTAATAAATAATGTACCCCTCCCGAATAAGAGAGGGGTATTTTTTGCCGTTTTTTATTTAAAAATTCGTATATTCTTGCATTTATGAGAAAAAGGCTGTAACTTTGTCTCACCATTTGGTTATAAGTTTGTTTAATCTTAATCTCTTCAAGTATGAAAAAGATCAGTTTTCTGCTTTCTATGTGCCTCTTTGCAGGAATGGCGCATGCCGATTTATCGGAAGATTTCAATTCCTTGGCTTCCGGCTCTTGGGCAGCCGAGACGGAAGTGGAACTGCCTTCGGGCGTATGGACGTTCGGCGGCGATGCCCAGCGTAACAGCTCCAACTCCGTGGTATCCATCAAGTTCAACAGTAATGGTGCGTATATGATTACGCCGGCTATCGACAGCCTCGCCTCTCTGGAGTTCAAGTACCGCTCGGGTGGCAGCAAGAAACAGGTAGAGGTAGCTTATCAGATAGGCTCCGGCGATTGGCAGGCGGTAGATACGCTGGTTATCAATTCCTCCTCCGGCTCGTTCTCATCCTATTCGCTGAAAACAGGACTTGACTCTGCGCTTAACGTGCGCGTACGTATTAAAGGTACTAATAATGTCTATATAGATGATGTCGTGCTCAAAAACCCTGTACAGGGACAAGGCGGCGGAGGTGGTGGAACGGTTGTGCCCGGCGAACCGGATCCTGAATTTACCCGTCCGGAATATGTAGCTACACATGCTACCTATTATATCTCTCCGGAGGGTAACGACGAGACAGGTAACGGTTCGTTTGAGAATCCGTGGTATAACCTCGGCAAAGCTATCTCTGTAGCACAGGCAGGCGATGTGATCTATTGTCGTGGCGGACGCTATATGATGTCATGGCGGGGAACAGACGGAAAACTGACGGTTCGTCTCTCGCAGTCCGGAACCGCAGCTGAGCCGATTGTCATCTCTGCCTATGAGAACGAAGCACCGATCTTTGATTTCGAGCAGCAGTTATTGGATTGTAATCGCAATAAGAACAATGTGGGAGACCGTGGTATGCTCATTACCGGTAATTACTGGATCCTCTTCGGTCTGCATCTCATGCACGCTGCCGACAATGCCATCAAACTGGAAGGATCGCACAACCGTATTGAGCGTTGCGAGTTCTCCTATAACCTCGATACCGGTATTCAGCTCGGTTTCGGGCATAAGTTCTCCGATACCTTCCCCGGTCTGAGCAGCAACGACGGAACCTATTGTGCCTATAATGATATCGTCGATTGCGACTCTCACCATAACTGTGATTTTGATGCTAACTACGGCTCGGATGCAGACGGTTTTGCCTGCAAGATGCACAACGGCAAAGGCAACCGTTTCATCCGCTGCCGCGCATGGCGTAATTCCGATGATGCATGGGACCTCTTTGAGACCGATTATGACGTTATCCTCGCCGAGTGCTGGGCATGGGAATCCGGTAATGAGGAAGACCATCTATGGGTTAAGAATTATTTCGATGGATCCGCATCTTTCTCCGGTAACGGTAATGGTATCAAACTCGGCGGTAACGGCACCGGAGGCTCTTCCAAAGGTATTCATTACGCCTATCGTTGCGTAGCGTTCGGATGCGATATATCTTCGTCTGTCAAGGGCTTTGACTGCAACAGCCATAAGGGCGGACATGTGCTCATCAACTGTCTGGCGTTTGACAACTCCTATGATTTTATGTTTGAGTCCGGCGGTTCGGATGCCAACACGTTCTATTATAATAATGTCTGCTTCGGTAAGCAGGAAGCGTGCGTCGGCACCGATGATTACAATGCTTTGGGAGTATCGCTTTCCAAGAACGCCTGGACCAAACATCTGGTTACTTCTTTCTCCCGTTCGGACTATGTCTCGCTCTCTGAGACGGACGCTATCGCTCCGCGCCGGGGTGACGGTTCTATGCCTGCGCGTTTTGCACGGCTCCTGCCGGGTTCTAATCTTGTGGATGCGGGATGTAACGTACCGGCGGATATCACGCCGAACCTCGCTCAACTGGAAGCAGATTTCCCATTCCTGAAATCAACTGTCTATGGCACAGCGCGTGACCTCGGGCCATACGAACTGGTGCAGGAAGATATTCCTTCTGCCATCCAGCAAGTAGCCTCTCCTGACAGCAAAGGAGGCATATCTGTTCTGCCGGGCGGGTATGCTTCGGAGCGTATTATACGTTTCTCGGTGCCTGAGGATGTGCGTGAAGCAGGAATGACTGTTTATGACGTCTCCGGACGTGCTGTCTGCTATATACCTCTCTCCGGCTTGACCTCCGGTGTGGATTATTACCAGCCGCTGGATATGTCCGGAGCAAACGGAATATACATTGTACGTATCAGTGCGGATACTTTCTCTTTCGCGGCAAAGCTGCAATAATCGGCAGAACGATAGCCGGGACAAGAACGCGGGCGTGCAAAGCCCTCAAAATCAAAAAGGACAGCGTTGAGCTGTCCTTTTTGTCGAGAAGAGGCGACTTGAAAATTGCCTCCACGGCAATAATCGACAGAACGATAGTGGCGGAGAACCCCGAGGGCGGAGAGTCGCCAAACAAAAAGGATGGTCAGATTTGACCATCCTTTTGTCGAGAAGAGGCGACTCGAACGCCCGACCCCTACGTCCCGAACGTAGTGCGCTACCAACTGCGCTACTTCTCGAAATACAGTGCATTTCTTCGATTACGAGATATGCTCGGATTCGCTTTGCTCACCTCGATTATTTGCTGCGGCAAATATACTCGATTTCACAAAAGCGGGTGCAAAGGTACTGCTTTTTTCTGGAATACGCAAATTTTTTTGCAATTATTTTGCACTTTTTCGCTTAAAGCTATGTTTTCCGGGCTGTATGGGAGTTTTTTTAGCAATCATTTC
This sequence comes from Bacteroidales bacterium UBA2764, assembly GCA_002352705.1. Lineage (GTDB taxonomy): Bacteria > Bacteroidota > Bacteroidia > Bacteroidales > Paludibacteraceae > Colicola. The sequence goes on along the minus strand of DEIW01000005.1, from coordinate 6,934 downwards.
CCGCACGCCGGCTTCTGTCAACGCCGCGATATCGGTACCTTTGTCAATCTGGTAATTGCCTTCCGGCGTATGGATATAAGCCCCGTAGCGTCCGGGCATTACCTGAATATCTCCCCACTGATGGATAGGCATAGATGTCTGTTGTTTCTCTTCAATCAAAGCCACGGCCTCCGCCATAGTCAGTTTGAGCGGATTCTTGGTGCGCGGAATGGAGATATAGAGATTGTCATAACGGATATACGGACCATACTTGCCTTCGCCTATTACGACCTCTTTTCCTTCGTGCTCACCTAATGTATAAGGCAGAGCCGTCTTGAATAGTTCCAACGCCTCATTGAGTGTGATGGAGAAGATAGACTGTCCTTTTTTGAGACTCGCGAATTGAGGCTTGACACCTGCAGTGTCGCCCAATTGTACGCACGGACCTATTTTGCTGATTTTAGCGATGACAGGCTGCCCGGTAGCCGGATCAGTGCCCAATAGCCTACCGTCAACTTTTCCCGATGGAATCGAGGAAACTAATGGTTCGAAGGTCTGATAGAACTGATCTACCGTCTTGACCCAGTCTGCCTTTCCTACGGCAATGCGGTCGAACTGTTCTTCCTCATGTGCCGTGAAGTCATAGCTGAGGATGGACGGGAAGTTGGCTACCAGGAAATCATTGGTGATGCGTCCTAAATCGGTAGGAAGTAGCCGTTGTGTCTCCGCGCCGTACATCTCGGATTTGGTATGTTCGACCACCTCGCCGTTTTTCATTGTCAGGATAGTAGCCTCGCGTTTCTGTCCGGCTACGGAACCTTTCTCAACATATTTCACGTGCTGAATGGTTTCAATGATAGTCGCGTACGTGGAAGGACGGCCGATACCTAACTCTTCCATTCGTTTTACCAAGGTGGCTTCATTATATCGGAACGGCGGTTTGGCGTAGGTCTGTACTCCTTCAGCCCCTACTATTTTCAAACGCTCGCGTTTGGACATAGCCGGTAAGACACGACGCTCATCCGTTTCCTCGTCTGTGGATTGGACATAGACACGTGTGAAGCCGTCAAAAGTAATGACTTCTCCCGTAGCGACAAAGGCATATTTCGACCCGTGGACGGATACCTCGATGGTGGTACGCTCGCTCTCTGCATCCGCCATTTGGGATGCCAGCGTCCGTTTCCATATCAGCTCGTATAGACGTTGTTCGTCTTTGTTATCACCGGCTACCGGCGTATTCATATAAGTCGGACGGATGGCTTCGTGAGCCTCTTGCGCGCCTTTAGCCTTGGTGTGGTATTGACGGGTATGGACATACTTCGCGCCGTATTGGTCTGTAATTACCTCTTTGGAGGTGGCTAAGGCCAGCGTAGAGAGATTGACAGAGTCGGTACGCATATAGGTTATTCTTCCGCTTTCATACAGAGATTGCGCCAGTCGCATGGTTTTCGACACAGAGAATTTCAGTTTGCGCGCCGCCTCTTGTTGTAACGTGGAGGTGGTGAACGGAGGTGCCGGAGTATGCGTCACCGGCTTGCGTTGTACGTCACGGACGATAAACATAGCCGTCTGCAAGCTTTGCATAAATTCAATGGCATCCTTCTTATGCGAAAAACGATGGTTTAATTCGCACTTTAATACGGAAGCATCACCCGGATTAATTCCGATGAAATCGGCAAAAATACGGTATCCGGAGGAAGCCCGGAAGGACTCTATCTCCCGTTCTTTCTCTACAATCAGACGAACGGCTACCGACTGGACACGGCCGGCAGAAAGACCTGTCGTCACTTTCTTCCAAAGGATAGGGGAGAGTTCAAATCCTACGATGCGGTCTAATACGCGGCGTGCCTGTTGGGCGTTCACCAGATTGTAATCAATATCGCGGGGATGGAGAATAGCCTCCTGGATAGCAGTCTTGGTGATCTCGTGGAATACAATACGTTTGGTATCTTTCTTGTCCAGATTCAGTACTTCTTTCAGATGCCATGCTATAGCTTCCCCTTCGCGGTCCTCATCGGAAGCGAGCCATACAGTGTCCGCTTTCTTCACTTCCCGCTCTAATTGCTCCACAAGGTGAACTTTATGTTCGTCGATTACATAATTCGGCGCATAGCCGTGTTCGAAATCAATACCCATGGAGTTTTTGCCCAAAGGTTCTATATCGCGGATATGACCCTGGCTGCTCAATACATGATATTCCGAACCGAGGAATTTCTCTATCGTCTTCGCTTTCGCCGGAGACTCTACTATCACTAAATTTTTGCTCATAGACGTATAATAAATAAGGTGTGTACCTCAAAATCGGCTGCAAAAGTAGTATAATTAATTTATTTTCGCAAATTTTTTTTATTCGCTTGCATATATCAAAGATATTTAGTATCTTTGCACCCGATTTGAAAAAATAATTTTTAATTTTTTTATCGAAAGGTCTTGCATGAATACCATTTTAGTCGTATTATTAGTGCTCGCGGGCGTCGCGTTATTATTAATGGAGATGTTCCTTTTGCCGGGTTTCGGCATCGCGGGCGTGAGTGGTTTTGCCTGTCTGATAGGTGCTGTGATTGTAGCATGGTTATGCATAGGGCGTTTAGCCGGATATATCACTCTGGCTGCATGTGTTGTATTGTCCGGAGTGGCTATCTGGGGATTCCTGCGCAGCAATGCCTTGGATAAGATGGCGTTGGACACCAAGATTGACAGCCATGTGGAGTTAGCCAATAACAAACTCAAGAAGGAAGACTCCAAAAAAGAAGCAGAGAACTAATCACTAACTCATAATTACTATGGATCCAATTACTCTTTTGCTGATTGTGTTGATTACAATCGCCGTATTTATTTTCTTGTATTATGTGCCCTTTATGCTATGGATCAATGCCGTAGTAAGCGGTGTGCACATCAGTCTCGTACAACTTTTCCTCATGCGTATCCGTAAGGTGCCGCCCTCAAAGATCGTCAATTGTATGATTGAGGCGCACAAGGCGGGTCTGACCGAAGTGAAGCGCGACGGTCTGGAGGCGCACTATCTCGCCGGAGGACACATAGAGCGCGTGGTACACGCCCTCGTTTCGGCATCCAAGGCAGGAATAGATCTGTCCTTCCAGATGGCTACAGCTATTGACTTGGCAGGTCGTGATGTCTTTGAAGCAGTTCAGATGAGTGTCAATCCGAAAGTCATAGATACCCCGCCGGTAACGGCTGTGGCGAAAGACGGTATCCAGCTTATCGCCAAGGCGCGTGTCACAGTGCGCGCAAACATCCGCCAACTGGTAGGTGGTGCAGGCGAGGATACTATCCTTGCCCGTGTAGGCGAGGGTATTGTAAGCTCTATCGGTTCTGCCGAGAGCCACAAGCAAGTGCTTGAAAACCCTGATTCCATCAGTAAATTAGTGCTCTCCAAGGGTCTGGATGACGGTACGGCATTTGAGATTCTGTCTATTGATATCGCCGATATTGATGTAGGTAAGAACATCGGTGCACAGCTGCAGATGGACCAAGCAGAGGCGGACAAGAATATCGCGCAGGCGAAGGCAGAGGAGCGCCGCTCTATGGCTATTGCCAGTGAGCAGGAGATGAAGGCTAAGGCACAGGAGGCTCGTGCAAAAGTCATTGAGGCGGAGGCACTTGTGCCGCAAGCCATGGCGGAAGCGTTCCGTAGCGGAAACCTCGGAATAATGGATTACTATCGGATGCAGAATATGCAGGCTGATACTGCCATGCGCGAGCAGATAGCAGGGGGAGGAACTTCTTCCAAGAAGAAAAATTGATGTTGAAATTTGCTTTATTACAATATCCTATAGTCTGGGCGGATCCGCAGGCCAATCTGCGTCTGTTGGATTCCCGCCTGGCTGCTATAACAGGGCAGGCGGATATAGCCGTCCTGCCCGAAATGTTTTCCACCGGATTTTGTACCGATAGAATGGACCTTGCCGAACCATGGGGAGGTCCTACTTGTTGTGAGCTGCAGCGTATGGCAGACGCCTATGATATAGCTATAATGGGCAGTATGATTATCCGTCTGGAGGATGGTTTGCGGAACAGGGGCTTTCTCTTTGCCCCGCATGCGGCACCGCGATTTATAGACAAGCGCCATCTCTACAAGCATGGAGGAGAAGCGGCGCTCTTCAAAGCCGGTGACCAACGCGAGGTATGGGACTATAAGGGAGCCAGAATCCGTCTTGCCATATGTTATGATCTCCGTTTCCCCGTGTGGCTTCGCCAGGATCCGGAGAACATGTATGATATTCTCGTATGCGTAGCATGCTGGCCGAAGGTAAGGGTGCAATACTGGGATGCCATGCTTCCGGCTCGTGCCGCGGAGAACCAGGCTCTCGTCATAGGCGTGAACATGGTAGGAACAGACGGTACGGGAGAAGTATATAACGGTCATTCGGCGGCATATGACACATGGTTACGGGAGGTGGCGCTCTTCAATGACGAGGAGGAAGGAACACGTATCGTGGAGCTCTCGGTAGAGAAAGTCCGTCATTACCGCTCAGCCTCCCCGCTATGGCAGGACGCCGATGAATACGAAGTTTTCTGAACACTGAGTACAGAATACAGAGTACAGAATACAGAGTAGAGAATACAGAATACAGAATACTCTTGGATATCAACTGGCAGATAAAGACCCTGACGGCGGAGGAACAGAATGCAGCCATACGCCTGAGTACCGACCTGGACATCAGTCCGGTAGCGGGGCGTATCCTTGCCGGACGAGGAATCCGGACAGCAGCGGAGGCGAGAGCCTATATCCGTCCGTCGCTGGAGAGTCTGCATGATCCTTTTCTGATGAAAGATATGGGTACTGCGGTGGACAGGCTGTGCCGTGCCATTGATACCCATGAGCGCATCATGGTCTATGGCGATTATGATGTGGACGGTACTACGGCGGTGGCGTTGATGTATTCGTTTCTCCGTACCCAGACAGACAATCTCATCTATTATATTCCCGATCGTTATACGGAGGGCTATGGTATCTCTACCAAAGGAATAGATACCGCCAAAGAGCAAGGCTGTAGTCTGGTCATAGCGCTGGATTGCGGCATCAAGGCTGTGGATAAGATGGAATACGCCCGTTCGATAGGTGTCGATTTCATTATCTGTGACCACCATACTCCCGGCGATACGATACCCCGTGCCGTAGCGGTGCTGAATATGAAGCGCGCTGACTGTCTCTATCCCTTCAAAGAACTGAGCGGTTGCGGCGTAGGGTTCAAGCTGGCGCAGGCATACGCCCAGCGTCGCGGCATAGCGATGCAGGAGGTTTACAGACTGCTGCCTCTGCTGGCGATGAGTATAGCGAGCGACATCGTGCCTGTGACAGGGGAAAACAGGCTCTTGGCTTTCTACGGTCTGAGGGCGCTGAACGCCTCTCCTTCGGTCGGCTTGCAGGCTATCATGCGCGTAGCCGGCATAGAAGGCAAGACGATAACCATCAGCGATCTGGTCTATAAGATAGGTCCGCGTATCAATGCCGCTGGGCGTATCAAGAGCGGTGCTGAGGCTGTGCGGCTGCTGATATCCGATGACGCCGATGCTGCAGACCAGTTTGCGCGGGAGATAGATACCTATAACCAGAACCGTCGTGATTTCGATATCCGGACAACAGAAGAAGCCCTTGCCCAGCTCGAAAAAGATCCGATGAATACGGCTAAATTTACCACAGTGGTCTATTCGCCCGAATGGCACAAGGGTGTGGTAGGCATAGCCGCGAGCCGGTTAACGGAGACCTATTATCGTCCTACTATCGTGCTTACCGCCGGCGAGGATGATATCATCAGCGGCAGTGCCCGCTCGGTCAGCGATTTCGATATCTATACGGCTATTGACTCATGCCGTGACCTGCTTACCAATTTCGGCGGGCATAAGTTTGCCGCGGGTCTCAGCATGCATAAGGCTGATCTGCCGGAGTTCAAGCGCCGTTTTGAGGAATATGTGGCTTCCCATATCACGCCGTCGCAGCAGGCTCCTACGCTGGAGGTGGAGGCCGAGGTCGAATTAAGGGATATGAACTGGAAGATGTACAAGATATTACAGTGCCTGGAGCCTTTCGGTCCCGGTAATGAGCGCCCCCTCTTCCTATGCCGTAACCTTATTAATAATCGTAACACGCGCGCGGTAAGTGACGGCAAACACCTGCATCTGGACCTGACGGACCGTGTGGTAGCGATGGACGGCATCGCTTTCGGTCAGGGACCAAAGGCGGAGTATATACAGAACGGCAATGCCGTAGATGTCTGCTTCTATCTGGAGGAAAATAGTTATCACGGACGCTCTACTCTCCAGATGAACGCCCAGGATATCAAGCTCTGCTAAGCAAGCGTCTTTGGCGCTTTTTTTTCTTTTTTTCCCTTTTTATCATATTCACCCCATTTTAATCGGCAAAAGATGTCGATTAATTGACACGTGTCAAAAAATACTATATTTTGAACGATTTTGTATATAGATCCAGAAAGATTGAACGAAAACGATGACGGATTAATAAAAAAAAAGCAGTAACTTTGCAGCGGATTTTAATATATTAAACTAATGGGCACCTTTTGAACCTCAAAAAACATGTATCAACATACAAAAATTTTACTCTCTTATTCACAATTAAAAAAACACGAATCATGAAAAAGTACGCAATTTTCTTTTTTGCAGCAGTTCTTTCAACCGTAACTCAGCGGCGAACCGGTTCCGTACGGCGATGGGAATGAACATGCAAGGCTCGGAGACTATCCGTGTGTCGATGTACGGCAACCGTTATAATTTCGACAAGGCGCTTCAGCTCTTCGGCGCAAAGAGCGGCTACGGAGCACAGAAAATTGAGAATTGATGAATGATGGATTGATGAATCAGCCTTGTTTTCAGTGTATTACAAACATGTTGTAAGGGGCAACGAGGAGGCAATGACTATGCAATGGCTATGCAATGGCTATGCAACGAGGGCTAAAAAAGGCTTCATGTATCGGGA
>DEIW01000141.1:12934-13290 GCA_002352705.1 Bacteroidales bacterium UBA2764 | reverse complement strand
CGCAATAAATACAAGCACCTCTCGGACGAGGAATGGCGGTGGTTCCTGCAGCAAGTCGAAGGACGGGAACGCACGGCGGACAAACTGCCGACGTTTGCGGCTATTGAAGACTGGTGGTACCCCGTTCGGCTCTCTTGCGAGCAGTGCTCGTCCGAACTCACCGCACGGTATAAGGCGCAAATCGTACTTGATACTTGGTCAAATGGTACTTGTCTTGACTTAACGGGCGGCTACGGCGTGGACACTTTCTTTCTGTCCGAACACTTCGCCCACACCGACTACGTCGAGCAGAACGCCGAGCTATGCCGCATTGCGGAGCATAACTTCGCTCTTAGTCGAAAGCAAAAAGTCGAAAG
>DEIW01000141.1:0-12864 GCA_002352705.1 Bacteroidales bacterium UBA2764 | reverse complement strand
TGTGGGGAGGTCGGGTGGGGTTTTATCTTCCTCGACCCGGCGCGGCGGGACAGCCACGGCGGCAAGGTCTTCAAATTAGCAGACTGTACGCCTAATGTCATCGAGTTGCTCCCTACCCTTTTAGACCATCTCACTCCCGGCGGACGAATTATGCTCAAGCTCTCCCCGATGATTGACATCACCCAGGCGCTCAAAGAGTTCCAAGCCCCCCTCAATCCCCCCGTGAAGGGGGAGATAATATGGGATGTGCACATAGTAGCCGTCAAGAACGAAGTGAAGGAAGTCTTGTTGCTGAGTCGGAATATCGATATATCGAAATATCGAAATACCGATATATCGGAATACCGGGAAACAGCCACGACTATTACCGCCATCGATCTATCAAAAAAGGAGCAGGCGTTCACTTTCACCCGCGAGGAAGAATTAAATAGCGAAGCACTCTGCTCTCCCCTTGAGGGGGAGTTGGAGGGGGTTTTCCTCTATGAGCCTAACGCTGCCATCCTCAAAGCCGGGGCATACAAGTTAGTGGCACAGCGTTACGGCTTGCAGAAACTCGACCCCAACACCCACCTCTACCTCTCCGACAGGCTCGTAGAGAACTTCCCCGGACGCGTATGGCGAATTCAATTACAAATCACAAATAAAAACGGGGGGATTGAGGGGGGCTGCGCCAATGTCCTCACCCGCAATTATCCGCTGACGGCAGAGCAGTTAAAAAAGAAACTCCGCCTCAAAGACGGAGGTACAGCCTATGTAATAGGTTGCCGTGTGGACGGCAAGCCTACTGTCTTCGTAGCCGAGCGGCTCTGAAACGAGCCTCGTCCCATACCAGCCAAGCTACGCCTATTCCTACAAAAGCAAAGTTTTCCGGACCTCCGAGTACTTTCTCCGTTTCGTAATAATTGAAGCCCGCGTACACATCCAACTGGACATGAGGGTGAGGCATATACGTCACGCCGAAATCCAGATAAAGACTGTACGCCGTGGAATACCCCAGGAGTTTGGCATTCACGTCGCAATCAAAGTAATTATAACTCTCTACAAACAGCCCAAGGCGGTCGATGGGACTGAAATTCAGCGCCAGAGACGCCATGAAGTCCGGCATGGGAGCCCACTCGTTCCAATGAGCGCCGAAATCATAACCAATAGAGAACCAAGAGGTTATGTCATTCTCAAAGAGTGCGTCAATCTTTCCCGACACAGGCATGTATTTCGCATAGTCAGGCGTGAGCGGCAAACCGAGGTTGAGCATCAGACTCACGCGGGGAACCCACCGCAGCCGTTTCTCCTCCGAGCCCTCCCATAACATGATTTTCGTACCCAGAAACAGAGGCTCGGGCGTGTACGCCGGTTTGAAATCGTTCTCCTCGTCCCCGTCCATATCGAAAAAGTACAACTCGCCCGCATACTCCAGCCTCAGCTCCGCGCGACGGTGAAGACCGAACCGGAACAGAGTAGTAGGAAGGGTCAGTATATGATTGCCGAGAAACCGCGTGTACTCAAATCCACTCTCCCATTGTATCTTGCCGAACTCCAGTACATTCGTACCCGTGCCCACACCCGGACGGTCCATCTGGACGGTATAGACTTCCGGCTCCCCGTTCACGGCAGGAATAGAGTCTTCCGCCTTGAGACGAAGCGGCAGGAGACACAAAACGGTGACCAGTAATCCTACGTAGAGATGACATTTCATGTGCCTTTGCGTCTTTTTATCCAAGGGGGTTGAAAATGTCCATTCCGAAAGCAGAGGTGAAGGAGTCCGTCTTCCTGAGGTTCTCCGCTGTGTCCAGTTGAACACCTCTGCCGGGCGACATCAGGAGAATTCTGTCACTCAGCGCGAGCGCCAGGTCTAACTCATGCGTAGAGATTAAGATGGTCTTGCCTTGCTCATGAGCCAGGCGCCTCAAGAGGCGGAGAACCAGTATTCTGTGCGGCAGGTCGAGGTGCGCCGTAGGTTCGTCTAAAAGGATAATCGGCGTCTGTTGCGCAAGAGCCTTGGCAATGAGTATGCGTTGTTTCTCTCCGTCGGAATGGGCGTTGAAGAAAGTAGTAGCCACTTCCCGACCTTCGCCTGAAGGGGCAGGCGAAAAGCCTACTGCTTGCAAGGAGTTTGCTATAATGGCTTCGTCTTCTGCGGACAGCCCGCCGAGGAAGGAGGTATAGGGGTAACGCCCCATTGCCACGACATCGTGTACCGTGGTGTTCTCCAAAGAGAGGCGTTCGGTCAGCACCAGAGAGATGGATTTGTCATTTGACATTTGAGATTTGTCATTTGACATTTGAGATTTGAGGTTATAAGTGCCGCTCAGGGGCGGTTGGAGACCCGCAAGGGTACGCAGAAGGGTTGACTTGCCGCAGCCGTTGGGGCCCAGCATACAGACCATCTCACCCTCGCAGAGCGAGAAAGAGAGGTCACGCTGTACAATCTTTCGACCTTCGGTTTTCGACTTTCTGCCCCTACCGGCGTAGCCGATACTCAGCTTATTCGTAGAAATAGACACGTTGGACACGGCGCGAGACAGATGTTAAGATTTCATATGTAATAGTACCGAGTTTGTCGGCGAGTTCCTCCAGCGGCATATGGTCTCCGAAGACCTCTACGAGATCTCCGGGTCGCGCGTCGGTACCGGTGACATCCACCATTGCCTGGTCCATGCACACATTGCCGACCACAGGGCATCTCCTGCCGCGAACCCACACCTCGCCGCCATAGTTAGAGAAGCGTCTGTCGAAACCATCGGCATAACCGATAGGGATGACGGCTATCGTGCGGTCCTCGGCCAGCTTTGTATGACGCCCGTAGCCGATAGTCTCCCCCGCTTTGACGGTCTTGACGGAGAGAATGGTTGTCTCTAAGGTACATACATTACGCAACTTGGCTCCCGCGAATGAGAACCCGTATAACCCGATGCCTAAGCGGCACATGTCGAACTGGTAATCCGTGAACCGCTCGATGCCCGCCGAGTTGAGGATGTGCTTGAGAATCCGTGTGCTTTCGACTTTCGACTTTTGACTTTCGACTATCTCCTCGGCGCATTCATCGAAATACTTTATCTGTTGGAGGGTGAAATCATCAAACTGCGGTTCGTCGCTACCTGCCAGATGAGAGAAGACAGACGCCACGCGTACCGCCCGTTGATGTGTCAGACGGTCAATGAGCCACGGGATATCCTCTTTGTAGAAGCCCAGACGGTGCATGCCGGAGTCAATCTTGATATGAACAGGCACATTCTCCAAGCCTTTTGCCTCAGCCGCCGCTATCACCGTCTTGAGGGACTGATGGGAATAGACGTTCGGCTCCAGATTATTCTCCAAGATAAGGTCCATTGCCGCCACTTCGGGGTCCATGATGATGATGGGCAAGGTAATTCCTGCGCGCCGCAGTTCAACACCCTCGTCCGCTACCGCCACAGCGAGGTAATCAACCCATTTACCATTTGGACATTGACCATTTACCATTGTGCCGTTCATCTCTTGCAAGGCTTTGCTGACCTCTACACTTCCTGCGCCATAGGCGAAGGCCTTGACCATACAGGTCAGTTTAGTATCGGGTTTGAGTTTGGAACGGAAATAACGGACGTTGTCTGTGAGAGCCGAAAGGTTGACTTTCAATACCGTTTCGTGTGTCTGATGTAAGATACGCGCAGCGATGGTCTCTTCGTCATACCCGAGGGCACGCATGACAGCGGCGCAGGTTCGCACGTTCTGGTGCGTCGGGTCTTCTATCACTTGTTCGGAATGGATAAAGAGTTTCATCTTCTCCGCCCGTTTCTGCTCCAGGGAAGTGAAATTCTCGTCGTGCTCATGACCTATATAGGTTACCACACCGATGGTAGGACGGATGAGGGGTTCCAATTTCTCCATCTCTCCGGGTTGGGAGATACCCGCCTCGAAGATGGCAAGCAGGGGCTTTGCCGGACCGTCCTCCGGACTGACAGAAGACAGACCGCTCTGCTGACAGACCGTTTCGCTGTCAGATAGTTGCCAGACGGAGAGGGGAACACCGATCTGGGAGTTATAGGATTTCGGAGAGCGGATGACGGTATAGTCGTCTTTGAGGAGTTGGTAGAGCCATTCCTTGACGACGGTCTTTCCGTTGGAGCCCGTGATGCCGATGACGGTGCCATGGAATTGTGAACGGACGTACTCCGCGAGTTTCTGCAACGCCGCGATGGAGTCTCCGGTGACAAAGGCTTTCACACCTTTGGATTGTAACTCCGGAATATATTTAGCCCCGTCGTTCTTCTCCGTCTTGATGGCAAAGAAAAGAGTCTCGCCGGCTTTTGTACATTGTTCTTTGCCCCTTTGGACTTCCAGTTGACGCGAGTCCGTCAGCAGATAGCGAATATTGAGATCATCGTCCCCTATAACGTCCGCTATCGGTCCTATGATTTGTTTGATTAGTCCTAATTGCATTATTTTATCTGTCTTTAATTCACTTCATTTCTTTGCCCTGCAAAGTATATATCTTTTCTCCGCGAAGGATAAAGACTTGTCCGTTAAGGAGAATTTTCCGTGCAGCAGGACGCGGGTCATTGGCAACGGCGTCCGTCAGAGCTTGCGCCCGCGCTGCGGTATGGAAGACTCCTTCCTCATGGTAGACCTCTTCCTGCTGAGCGTTTTAACCTTTGATGGTATAGGTATATTTCGTATCCTCCGATAGATTATCCAGCGTGATGACAAAGTACTCATTCGTGGAAACCGTGGTGTCTTTTTTATGGAAATAGACCGTCGGCGCGAAACGTTGGGACGAGGTGAGTTTACCGTCTCCGTCCACGAGATAGCGGGCTACATGGTTAGAACCGGCATACACATTGATATCATAGAGCGTGACATCCTCGTCCGGTTTCCATTTCAGGGTTACGGAGTTGCCTGAAAGAGTCTCTATCTTCGTCTCTGCCTCATTCATACCGACGATATTTTTGAAATAACCATTCCAATCGGAGGCTTGGTATGCCGTAACCGCATCGGCAGGCACATAGAGTGTGTCACGGGAAGACACGAACGCCGATGTTCCCAATGCAGGCGGCACTTGACTGAGCAACGAGACAGAAGTCAGATTACTACACCCGCTAAAAGCCATTTGACCGACCGAATCAACCTGCGCAAGGGATACCCACCGAAGACCGGAGCACTCCTCAAAAGCACTATAATCGACCCGCCGGACACTGTCCGGCAGAACAAAAGAAGTGAGGCCGGTACAAGCATAAAAAGCATGACCGTTGATAATTCTGACGGAAGAAGGCAGAACGATATTTTGGAGGGCATAACACCTGTTAAAAAGTCCGTTCTCGATGGTCTCCAGGTTACGGGGAAGGTGAATACTCTCAAGTAGGGCACATCTAACGAAAGCGTCATGGCCGATGTATTGTACGTTGTCCGGTATATCTATTGTGGATAACGAGTCACAAGCTTGAAAAGCGAACGTGCCTATGACTTGGAGGGTATTAGGCAGGCTGACAGACTTGATTTCAGCGCCGTATGCAAAAGCATAGTCCATCAGTCCTACCACTTGGAATGTGGTGGGAGCAACATCCCCCGGAATGGTATAGGAAACTGTCTCCGGAATAACGATATTTCCGCTATAGGGTTTCGTCATCGAAGCATCGACAAAGACATTATCTCCCGTAAACTTGAACACGTGCTCTTCGGATATCCCCGCACTGTTGCTGAAAATGGAAATAGAATCGCGAATAATGGTGTAATTGATATCGTTTCCATTCGCATCCGCCAGCGTGAAATCATAGGCTCGGACGGACGATGCGCATAACAGGAATACACAAAGTACGATACACGAATGAATCATTGAATGTAAGTTCTTTTTCATAATATGTGAGTTATTGGTTTTGAGTTTGTATCTTTTGCTTGCAAATATTGCTGTTCTTGAGAGCATTGAGGGTCATAGGGTGCCGGTCACCGAGGACCTTCCGGTAAATGGCCAGCGCCCGGTCAAAATACAGGGCGGCGTCTTCATATTTACCTTGTTGGTAACATACGCCGCCTAAGTTGTTATAGTTCGCAGCCACACGCGAGGGAGTGACTTTGGGATTTGCAGCATAGATATCCCGCACCTCGGTAAAGAGTTTCTCAGCCTGTGAATACTGCTTGAGTTGATACATTACTCCGGCAATATTATTCATGCTCACTGCCGTCTCCGGGCTGTTGCTTCCGAGTTGTTTCTGGCGGATCTTCAGCGCTCGTTTATGACATTCCATAGCGCGCTTGAGGTCCTTCCGGGTGCGGAATAGTTCTCCCATATTATTCAGAGCCTCTGCTACTTCTACAGAGTTTTTGCCACGGAGTTGCTCACGGATTTTCATGGAGCGTTGATACCATACCATCGCGGTCTCTAACTGCCCTTGTTGCTTATAGATAAGCCCGAGTTCGTTTGCGGTAGTAGCCATTTGTCCGCTCACCTCCGTATATTGGGAAGAGGCGATACGGTATGCCCGCTCGAAATAGCGCTGAGCCTCCGGATAATCCGCCATGATATCCCGCATAAACTGACCCGCCTGAAGTTGGTAATCAATATTGAGGGTATCAAGAGCGGCACGTTTTTGAATATAATAAGCAGCGCTGTCGTTACGGAAACGTGTCAGGAATGCCGAATACATTCTGAAACAGTCCTCCTCCAGCTGTTTCTTCTGGCGGTTGTACTCTTCTTGATTCTTGTCAACCTCTTGGCGCAGAGCCTGTATATTCTTTCCCCATTCACGCAGGATGGTCTCCCGTTGGGTGATACTTCCTTTCTCGCGTACTATTCGCTCCGCCTCTTCGGGGTTGCCGTTTTCGACAGCCTGTTGCATCAAAGCCGTGAGGGAGTCCATGCGCCGGTAATCGGTGCGCGCCAGGACATCCGACATCGCTTGCAGTAAAGGTTCGAAATTCTCATATTGGCTCTCCAACTGTTGGCGCCGGGCTCGCATCTCTTCCTCTGTTATACGCTGCTCAGCCACAAGACGCTCCAGACTGTCCAACCGTGCCTGATAATAGATCTCCACATTCTCCCGCGCCTTGTTTTCTATCTCCTCCTTCTCTTGCATGAGTTCGATACGGTTGACAAGGAGAATTTCTACCGGCACTTTGTCCGAGCATGGCAGTTTTCTACCGATGAGTTCTTGCTCTGCCGGCTCATATCCGGACTTGACAATGCTGGCTATAGAATAAGCGTCTCCGTTATGTAGTTCATGGAGTAATAGAGCAAAGTCGCCATTGGCACGACTCGCTACTTTGTTGTGCGTACCCTGCAAACGGATGACAGCCCCTTCTATGGGACTTCCCGCACGACCTTTACGCGCTATAGTACGTACATTTCCATTCTGGGTGATAGCCCAAGAGCCAAGGGTCGTCAAGCACGCCAGTATACACAATAGGAATTTCTGTTTCATGGTTCGGTAATAATTACATCATCTCCGCCGCAGGGCATATAAACTGAGTCTGCTCCTCCCTGCCATTCTACCGGATACGCCTTTCGCTGTTCGGCTACAGGGAAAGAGATATCAACCCTGCCGTCCTTATCCGGCAATACCGTCCGTCCGGCCACAGAAAGTGTCTGCGGTTTGCCTATCAGGCGGAAATGTACGTGCCCGTATATCTCCGGATTACGGAGCATAGGGAGCCTGTTTTGTTTCTGCAGAACCATATTGGTGTCGCAAGGGATATATCCGTCCGCGGTGACGCATAACCGCACCTCACGCCCTATGTAGCGCGGTGGTATATTCCTGAAAAGCAAGGTATCTCCCAAAGCCGTTAGAGAATCTGTCTTGCTCTCGTTTTCCAAAGACAGCGAGACGGTGATATGAGAGGCTGGAGGCAGAGAATCATTATGCGGCGATGCCTCATAGGGTATAACACTTACCGCAACCGATTGAGACAGATACCATGTGCATCCCAGGGCACAAGCGATGACAAGAGAAAGGAGCGTCCATCCTATCGCACGCCGGCGGCGGCGCTGTTTCTCACGCAGTAGCAGTCCGTCGAAATCCAATTGCAACATACGTGCTACCACCATCAGCATTGCCCGGTCATACGCCTGACGGCGCGATACTCCGGCTTCACGTACATTGATACCTAATATCGAGTGGTCTTGAAGAGGATCGGCATGTTTGGGGAAATGACGACGCAGGGCCTCGGGAAAACATTCCGTTTCGGGGTCAGAACTATACGGCACGCCATCTATAATAATCGGGATGATGCTGTCCCTTCTGCCAAGCGAGATGAAATACTCGATACCGCTGTTTACATAAACCGATTTTGCAGAACGCGGCGAACAGACGACAATAAGAAAACGCGAGTTCTCCATGCGCTGCTTGAGTTCCTGCATCAACTCTTCACCGGCATGCATGTCGTTAATATAACAGTACAGAGGTCTAATGCGGCGCGGCACACTGTTCTGACGGCATAACACCGCCGGCAAACGATAACTCTCTATCGCATGCTGCAATCGTACCGCCTCACGGGCATCGGCGTTCTGGAAACTGATAAACGCAAAATATTGATAGGTATCCTGCATAACTGAAGAAGAAATCAAATGACCGGTCTTTTGGCAAGATGCTCAATAATCACGGGATATTTATCGAAATCAATATCCGGAGCATTGTCCGGATGCACACATATCCTGAGCGTCCGGCAACAGGCCCTCTCACGCGCCACAGCAAAGAAAGTCTGTATCATAAAGTCTATTTTCTGCTCCGTAGAGAACTCGGAGGGGAGATCCGTGAACTTATTTCCCATCACCGCTACGTTAACTACATCACTCCTGTTGCGCGGGTCCGCCAGATTTCTCCACATGTTTTTCAGACAATCTATATATTCATCTACGGAAATCTGAATAGCCCCGTCCGGCTGAAGCCTCGTAAAGGCGACACAGCAGAAAGGCTCATCCCCTACATTCACACGGCAGATGGTACCTAACGGATATTGCTGTTTCCGTCCCGGCAATTCTTCGTTCACTCCGACAGGCTTCTTGCGTTCCAATGCTGCATCTATCTGCCCGTCCACATCGACATGATTCCTGTTGCATAACTGCAAAAAAGCACCGTGCAATGAGCGGGGACTGATAATGCGATCCAACTCCATATCGAAAGTATCTACGGTATGAATCACTTTCATCCCCTCCTGCTGCAATATATCACAACACTCCACTACCACCTGTATCTCCGTTTGCTTGTCCTTGTATGCAGCTCGAGTGTGAGGCCAATTGACTAACAGCGCCAATCCCATCAATAACAAAATCAGCAATATAAAGAGGAAAGTATATGAACTTATGAAATAAGGGATGGCAGCTTTCAGCCATGCCGCACTTTCGGAAGGAAGGAAAGCGATGAGAGAACCTACTACTGTAATTGTCAAAACAGCCCACTGTAAAAAATCTCCCATACTTGCTCCAAGCAGTTTTTTCCACTGGCCGAGCACATATTTTTTCTTACCGGAATAGTTCATAGTGCACAATACACATTTTACGGCTGCAAAAGTACAAAAAATATTTGATATATGCAAATTTATTGATAAATTTCGTGAAATATGTCAAATTACTTGCGTATATGAAAATAATTTCGTAATTTTGCAGTCTAAATGTTGATATGCGGTGCATATTACGTTAAAGAGAGATGGAATACAAGTATCTAAATAAGATTGATTCTCCGGCGGACTTGAAGAAGTTGCGAGTGGAAGAGTTGCCGGCCGTGTGTAGCGAGTTGCGAGATTTCATTATTAAGGTATTGAGTAAGAACCCGGGTCACTTGGCTTCGTCCTTAGGGACCATAGAGCTGACGGTAGCGTTGCATTATGTATTCGACACTCCTCATGACAAGTTGGTTTGGGACGTAGGTCATCAGGCGTATGCTCATAAGATTTTAACGGGTCGTCGTGACAGGTTTCCCACCAACCGTCAGTTCAAGGGTCTGAGTCCGTTCACTAATCCTGCAGAGAGTGAATATGATGCATTCATTGCCGGTCATGCCTCTAACAGTATATCTGCGGCCTTGGGCCTTGATATAGCAGAGAGTCGAAAGTCAAAAGTCGAAAGTCAAAAGACCAACGTAGTGGCAATCATCGGGGACGGGGCGATGACAGGCGGTCTGGCTTTCGAGGGACTGAACAACACCTCGATGGACAAGAACAACCTGCTGATCGTCCTCAACGACAATCACATGGCGATTGACCCTCTGAAGGGCGGTTTTACCCAGTACTTAGTGGACCTTACTACCAGTTCGACCTATAACAAATGGAGATGGAGACTTTTCCGCCTCGCGGCAAAGTTGCATCTGGTAGATGAGCGGAAGAGGCGCGCTATGCTTCGCCGTAACAACAGTCTGAAAGCCGTACTGAGTAAGCAAAGCAGTAATATCTTCACGGGGCTGAACATCCGCTATTTCGGTCCGACAGACGGTCACGACGTAGAGGGGTTGGTACGCATCTTAAGCGAGATAAAAAACCACCGTGGCCCCAAGGTGCTGCATATCATCACGAAGAAAGGCAAGGGGTATGCACCGGCAGAAAACGACCAGACCGTCTGGCATGCTCCGGGAGAGTTCAATGTAGAGTCAGGAGTCAGGAATCAAGAGTCAGGACAAAACTCTGTTCCGTTATGGCAAGAGGTGTTCGGAACGACGCTGTTAGAGTTAGCCAAGCAGAACGAGAAGATAGTAGGTATCACTCCTGCGATGCCCAGCGGATGTAGTATGAACATCATGCAGAAAGAGATGCCTGACCGTGTCTTCGATGTTGGGATAGCAGAGGGGCATGCCGTGACATTCAGTGCCGGACTTGCCAAAGCAGGTATGATTCCCTATTGCAATATATACTCCACATTTCTCCAGCGTGCGTATGACAATATCGTGCATGACGTAGCATTGCAGAATTTGCATGTCGTGCTCTGCGTTGACCGTGCAGGAATAGTAGGGAATGACGGAGCGACCCATCACGGGTTATTGGACATCGCTTACCTTCGTCCCATTCCCAATATGCAGATATGCGCTCCGAGAACAGCAGAGGATTTGCGCGAGATGATGGTTCTGGCGGAAAAGATAGAAGGCCCGGTAGCCATCAGGTATCCGAGGGGACGCTGTCCTTCGGATGACCGCTTTGCTGCAGGACCGGCTACGCCTGTAAGACTGGGCAAGGGAGTGAAACTGCGGGACGGAAAGGAGATAGCGGTGCTGACTATTGGAGCCATCGGAAATACAATGGCGGAAGCGATTGAGGAAGTGACAAAGGAACCAAGTGCCACGTACCAAGGCGGCATTGCTCACTACGACATGCGATGGGTGAAACCGTTAGACGAAGACCTACTGCACGAGGTAGGGAAGAAATACCACACTATCATCACAGCCGAGGACGGAATGATAGCGGGCGGTTTCGGAAGTGCTGTACTGGAATGGATGAGCGAGCACGGCTACTCGCCACGTATCATCCGTCTTGGAGTGAACAATCAGTTTGTAGAACACGGTTCTACCAAAGAATTATACCATTTATTGAAATTAGACAAGGAGGGATTATGCGAATCATTATCGCAGGTGCTGGCGATGTAGGCACACACTTAGCGAAACTGCTGAGCCGCGAGGAGATGGAGATCAGTCTCTTGGACGAGAGTGCAGAGCGTTTGGGTGACCTGAGCGCCAACTATGATATATTGACCAAAGTAGGTAATCCTACGTCCATACATGACCAGCGTGAGATAGGCGTGAAAGATTGCGATTTGTTTATCTCTGTCACGCCTCATGAGACGGAGAACATGACCGCCTGTCTGATAGCGAACTCATTAGGAGCCAAACGCACCCTGGCTCGTATCGACAATTATGAATATCTGTTGCCGGAGAACAAGAAATTCTTTGAGGAGATGGGTTTGAACCACCTGATTTATCCGGAGGTGCTCGCAGCCAACGAGATAGAGGAGAGCCTCAGGACAAACTGGATGCGTTATCACCTGCATTTATGCCAAGGAGCATTGGAGTTATGCATTATCAAAGTGCGCTCTACAGCAAAGATTATAGGTCAGACTTTTGCCTCCGGCGTCTATAATCACGGTAAATACCGTATAGTAGCCATCAAACGCGAACAGCAGACGCTTATCCCACGAGGCGGCGATACCGTGGAAGAGGGCGATATGATTTATTGTATGTGTCCGAAAGAGAATATGGAGTTCATGCGTGAGGAGTTAGGCAAGTCCAAACGAGAGATCAAAAACATAATCTTTTTCGGCGGAGGTCGAATAGCCCGTAAGGCTGCTACAGAACTGACGGACGAGATGAACATCAAAATCATCGAGAAAGACCGTGATTTATGTACCCTGTTGAGCGAAAAAGTTCCAAACGCTCTAATTATCAACGCCGACGGTTCCGACATGGAAGTGCTTAAAGAAGAGGGTATTCAGGACACCGATGCTTTCGTAGCTGTGACAGACAGCAGTGAAGCGAATATCTTTGCGTGTCTGGCAGCCAAACGTTTTGGAGTCCGTAAGACCATCGCGGAGGTGGAAAATCTGGATTATATTCCCATGGCAGAGGGCTTGGATATAGGTACGGTACTGAATAAGAAAACCATCGCAGCCAGCTATATCTACCAGATGCTACTGGATGCATCGGTACGCGGCGTACATAACCTCACCAGCGCGGATGCCGAGATAGTGGAGTTTTTTGCTAAAGAGGGCAGCCTCATCACGAAACATAAGGTAAAAGACCAGGACCTACCCAGCGAAGCCAACATAGGCGGCATCGTGCGTGCAGGGGAAGGTATACTGGTCAATGGAGAGACGCAGATAATCGCAGGCGACACAGTAGTCGTATTCTGTAAAAGTCATGTAATCCGTAATTTAGAACGATTCTTCAAATGACAAGGACGTTTAACTGGCGTATAGTGTTCAAG
>DEIW01000133.1 GCA_002352705.1 Bacteroidales bacterium UBA2764 | reverse complement strand
TCATAATTATTATATTTTAAAGTTAAACATGTTAATTGTTTCTTGCCATCTCCGACTCAACCAAGAGCCGAAAACAATATTTGTTTTTTGACATAATGAATAAGACTGAAAGAAGACAGACACAGCATTTTGCCGTGCCTGACTGATAAATTACGTTTGAATGAAGTTATTTCTCAAAACGTGCGTTTAGCACTGCCGGATTTGGCGTGGTTGCATCACTTCTTCATGGGATTTGTACTGACCGTTGGCGAATTGCGATTGAGCTGTAGCCATTTTGAAGAATTGGGGCATTTTGTCTTGAAGAATTGGGGTGTTTTGCTATGAAAGTTTGGGGCAAAAGAACCCTTTTAGCCAATTACGCAAATTGCGTTACGCTACTTGCGTAAATTGCAAAGTGCTTAGTTTATCTGTCTTTTTCATAATGTCAATGTTCGCTCTTATCCTGTTTTAAGTGCCGATAAGAAGCACTATGGTTGGTCAAAACCTATTATTTGACTTTTATAATCTCCCTTTAATGGCTTTTATCTGCGAGGGATCCATTTGGGTGAATGCGAAAAGTCGTTTTCCTGCATCCTTCAATGATGCACCTATCAGATATATCATCTCGTCATCTATAATCAAGAAACGATCGTGGTATATTTTCGTTTCATATAATAACAAATCTCCGTATTGCGCGTTAAAATGTTTCGCCGCCAATTGTAGCACACTGGTTATTTCTTTCGTGTATATCTCTACATGCACTCCCGGGGATTTCACTCTCATCATTGTCAATACCGACTCATCTACATAATTATCTATCAACAATATAGACCTTTTTGCCGATTTAATAAGTCTCTCTATAAATTCGTATGCATCATATATCTGTCCATCTACAAAAATTCCTTCTCTCGGAGGTAATGACGTACGGATGAAGAAATCCACTTTGTTTTGCAGTTCGTGTATTTGCGTAGTGTGCTCTTGTAATTTATTATCTATCCTCTGTTCCATATAACGGAGGTGCGGATTGAGTGCATATCCCCGTAGCAGATAATCTTTCAATATACGATTTGCCCATTGACGAAAGCGAGTTGCATTCACACTATTTACCCTGTAACCGACTGATAAAATCGCGTCCAGATTATAAAACATAGTACGGTATTTCTTCCCATCTGTGGCAGTATTTTCCAAAATGGAAATAACTGAATTCTTATTGAGTTCTCCTTCGCGAAATATGTTTGCCAAATGCTTGGAGATTGCGGGAATCTGTACCCCGAATAAGTCCGCCATTTGCTGTTGTGTCAGCCATACCGTCTCGTCTGCCAACTGCACATTCAAATGCACGGCATTGTCTGCGCTACTATAAACCACCACATTTTCCGTGCTATTATATGTTACCGGTTCATCCGCCATATTACTCTTATCTAAATGAAGTGCGCACTACCTTATTATATTGATAGCGCGCACGTACGTATGGGTGTAAAATTCTTCTCCTCTATCAGAGAGGTTGTCGAATAAATGCTATAGAAGAATTGTTTTTTCATAACGATATTAGTGTCTTAACCGTTGGTACTTCGTCTTTTTGAAACTTTATGCAAAGATACTACAAAAAATTTGAATTACCAAATAAATCGTCAAAAAAAATGAATAATGCTTGCATTTGCATATTTATTTGACGATTTAGTTGGAGTTCGCTAAATTGAGCGAACGTATCTTCGGGCTGGTGAAGGAGTGCCTCGGATGGCACTCCGAGTGTTATACCCGACGAGTTCCCACTCGGAGGATTAGTATAACACATAGAACAAATAGAGCAAGGCGGAGTCCGAAGTACTTTGATTTTCAAATATGCAAATAAATCGGCAAATAAATTTATTTTGCTCGTCAATCATAGTAATTTTGCCCCTCTCCCAACGCGTGGATGCTTATTTCTTAAACGGCAACTCATCCGCCGCCTGCAATTTCAGTTGCTTACAATTTGTAAGCATCTCATTTGCACCTTCTGCGGTAAGTCTCTTTTTGAGCACTGCCCAGTAAGTACTGGCGCTACGTGCAGGGACTCAAATAATTTTATCGCCTCGTGTTCTGCCATAGTCTTTTAGCGTTACGAAATTTTTCATCAAAGGCAGCCCTAAAGCTGCCTTTGATGTATTATACCTTTTCATGGCTATATTGCGCGTAGTTTCCTAATATCTGTTCTACGTGGATTACTTCCGGGCACTCGTCCCAAGTAAAGCCTCCGCCCATCAGATACCAGTTCTTGCGCCTACGCACAGGCACTTTCTTAATGGACGGGAATGCGGAGATTGGCATTGTGATTTGCCTACCATCCTTCAGCAGTACTTGGAATTTCCCTCTTGCAGGAAAAGTAACTTTGCTTATTGTGGGTTTTACATCCCAATATCCTTCAATCTGTGCCATATTACTTATTGATTTTAATTATCCTTACGTTACCGCCGTTTTTGAAAACCTGCCATTGTTTGAGCAATTTGTCTTTGTTTTCCTCTGCTATTTCCAACAACTGTTTCAACTGTGCATCCATCAGATCTCCTTTTTTTGCCAGTTCTACTTTGGGCTCTAACCAAATCTTCGCAAAATCCTGAGTACCTTTTTTACCGACATGCACATGCGCCCGATTCTCATTAACGTCTGTCCCGTAAAACAAGAACGTCCAGACAATCTTTGCTGTTGTATATAGTAGCACTTTCGGCATAACTTGTCATATTTTTTATTTCGGCTGCAAATTTACTACAAAAAAATCAAATATGCAAATCTTTTGACGAAAAAAACCATCAAAGGCAGCCGTGAAGCTGCCTTTGATGATCTGTACATCCTTGCGGATGTGAGCCCAGGTTAGTCGCCTATGGTGTCAGGCGGTGCCGGTGGTCCCGGAACGATACTTGCGCATACAATCGTCATCGGCTGTAATGCCTCAGTTATCGCCACGGCCGGCTGGCTATATATTTTCTTTTTCATAATTGCGTTTCCTTTCATTCGTTCATTCGTTCATTCTCTAAACCTCCCCAGCACCCTCCCCTTCATGGGGAGGGCCGGGGTGGGGCCTTTATTTCACCAACTGACCCTTTGCGTCGTACATCTTCTCGCCGCGGAGGATGAACAGCTCGCCGTTGATCAGCACTTTGCGCGGAGCCTCGTTAGCCTCAGCGGACTCTATGCCTGTAGCAAACTGCTCGCCCTGAACGCTCATCGAGATACGACGGCGACCCGGAGCCGGAGCTACTGCAGTACCGGAAACTTCGTTCAACTTGATGTATGCACGATTTGCGCCTACGTACACGCGTTCATTGATTACCTGACAGTATTGGTTGTTCAAAAGGATATAGTTGGAGCCGTCTGTGCCCAACTCCGTTTGAGCATAAGAACCATAGAGTCCGTTATGATGGCCTGCAGAAGCATTCGCCTCATCGGTATAGAAGACGCCGAGTTGCGTTGCACCTGCCTTCGGCAGGAAGATATACGGCATACCGGCTTCCATCACGCCGTTTACAATCTGGTCGAAGAAGATCTTACTTGAACTCGGCTCGAAGTATGCGATCTCAAAGATGTCAGCACCTGTCATCACACCGCTATTCGGCAAGCAGATAGTTCCATAACGACCTTCCGTCACATCACGGGGGTAGTCTGGAGTAGCATTAAAGGTCATGTTATAGATACGTGCGTTATTGGGAGTTTCACCTTCAAATGCCTTCAAGGTTACTTTGCCTTCCGGTACAAATATCGTCTTCGTTTGAGAAGTAGAACTGCTATTATAAACCCAATCAGCCACAACAGTCTCACCATCGCCTACGCATGCTTGCAGGTGACGTGTATTACCATTTGTACCGCGGAAAGTGATAGTCAGTTTACCAGGCACTTCGGTTGTGAAGCTCAACTTGCTACCCTGGAAGTACGTTCCCTCCATCTTGTTGAAAGAACCTAACAATGCCTGCGAATTGAAGTTCTCATCATTGTTGATACCCGGCAGGTTAGCCAACACCACATCCGACTGATTGGTCAGCGTAGTAGAACCACCAGCAGAGAAGTTCCAAGTGGTAAATCCCGTCACATTTACTTGCGGCAGTGCTGCCAGTTTAGAGAAGTTAACCGTGTAGGTCAGATGAGCAGCGCCTTCTTTCTGAGGAGTAACCTCTACCGTTGAAGTAGCTTTTCCATCACCGTCAAATGCGTCGTCATCCGTAACAACTGCAGTTGCAGCAGGGTTATTGGTAACAGCCGTCAAAGCAGGAACAGCGACAGTAGCTGCAGCCAAAGCAATATTGTATTCAAATACACCATCTTCCAGAGCAATGTCCGTAGAACCATACTTCAGGCTCTTCAGCGTTGCATCGCTCTTATCCAGCCATTTAGCATAGAGAGTTGTATTGGCTTCTACTACATCTACATCGAATTTCCATTCGTTCGCAAGGGTATTCTCCTTGTACCAACCTGCGAAGCTGTAATCTTCATCTGTCGGAGCCGTCGGAGCAGTAATCTTGCTGCCTTCAAGCACATTTGCGATGTCAGCAATTGCACTACCATGCCCCATCAGATTGAATGATACTGTGTACTTGGCAGGACGGATGACATACACCTTTGTGAACTTCAATGAAGAACCATCATAAAGTACATAGATGTCATCAACACCTGCCCAAGCAGCCGTTACTGCGAACTCATGCGTATTTTTATCGGCAAATGCCTGATATGTTCCGGTTTTAGCATTGCTCGTAGAAATAACCAATTTAGCGCTATTGTCCAGGATACGAATAATATCGCCTTCTTGCAGAACACAATTCAACTCTATCTTCATCACTTCTTTAGTAGCTTTCAGCAAGAACTCACCATCCGTAGAAATAGCATCTTTGCCGCTGGTTTCACCATTGATGATCATGGCATTGCCACCACTGATAGTAGCATATTCAGCCAGGTCAATTGAAGCGTCTTTCGCTATAGTGACTGTCGAAGCAGGTTTCTTAGCCTCATCGGATTCCATCGAGAAGATAGTTCCGCTGGTCGGGCAAACTACAGCCTCGTATTTAGCATACAGTTTAACCGTGCCTGCCTCGGCGCGAGTGATGGTATTCAGTGCTACTACATCGCCGCCATCGGTATCGCTCCAACCAAGGAAGGTATAATGACGTTTAGCCGTTACAATCTCACTTGCGGTCGGGTTCTCGTTTACTGCCACTTGCTCGCTGCCCATCAGCGTTGCGCCGTCGTAGTACTCAACAGTGAACTTAACAGGGATCAGTCGCAGGTTCAGCGTAACTACTGCATCCTCTGTACCCATTGTGATGGTAGCAGGGTTAGCAGAAGCGTCTGCAATGCTTGCGCCTGCGCCGCTTACCGTCCAGTTAACGAACTCATACAACGGATCAATCTCGCTATAGGTAGCCGTTGTGGTATAACCCTCGCGAACGGAGCTTGCACCCAGAGTTACAGTACCCTTGCCTGCGATATTAACTTCGCTGGTCAGGTTGTGATAAGTAATAGCCGCGCCGCAAGATTCAACTTTCACACATTGCAGATATACAGAGTTGTTTCTCTGGAGACGGAAGATATTTGTTCCCTCCAAGCCATCAGAAGCTTCTACCGTATAAGAGAATGTTCCGACCTCACCTAATGTAGCGTCGTCCCAACCAAGTTTGGTTCCGCCTTTCACTTTACCACCAGTAGCATTTAAGAGGTTCAAACCGCGAGAGCCGGTATTTGCAGCAACCAAAGTTACAGAAATCTTGGTACCGACAGCTATGTCATTGTTCAGCGTCACACTGATAACATCAGCACCACCACCGTTTAAGGAAAGACCGTTTGCATCATAAGCAATAGAACCTTCTTCTTTCATTCCTACGACAGCAATGCTACCACCAGCAGAACCAGTCTGCACAGCCACATTGTCACCTACATGCAATGCATCACCACTTAATGCCGGATAGAGTAATGCACATCCTTCAAATTCAGTCCATTTAGCGAACAACGGGGTTGCAGCGGTAATCGGAGTCTCGAAATCAAACTCATTACCTGCGGTGCATGCTGCGTCCGTAAACCAACCACCGAAATCGAAGCCCATTACAACCGGATCTGCCGGCTTGGTTGCCTTTGCGCCTTCTTTAATATCTTGCGGATCGATAGCATCGCCATGACCGTTCATATAGAAGGTTACTGCATAATGGTTGATCCATTGAGCGGTCAATGCCATGTCAGTTGTTACTGCTGCACCAACCTCTACGTCATTATTGTCACCGTCTTTCCAACCATTGAAGATTTTGCCTGTCGGAGCGGTGAACGTGTTCGGACAATCAGCAACCTCTATTGCATCATCATCCACAACCCATGATCCTGTTCCGTCACCCGGCATATAAGTTACAGTATGTGATGCCGGAAGTTCAACCAACTTCGGAGCCGACAAGCGACAGTCACCACTTTGCTGGTGCGATACGATTTCAATCATATGGTTACCCTTTGTCAGCGCAATCTCCAAGGTCTCCACATTAACATTCTCAACCGGAGTACCACCATCAATAGTGTAATCCAAGTTTCTGTTACCGCCTACAGTCATGATGAACTTGCTTGCATTGCCTACGAAGAAGTACGAACGTACCCAACCTGCAATTACGCGCTGGTCATCTTCAGAATCAGTGCCCTTCTTCAGACGACGGTTCACATACCACTTGTCACCTGTGCTATAACCTGCAGCGTTACCATATACCAACAAACCGTTCTTCACCCAAGCCTCATCACCGGCAAACTCTCCGGCTGCAGCCTCTTCAGCTACGGTCGTTGTGTTCGGGGTAACTTCTGCCAGCGTTACGATATAATCAACATAAGAATCATCTGCACCAGTTACACGAATTTTCCCTTCGCTCAATTCTCCTGCGGTACCTGCACCTGCGGTAATCGTAGTAGCCGTCGGAGCAGTTGCACCTGCCAAGTAGTAAGCCTTCACGGTATGATTCGTGTTGTCAATGAAAGCATCGAAACCGTTGCTGAACAGCACGCGGCTCAAACTCTTCGGAGCCTCAGCCTCATTGATGGTAATTTCATAATCCTGTGTAGTGGTGTTATCTTCAGCTGTTACAGTTACTACAAACTTGTGATTCGTTCCATCATAAACAACATCTACGGTCTGAGCTTCTTCCGACTTGGTATAAGTTACCTTGTCTGCCGTAGGATCAGCTGTACCATAAGCCTTCGTAATAGTGTAAGCCAAGGTGGCTGCATCAAACGTCGGAGCCAGCGTATAACCCGTTACTGCCAGTGCGTCCAATGTGACCACATCGCTCGCGGTTGCTGCTTTGGTAACACTAACAGTGTAAGTGTCACTATGAGTTCCATCTTCTGCAGTAACGGTAATAGTTTGTGTGTTTGCTGGATCACCTGCAGCAGGAACAGCCACATTGAAACCACTTGTCGGACTTGCTGTTGCCAGCGGATGGATAGCATAAGTTACGGCTACTTCTGTCAAAGCAGAAGCCGCTGCTACTTCATAACTATACACTTTACCTACAGGCGTTATGCTTTCGCCGTTAATAGTTACATCCGAAATCGAGCAGTCATCACTTTCAGTACACGAACGGCTAACAGAAAGTGAGTGTACAAACGGGTTCATATCAGAACCAGTCGTCGAAGTACGATAGAGATAAATAGCGGTAGCACCCGTTGCACTTGAATTGAGAACGATCTCATTCTCGCCCTGTACCACTCCACTTTCCATTTCACCAATCAAAGTCGTTCCCTTATCGGCGAATAATTGCAACTTAGCTGATACGGTTGTTACAAAAATTGTAGCCACATCACCGGCGCGCAAAGGCTTAGATAATTCTTTAACTCCCAGCCAATAGTCATTAGAGCCTATCTTGCGACCTGTCTTCTCATCGTATTCCGAAGTTCCGGAGGACAATTTCACATCTTTTGTTCCTGTTAGGATACCCGTAACATTACCGTCACTTTGTCCGTTTTGAACAATCTTAATCAACTCGCCGCACAATTTGCTTGCTGTATAAGTGTGAGCAGTTGAAGCAATCCAATCGCCCGGATCATTGAAATCATTACGAGCTTCGCAAATAATGCTACAAGCCTTTGCTGTTGTCGGCGTAAACGACATTGTTGCAGTAGTGCTCAATTGTGCTACGCCATCTATCGTCCAACGATAAGATGTTGCATACTCAGCTGTTGCCGTAAAGGTCACTTCATCATTCAAATAACCGGCAGTTTCACCAGCTATAGTTACTTCGGTTACCGGAGTCTTCGGGTTAACGGTCAACACTAATTCATCCGCTTGTCCGCAATAGTCACCATTTTTAGCCTGACTTGCAGTGAAAGTATGCTCACCTTCAGTAGCAGTCCACTTACCATCAGAAATAGTCTCACTTGCTGCACCGGCAATAGTGATAGTTCCGCCATTACCACCGGACGTCGAGAACGTAATCTCATCACCAACATAAACCGTTGCTGCTGCATTTGAACTCAACGAAAGAGCTGTTTCAGGGTCTTCGCAATCTGGAGTGATATAAGTTCCCGTTGTTAGAGTAATTGATATAGTCGCTATCTTCATCTCAGTGTTATTATCTTTGAGATGGAGATAAGTTTTTTCGCCCTTTGTTGTTAAATCAGAAGATGTAAATGTAAATGTTCTTGGTCCTCTAGCTGCTGTAGCCGGATTTGCTTCCTTTGACCAAAGACGTTTTGTTGATCCTTGATCCACTCCATCTACATATAACTGAAGCCATCTTGAATCAGACGCACTTTTTACCGTCATGGATATAGAACCCGCAGCACCAGCGGGCACATAAATATATCCGTCACTATTTCCCGACCACGATAATCCATTTCTACTCGAAAATTTCATTTTGCTGCCACCTCCGGGATGGAAGATTATGTCATTATCTTCAGTTTCCGCTGGAGAAGTCGGAATAGTAACCTGCGAACCTGGAGTAATAAATGTCCAAGTCGAAGTAGTTCCATCCGCAGAAATAACCTGCGTGGAATACGTTCCTACATTTTCAACAGGATCCGCTGCCCACACATTGCCGATGGCGAAGGTAAATAATAGGAGTAAAGTAGAGGTCATTACCTTCCATTGTCGGGGTAATCCTAGACCATAGAGCCTATGTCGTGCTTCCATCACGCCTCCATAAGCCTTACTTAGAAAATTGGTTTTCATAAGCATTAAATTTTTTAGTTTAAAAAAAGATTAGTTAAAATTATGTTGATTAATTATTAATCGTTTGTAAAAATTCGGCGAGACGGAGAACCATGATTTTTGGAAAGTCGATGTTACTCAACACTTCAAAATGATGGTCGTTAGATACGATATATGTAGCATTAACTGCAAATGCGCAGTCTACAAATTTAATTTGTATCAAGCACCACCTTCTTCATTTCGCGTAACGATAAGGTGTGCGTAAATGCTCAGACAAGATTGCCTCATTCTTTTCTGCGCTCCATTCTCCAGTATCCCAAAGGCGATCCATCTCTTCTGTTACTTTTTGCGCATAATAGTTTGAAACTATCTGGCGTAACTCTTGAATTTGCTCGACGGATTTCATCTGCCCCACAACACGGAGCAGTCCCATTCGAGCCTCATGTAAAGTCATTTCTCGTTCCATAATGCAATACTTCGTTATCAATATATTTGTTCATCCTTACGGACTATTTGTTTTCTCTATTCAGTTATATTTTCATTCGTTAAGGTTTCTTTCAATCGAAAGATTTTTAAAGTTTTTAGTTAAACAAAAAGATTAGTTAATTATTTATGATTAAATATCACTATCAAACTGTTAAATACAATTCATCGGTTATTTTGAGAAGATATTCTACCGCCTCTAATAACGGTGCAAGATCATTCTTGATAATATCATCCATATATTCGGTATCTAAATCGTAGTAACCATGGGATATACGATTTCGCATTGCGATTACTTTTTTCCATGGTATCTCCGGACGATACTGCCATAATGCACCATTAGTATAGCCATCTACCTTCTTAACACTTTCGCCTATTACCTGAATAAGCATAAAGTTACCTGCCAAACGCTGCATTCCATAAGGCGAAGTTTCCAATTCTTGCATGCTCTCAACATCCTTGTTCCACTCCTGCAACTGAACAATCGCATCTTTGAGTTGTTCGAGCACTACATGTGCCAATTCTATTTCCTTAGAATATTCTAATACCATCTTTTTCTATTTGTTTGATAAAAAACGGAGTGAGGTTTTTATGGCGACGGATCATATCTACACGACAGCCGGTTATTTCTTCCAAATAATCATTGGCAGCACATGCCTCATAGTACTTTGGCGGCATTTCCACCAACACATCTACATCGCTATTTTCTTTGTGTTCGCCGCGTGCAACAGAGCCAAACAGTTGCATTGATGTCATACCGAAACGCTCACGCAAAATCGGCGCGTGCTTTCTCAATGTTTCTATGTATTCGGATGTTGTTTTCATTGTATTTTATATCTGTTCGTCCGTTACGGACTGATTGTTCTCTCTATTCAGTTAAATTTTCACTCATTAAGGTTTCTTTCAATCGAAAGATTTTTAAAGTTTTTAAAGTTAAACAAAAAGATTAGATATATTGATTATTTTGATTTCTTATCTTGGTGAAGATACTCTAGCGCTTTTTCAATGTTAGAGAGGTCATAACCTCTTTTCTGGCATAGTTTCAAATCTTTTCGAAACTGACCGGTAGGTTTTAGGTCATACATACTAACCAAGAATATTGTTCATCATTTCTTTTACATCCGAATAAGTCTTCAAATCTTCACTCCGGGCTTCTTTCATAGCATCAAGTGTTTCCTTCGTTGGCACATACTCATCCGACCGACTGATAATCTTAATGCCTTTCACTTGTTGGATCAGCGCAATTATCGGCTGTACTAATGCATTCGTCGGATTATATTGTATTGTCATTGTTTCCATAAGCTTTAATTTTAAAAAGTTAAACAAAAAGATTAGATATTTATATTTTCACGGCGCAAAGATACGGAAAATATTTTATATACGCAAGCGTGCGTGGCGCGCGAGTATGATTTTTACACAATTTTAGTCATTTTCGTCAATTTTTACACCTTTCATCCTAATAATGGAAAGACTCGTAAAAACGTATTTTTCAGTCCGATACAACATCAAAAGAGCACCCATAGAGGTGCTCTTTTGAACAAAAATTCTTGCTATATGGCGATGATTAATCTTCGCCGTTGAGCGCAGCCTCAGCCGCCTCGCGGGCAGCCTGGATAGCGGCATACTCTTCTGCATTATGAACAGTAATCTTGGTGAACTCGCGCAGACCTGTTCCGGCCGGGATGAGGTTACCGCAGATAACGTTCTCTTTCATTCCCTCGAGGTAATCCACTTTACCGCGGATAGCCGCTTCGTTGAGGACCTTGGTAGTCTCCTGGAAGGAGGCAGCGGACATGAAGGATTTGGTACCTAAGGCAGCACGAGTGATACCTTGCAGGATCTGCTTAGCGGTAGCGCACTCCGCGTCACGCGCCTGCACCAGTTTCTTATCACGGCGGCGGAGCGACGAGTTCTCGTCGTGGAGACGGCGGGCAGTAACAATCTGACCCTCTTTGAGCACCTCACTCTGGCCGGCGTTGGTAACCACCTTACGTCCCCAGATACGGTCGTTCTCCTCAAGGAAGTCCATCTTATCTACTACATCGCCTTCGAGGAAGCGTGTATCGCCCGGCTCGAGGATCTCCACCTTACGCATCATCTGGCGAACGATAATCTCAAAGTGCTTATCGTTGATTTCCACACCCTGCATACGGTAAACAGCCTGCGCCTCGTTCACGATATAATCCTGAACGGCGGTCGGACCTTGGATAGCCAAGATATCTTCCGGCGTGATAGCACCGTCCGAAAGGGCGTGTCCGGCACGTACATAGTCGCCTTCCTGAACCAGTATCTGCTTACTGAGCGGAATGAGATAAGCTTTCTGTTCGCCGAGTTTGCTGGTGACGAAGAGCTCACGGTTACCACGTTTGATCTTACCGAAGGATACCTCGCCGTCGATCTCAGCCACAACAGCCGGGTTGGACGGGTTACGAGCCTCGAAGAGCTCGGTGACACG
>DEIW01000021.1 GCA_002352705.1 Bacteroidales bacterium UBA2764 | reverse complement strand
TCAGGTTTATAACCCCTCTCCATCTCACCCCACAAGGGAGAGGGAAAAGAGCAGTGTTAATAATTGTTTTTGCTTTGTAACCATGCAGGGTAGTCAGCCCTGCATGGCTTAACAGTTTAACAGCTTAACCGTTTAACGCTTTAACGTCGCGCAGCGCCCATCTAACGTGCCTCCGGCACCTCCATGCCTCGTACGTCGTACGTACGTCCTTCGTGTATCAGATAGAGTCGTCCGTTCCTGAGCTGCTTGCGTGAGGGAGCAGCAGCTGCCTTATGCGGGTTGGAGACACTGCTTTGCGGCAGATCGGCAAAAGCCGTAGGGCAGGTATAGAAACTATTGCCGCCCTTGTCGGTTATGAGGACATAGTATTTGCCGGAAGGCGCTGCGTTCTCATACTCGGGCAGGGTCGTACGAATCCATTGCTTGGTGGCTCCGGCGATAGCTTTGCCGTCCTTATACCACTGGTAAGCGACATAAGTGCCTTTGCCTCCGCCCTCGCCGTTATCCACAAGCATGAAATCATCCCATTTGGCATACACCAGCCCCGAGGTGCAGGCGGAAGCCTTGACGGTAACGTTATACACGTCGCACCACTGTACCTCATTGTATTGATTCAGGATATACATGGCGAATCGATGCGTGCCGACAGGCAGGTCACGCTCCTCCGCTGCCTTGGCGGGGTCGTTACCGGTAGGCTGCAGACCGTTCTTCAGATCATAGGGCTTCGACTCGTTCAACTCGTCTATGAGTTTGTAATAGCTGTCCATACCGCAGAAGGTCTTTCCGGTTTTGGGGTCCGGCGTGCCGGCGGTCGTAGTGAAGGAGAAATGCGCCAGGTCCGTCACGATGTCCGCATAGACCGTAGTATCGTGGTTCTCGGTATGATAGTTCACCGTAACCGTATAGACATCATATTGACCGATGGTGTAACCCGGGACATCCGGCAGCGTGTTGGCAGCGGCAGCTTTCTCCGCTTGCGGCATACGACGCGGCATGGTGATTTTCAATGTTCCCGAAGCTACAATATAGGTATGTGTCCCTACGGTAGGAGACACCGTATAGCTTCCCGTACCGGGACCTTCATATAACTTGGTATATTCACCGCTACGCTCTGCCTCGAAATAGAAGTTCTTGTCCGGAATACCTATCCCGACGGTGTTTTTGAGCGTGACAGGCTCTTTGGACTGACAGGTATAGGGGTCGGAATCCACCGTCAAGGAATGGTTTACTATATCAACTGCCTGCAGGTAAGAGAACGACATCCACGTCCCCAATACCAATAAAATATACTTTTTCATACTTTGATATGCTTTAACATGGTTCATTATTCACTGATTCTGTCTTTCTCGAATACCGGGATAATCTCCACACGGCGGTCAAGCGCGATGTCGTGATAGGGATTCTCGGAGTCGTCGTATTGCTGGGTATAGCTGAATCCCTTGCTGACGATCTGGTCCGAGGGCACACCTTTCAGCTTGAGCAGCCGCACGATTGCTCTGGCGCGACGCTCGGAGAGGTTCTGGTTGTACTCCATGGTGCCTTCCTTGGAGGCATGGCCATAGACGAGCACCAGCTGCTCCGGGTGGTCTAACAGTACCTGAGCTATCCTATCCACTACATCCGCCGGCTGGAGCTTCGGCTTGTCGCTGTCGAAATCAAACCAGATGACGGACTTCTTCATTATCTCGTTGATTTTTCTGGCGGCTACGGGGAGCTGGATATTCTCTCCTACCTCCCTGCGGGCAAGGGCATAGGTGGTGTCACGCGTGACGAGCGTCTCATAACTCT
Source organism: Bacteroidales bacterium UBA2764 (assembly GCA_002352705.1). Taxonomy (GTDB): domain Bacteria; phylum Bacteroidota; class Bacteroidia; order Bacteroidales; family Paludibacteraceae; genus Colicola. The sequence goes on along the minus strand of DEIW01000021.1, from coordinate 2,344 downwards.
TCTTAGGTTTGCGCCCGGTGGTGTTCCAGGAGATACCTATCTTCACGCCTACGTCCCAGGGACGGACGGACTTCACATAATCCGTAGCCAGCACTCCCTCGTAAGACTCCATGAAAGCGTGCTGACGGTAGCCCTCCTCCGCATCATTGCGCCAGCCTATCTCTTTCTCCTTGTCGCGCAGGTTATTGAACGTATAATTGGCGTACAACCCTATCATCAGGTCCAGATGCTCCTTCAAGGGTATCATGAATCCGAGGTCCGCCATTCCGTCCACGGACAGGTTCTTGAGGGAGAGGTTCTTCTTGTCGGTCACCCAACCCTTGCTCTCGCCGATGGTCTCCGTATAATAGTCACGGTCGGCACCCATGGACTCGTCCAATGCCAGATTCCATTTGTCGTAACTGCCGCTGTGCTCGATAGAACCGCTCTTGAGATTATATTTCTGAGCGACGAGATAGTTGACTTTCGCCCCGAGGTCAAAATAGAGACGGAGCTGGTTGTTACGATGCGTCACTTTCGGCATCTTCGCTATCGGGAACTGGAACTGGAAGCCTATCGGCAAGCCCAGCAGAAAAGAAGTCTGGCTCTCTTTCCAATCCTTCATCGTGACGGTGTGGCTGTACTCCTCGCCGTTGTCCGAGTCGCCGTTGGAGGTCCATGTCTTCGTGCCGTTCAGCACCGCCGTACTGTTCATCTGTTCGGCTTGAAGACCTACCATGAATCCTACGTTCTCATGGAAGTAATAGACATAGTTGAACTGCAAGAGCCAGTTGAAACCGCCATTATTACGGGCGTCGGTCAGACCCTTCTGAAGATCCTTCAGCCCGTAACCCAGAGAGCCGTACCCGGCGCCAAACAGCGCTTGGAGATAATGCCCCTTCCGCGTCCAGGTAGTGTCCGCCGGCTCCACTTTCTCGCGACGGGTCGTTGTGGTGGAGTAAGTGTAGGTCGTATCCATGTAAACACGGATGATTTCTGTCTCTTTCTTGATTTCCTCTGAAGGAGTCGTAGCTTGAACTTGCCGGGTCGTCGTTTCTACTTTGTCTTCCGCAAAAGAAACTAACGCCAGACTGCTCATGACTGCTACTAAGAATAGATTCTTGCTCATGGGTAATATATTTTTAGATGTTTATTGGATTTCTACGCCTCGCGCGTTATACGTCTTGCCGTTGCGCTCGATGAGCAACACGCCGTTGCGGAGCACCTTGGTACCGGGTACTTGGTCCCCTTGTACCTTCTCCACGCCTTGCTCCTCATTGATGGCCTCTATGTCAAACTCTTTCCACTCGTCCGCCTCCTTGTATAGATCCACACTCTCTGCCGGCACGTAGAGTTTACATTGAGCCTTATTAACCTCCTCAAATACCCAAGAACCCAAACTCTGCGGAGTAGTAGCATAATTGGTGATTTCCGCCAAAGAATAGCAAAAACTGAATGCACCTTCATTAATTACAGTTACACTTTCAGGAATGGTTACGGAACTTAATGTTCCACAACCAGCAAAAGCATATGCTAAAATCTCTGTTACGGTATTGGGGATGGTATAACTCGTTCTTGGATTACCGATAGGATATGAAATCAATGTCGTCTTATCCTTATTGAAGAGCACCCCGTCCTCCGAACTATAATTCGGATTAGCGGCATCTACATCAATGGCAGTAAGCGATTTGCAGAAATCGAAGACTAACGTTTCGATTGATGTAACACTTTCAGGAATGGTTACAGAGGTCAAAGCCTGGCTGTGAGTGAAAGCATATATACCAATCTTTTTCACCGTGTTGGGGATGGTATAACTCGTTCTTGGATTGCCGGCAGGATATTGGATTAAGTTCGTCTTATCCTTATTGAAGAGCACCCCGTCCTCCGAACTATAATTAGGATTAGCGGCATCTACATCAATAGCCGTTAGCGAAGTACATGAGCTGAAAGTAGCGCTACCAATTGACGTAACACTCTTGGGAATCGTAATAGAGGTTAATGCTTTGCAGACGTAGAAAGCACCCACTCCAATCGTTGTGACACTCTCCGGAATGGTTATTGAGGTCAAACCAGTACACCACGCGAAAGCCTCTTTTCCAATTGTTGTGACACTCTCCGGCATGGTTATAGAGGTCAATGCTCCGCAGTTATAGAAAGCTTGCTCCTTGATTGAAGTAACACTCTCGGGAATTGCTACTGAGGTTAAATTAATGCAATAAAAGAAAGCACAATCTCCAATACTTGTCAAGCCGACCGGCAATGACACTTGCTTAATCTTCTTGCGAATGTCGTACCACGGAATATTGCTAACTTTTTTATAGTCATACATCTCGCCTGTACCGTCTATAATAAGGAGACCTGATCC
>DEIW01000031.1:851-5775 GCA_002352705.1 Bacteroidales bacterium UBA2764 | reverse complement strand
TGATCTCGCCGCGGATGGTAGCCCGGTAGATTTGCATTTTCTTATCCACAAGGGGAACGATTACTTCTTTAGCCAATGAGCAAAGAACTTGTCATACACAACATAACTGCCATCTTCTTTTTGGTACAGCAATTCCTTCTCAACCATCGCAAAAATAGCCCCTCGGACTGTACTATACGCACCCAGTTGGTATTTCTGAAGGAAGGCATTGCTACCCGGTTCTTTTACAGTTCCTTCTTTCGCTATAGCACGAATGACGCGTAATTGACGATCCGTAATTAACCGGCAATACATTTGATACGAACTCACTTCTTCTTGTAATATCCGGTTTAGCGTTTGCAACACGGTATTAAAATCTATTTGCGGATTCTTGGTCTGATAAAGTCGGTTTAAGAGCGCCTGTACAAACCACGTATAACCATCTACTAGTTGGTAGAGCTCATGAAACGTAGCTTCATCTATCTGCTGACCGTTTGCGGAAAGATGCTTGGCTGCAAACTGATAGTACTGCTGTTCAGCTATCACATCGATATTCATCATCTGAAAGCTGCGATAGAACGGACGCTTGGCGGATACAAACATCTCAGTCATCATATGCTTTTTGCTACCGGCAAAAATAAACTGCACATTTGTCAATTGCTGGATATAGCTGCGCAACAATGCCTCCATTTTCACGTCCTGATACTCTGCGATAACCTGAAACTCATCCAACGCAATATAACATGGCTGTTCCGATTTCTCCAGATAGGCAAAAATCTGTTGCAAAGTCCATTCCTCTCGTTTAGGCTGAATATCAATCGAGCATTGAGGCATTCCGCTTACCGGGTCGGGCGTAATGACCGGACGTAACGAAGCAAAAAAATGGGTGATTTCTTGCCATACGCGCTCAGAATAAGGGGTAATACGTGCGCTCAGTACTGCTTCAGCGAAGACCTTCGTAAATTCCTGCAGATTAGACGTGCTGAATAAATCCACATAGATGCAATGCACCTGCTTGGATTCCAGCGAACGAAATAAATGCTGAATCAATCCTGTTTTGCCAACACGACGAGGACTAATTAACGTCACATTACGCCTGTTGCGTAAAGCCTCCGTTAATTCATTCGTCTCGTTTATACGATCGCAGAAATACTCCGGTCCCATATAAGACGTGATAGAAAACGGATTAAAATACAGAGCATCCTCTCTCATAATATGCTGATTTTAAACTTGTTATTTATATCGTATTTTACGTCACGGCTTTTACGTCACGAAAAATTCGCTGCAAAGGTACTGCTTTTTTTGAATTGTGCAAGGATTGGACCAAAAAATCGCATTTCGTTGCGATTTTTTGGGTGTATAGGGTTAGAGGTTAGAAGAACCGCGCCATTTCTCGATCGGAGATGCCACATTGACAGGCAATTCGGCGGATATGGGTCATCGCAGCGCGCACCTCGTTAACAATCCGCTCTGCTTGGGTAGCACTGAGCAAATAATCGGATGCTGCAGCCGACAGCACCTCTAAAGAGGAATCGTTACTATCGCGCGAGACAAGCAGGCTTTGTGTGTTAAAATCGGACGGATTAAGATCATAAGCAGGAGACCATATCCACCCTTTTTCTGTTAACAAAAAGCCGTGATTACGAAAATGGTCATCGTGGTTGCGGATACATATAGAGAACGCCACACGCCGGTATAACTGCTCCAGCGCGCTCTGCGGATCTGCAAACCCGGCATTCCCCACGATCACATCGACTATATCCAAATAACCATTTCCGGTTGTAGCATCCGCCCCGTCTAGCAATCCGCAAAGCGTCATTGCAGATGCGAAATGAATGCGTTGCTCTCCGTCTCTGTCGAAGCGCTTGGATAACAGGGTATGGTACTTCTGACCCGGGAGTGTTAGCAATCGCATCTCCGGCACTTCTATCCCTGCTACACGCGCCATCTTATGCGCCCAAAACTCCCATAACGCCACATCATAATCGTCGTTAACGGAAGGAATTTTAGCAATCCACAAGGCCCCATCCGTATCTCGCACGTTAGCTTTTGGACGCGCACCTCCTAAAGAGGAACCCTGCTTATACAAATTCAACAGCCATTCCTCACGAATTGCGCCGCCTTGTTCATCCTGTCGCTCATACATCTGCGCCATGTCCACGAATTCTCGAAGATGAGCCAAAGGCGGAACAGGCGTATCGGCTAACTGAGTTCCTAATAATTGCTCTCCTTCGCGTAAGCGCAACGCTCCCATGCGGGTTGTGTCATCGATTTGTGTGAGGTAATCGACATCCGTCAGATGCCGAACAGGGCGCCCTTCGCGCACTGCCAGTATTCGCTCGCGCTTGTCAATCAGTCTCCTGCCCCATCTATCCGGCATGGCATCCTGTAGGAAACAGAACAGACGTCCCGAACCATACTGCAAACCACCAGTATTCAGTAAATCCCCGCTTAACTGAATATTTCGGTGATCATGAAGCCAGTGCGCATCGTACTCCCATTGATACGCCGCATTGCCGCGTATCATGTCACAGCCAAGCGCACCTACAGACATTGCCTGCGGGAGACTCTTGGCGTCCATATCGATTTGGATATATTTCATTTTTTGGATGCTCTTTGGCGATGTTTCAAATCCAGATCCTGCAACGTGCGGCCCAGATCATCATCTTTGGCAAGGAATAGAATACTCTCATCCAATCCCAGCGCAAATAAGATGCGCAGGTATATACCGATAGCTACTGTCGGGGTTCCTTTTTCCACGCGCATAACAGTCAACTCGCTACAACTCGCCCGTTCTGCTATCTGCGCGATACTCAAATCCCGACGCAAGCGCGCCAGCCGGATCTGTTCTCCCACTATATGCAGGTTTTGCTCCGCTCTTCGCGGCAAATTATTTCCCATTGTACTCTTTGGCATAATCGTAATCTATCTTATAATAAAGCAGTAAAATGACTATACTATATTTTATGATAGTTTAAATCCGCTGCAAAGGTACTGCTTTTTTTCGAATTGTGCAAGGATTGGACACAAAAAATCGCAGCAAAATGCGATTTTTTGTGTATGATGTATGATGTATGGGGATAATTACGGGAGTAGGGACATTATCTTTTCCTGATTTCTGAACCGGGGAGGGGGTCAACGATAGAGGTAATCTCGCCGAGGATGGTGGCTTTGACGGAGGATTTCTCGAAGGCACGGTCCGCATCGGGGGCGAAAGAGCAATCCTCGAGGATGAGGTTTCGGGCATAACAAAGGGGCTGGGTTCCGGAGATTTTACAGCGCACCAGACGCAGGTTTTTGGAGTACCAGCCGAGGTATTCGCCGCGTATATCCGAATCGTAAACAGTGCAGTTCTCGCTATTCCAGAAGGCGTCTTTGGTATCGAGTACGGCATTATGGATCTCTATATCCTTGGCGTACTGGAAAGTATATTTACCCTGCAGATGCAGATGATTGATTTTCAGGTTCTCCGAATGGAAAAACGCGTACTCGGCTTTGGTAATCTGGAGATGGTTGATCTCGCCGGACCGGCAGAACCAGAACGCCTCTGCACCTTTGTTTATCCGGAGGCGTGAGATGGTCAGGCGGTCTATCTCCCTGAGGGGTTTGACACTCCGTATGCGGCAGTTATCCATCTGCAGTCCGCGTACGTACCATAAGCTGGCGCGGGAGTCCTTTTCGAAGGTGCAGTTGCGGCAGATGACGTCCTCGCACTCCCAGAGGACATACATGCCCTCGAAGATGCAATCGAGGGCTTCGATACGACAGGACTCTTTGAGCCCCGACTCGCCTTCACCGATGGTGATGCGTTCCAAACGGAGGTCACGGGAGGCGTATAGAGGCCGTTCGCCGGAGAGGATTTGATTAGAGATTAGCATAATTATTTTCGGGATGACGGGATGACGTAATTACGGGATTACGAGGGGTTACTTGTTTTCAAATTTTCGGGTGCCGGTGCAGTTGGGATAGTCGCTGCAGCTCCAGAACGGCTTGCCGGAGTTGAGGCCTTTCTTGGCGACCCGTTTGAGCATCGGTTTGCCGCAGACGGGGCATGACGGGGCCTCCTCGGAGAGGCTGTCTGCTGTACGTTGTTTGAGGCGTTCAGCCGTCAGTGCCTCGGTAAAACCGCCTTCCTCGGTGAAGGCAGACAGTTGCTTCGCCATCTGCTTGCCTAACATTGCCGACAGACGGTTACAGAGGACTAATATACACCGCGCCGCCTGTATGGAGTCCGTTGTTTTGAGCCACGGGTCAAACTTATGCTTCTGAAGCAATATATGTTGCGAACTCTGATATTGGACATCGTCTTTGTAATCGGGCGAGTCCAACGGAAGGGTAGCCACGGCGATGTATTCTGTCGAATGATCCGACCAGGGTAGTTGGTCTGCCTGCATCAGCCAGTTGAAATAATCGTTCGCCAGTTCAGACAGGCTGGCACGGGCAACATCGGTCAGTTTCATCTCCGTCTCGCGGGAAGTATAGTGGCGCGAATTGCCCTCGGCGATATTGGCGGTACAGGAACGCGCAGCCTGCGTCATCTGGTCGAACTGACGTCCGCAGGGGTCGTTCTGCATATTGAGAAAGGTTTTGCAGAAGTCCTGGGTTGCGAGTTGGATGACATTCGCAAGAACCCATGTGTCCAGCCAATAAAAGCCAGTGCTGCCTATTTTCATAAGAAATTTTTTAGAGGGTTAATAATGTTAATTTTTTTCGGGATTCGTAATGACGGAATTACGGGATTACGAAGGTTTTTTTCTCGGGATGAAGGGATTCGTAATTAGAGATTCGGGATTAGGAATAGAGGTAGCGTTTGAGGGTCTGTTTCTCGGTGCGGGCGAGGGGTTGGTCCGTGATCTCAACGTCGTAGAGCTGGGAGAAGAGGGGGAGCTGCGGATTGACGGCGCGGAGGATGGACAACCTCACCCCAGCCCTCTCCTCAAGAGAG
>DEIW01000031.1:636-802 GCA_002352705.1 Bacteroidales bacterium UBA2764 | reverse complement strand
GAAGATTTCTTGAGCACCACTATTGCAACCAAATTTCCTTTCCGTGCCAGCACTATCGATTCTTTCACTTCGGGGAGGGCATTGATGAGAGATTCGATATTGTCCGGGCGGATATTCTCGCCGTTGGGGAGAACGATGATGTCCTGTTCGAGCCGACCCTCCACGG
>DEIW01000031.1:0-621 GCA_002352705.1 Bacteroidales bacterium UBA2764 | reverse complement strand
CGCCGGTGTGGAGCCAGCCGTCGGAGTCAATTTTGGCAGCCGTGGCTACCGGATCTTTGTAATAGCCGAGCATGACATTTTCTCCTTTGACAAGGATCTCGCCGGAATCAGCAATACGCAGTGTCAAAGCATCACATACTTTACCAGAAGTACCTGCTTTGTAGGAAGATGTTATCGTAAGACATATTAAAGCAACTGTTTCTGTCATACCGTATCCCGGTGCAATAGGGATACGGTATTTTTTCATTTTTTTGCCTAATTTGGATCGTAATCCGGATCCTCCAACTACAATATAGTCTATTCCTAATAGTTTAAATAATAGCAGTTTGAGTGTACCCGCATCTGCCAACTTTTCAATCATCGTAGGAACCATTACAGCAAGGTAAGGTCTGACGCAACGAATAGCCCGTAGCAAACTCTCCGCGCGTAATTCTCCTCTATACAGGAATATACGGCACCCGCTGGTTATAGGCACAACGATTTCCAGACCTAATCCAAAGGCATGCGCAAGCGGGAAATAGGATAGAATTTTCTTGTTTCTATGGGGTGGGTACGCTTTGCTTACGCACTCTGTAGTTACACTAATATTTTTATAACTCAACATCACCCCCTTTGCACTAC
>DEIW01000115.1 GCA_002352705.1 Bacteroidales bacterium UBA2764 | reverse complement strand
GTAACGTCGATGTTGATGCGATCGGGGAATGCGGTGTAGATACCCTGAACTTTCAGTTTGCGCATGTCCTGAACCAGTTTACCACCGGCTTTAACACCTTCTGCCAGACCATTCAGCTGGATAGGAATCTCTACTACTACCGGCTTCTTCTCATCTACTGCGAGGAAGTCAATATGCAGGGTCTTGCCGTCAATCGGGTGGAACTGAAGCTCCTTAACGATAGCTTTGGTCTTGGTGTCACCAATAGTCAGGTCAACAATCTGGGTGTCCGGGCTGTAAATCAGTTTGCGAACGTCAGCGGCTGCTACCGTGAAGGTGCAGTTCAGACCGCAACCATAAATGTTGCAAGGAATCAATTCCTCTGCGCGAAGAGCCTTAGCGGCTTTCTTTCCGTACTCGCTACGCGGAGTACCTACAAGTGCAAATTCTTTCATAAAATTGTTCTTTGTGCCTCGGCACTCCGTTTCTTCGTACTTGGTACTTGGTCACTTCGTACTTTGGCTTGTGTTACTCAATATGGGGCAGTAATTATCAATTGTCAAATGTCAAATGTCAATTGTCAAATGTTGTGTGGCTGCCCGTATCCCATCACACGAACCCCTTTTCATTAAATTCCCTCCCTTGTGGGGAGGGGCAGGGAGGGGTTTACCCTTTTTTGTTGTCCACCGAGGAGTCGAACCTCGCTTCTCGGAACCAAAATCCGGTGTAATACCGATATACGAGTGGACACCGCTTGCATCAGAACTGCGCGTGACTCGTGACTGCGTCACTCGATGACGCCTTCGTTCTGTGCTACGCTTTCCCCATAGCAAAACAAGTTTTACTCTGGGGGCCAATGATTAAAACGCTAACGTAGTGCGTTTTAATCATAGAGGAGATTTCCCAAAAACCATACGAGTTGCAAAGCAACGAAGTCGTTTATTGGCGAAATCGACGACAAAGGTACTGCTTTTTTTTGACATGACCAAATTATTTGGCAAAAAAATGCATCAAACCCTGTTTTTTCTCCATTTTTCCCTCCCATCAGGGGGAGGGTTAGGGTGGGGGCTCCTTATTTGGCGACAACCAAGTAGTAGTTCTTTTTGCCTTATGGCAATTCTGGATGATAGATGAGTGGTGTCACTGCCGGACGATGATGCAGAAACATGGTCATATAAACCGGGGCGTATAGAATATTGCCATCTTCCTTGATATTTTCGTTGCAAAGCACTATGGCACGATCAATGGTGTATTCTTCATTGGATAATATATTTTTTAGGGCTACATGACGCTGATAATCTTTACCGGATTTTACCTCCAGCGGAATAATCTCACTATCGTTTTCCAGCAAGAAGTCCACTTCTCCTTGTTTTTTGCTGTTGAAGTAGTATAATTTCCATCCATGTGCGTGCAGTTCTTGGGCAACTGCATTTTCGTAAATAGCCCCATTATTGATACATACATTCCCTTGCAATATCTGTAATTGAATGCCATTCACATATTGAGAAGCCAATAATCCTACATCATTTTGGAATAATTTAAACAGATTTCGCAACTCATTGAGTTTAAGCGGCACGCGCGGTTCTTCTACATTATATACCGGGAGCGCCATATCTGCATCTCGAAGCCAAACAAAACTGTTTTCATGTCGGGAGAACTTGATATGTTCGTTGAGGCGCTTGAGTATAAAGCGCTTATTCTTTGCATTTAATTCCGAAGGAATCAGATCAAAGACATCATTGATGTACAATTTATTTTCCGGATCATAATTCGCGATATCTTTTTTGTAAAATGCAAGAATGGCTTTTTGCTCCTGTATTACTCGTTGTAAGTCATTTGTGTCCACATATTGCTGCACAGCAGCAGGCATTCCGCCTACAATCAGGTATAGATTGAATAGCCGCATCAGTTTCTCGTGAATATAAGCATCCACAGGTTTACGTTGGTCCCATGCCGAACGCACAGCATCCAAAACCTCATCCGTTACTCCTATGTTGCGAATAAATTCTTCAAAATCCAGAGGATACATTTGGTATTCAGACATATACCCTACCGGCAAAGAACGCACGTTCATCTCCAGCCCCAACAAACTGCCACTAAGCGCATAGCGATACCGCCCATCCTCTACCAATGCCTTTACCCACGTCATTATATCTTGATACGCCTGTACCTCATCAAAGAAAATGAGCGTTTTACCAGGCTCTAACGGATGGTTGGCATATGCAGAGATTCGCAACAAGAGTTCCTGAACACTACCTGCACCGCGAGGAATATCTATCGTCTCGGGTTGCAGAACAAAATTCATCTCTATCAACTGCAACCCATGATCTTTAGCATACTTCCTGATAGCATAAGTTTTGCCGGTCTGTCTTGCGCCGGTTAGTAACAATGCCTTGTTGGTCATCGCATAATGATTTTCTAAAACACTATCAATATGTCGTTTAAGCATAATTTAACATGATTTTGTCCGTTTTTCCAATATAGAATTACGATATTTTGTCCGTTTTTCCAATATCTATTTATTGAATTTTGTCCGTTTTTCCAATAAATTCGGTTGCAAAGGTACTACAAATTTTTAATATATGCAAGAAAAATAAGTATTTTTCACAAAAAAAGCAGAGCACGTGCTCTGCTTTTTACTTTCTGACTTCTGACAGCTGAATGCTGACGGCTATTTAGCAATGACCAAATAGTAATTCTTTTTGCCTTTTTGGAAGAGCAGATATTTGCCGTTCAGCAACGCGGCGTCGGTGATCGGGGTTTGCGGGTCGGTCAGTTTCTCTTTGTTCATACTGAACCCGTTCGCCTGAATCATCTTGCGTGCCTCGCCCTTCGATGGGAAGATAGCCGTCTTCTCGGCAAGCAGGTCGAGCGGACCGATGCCGGCTTTCAGTTCGTCCAGACTGATCTCGTAGCGCTCCACGCCCTCGAAGACCTGCAGGAACGTCTCCTCGTCCAACGCGCGCAGCGCGTCTGTACTCGCGTTTCCGAATAATATATTAGAGGCCTCCACGGCTTTATTGTAATCCTCCTCGGAGTGAACCATGCAGGTCACCTCTTTGGCGAGCCGTTTCTGGAGAGTACGCATATGCGGCGCCTCTTCGTGCTCCTTGATCAGCGCTTCGATCTCCTCGCGGCTGAGGCTGGTGAAGATCTTGATATAACGCTTCGCGTCGTCGTCGCTCACGTTCATCCAGAACTGGTAGAACTTATACGGGCTGGTGTATTTCTTGCTCAGCCAGATGTTGCCGCTCTCGGTCTTGCCGAACTTGCCGCCGTCGGCTTTGGTGATCAGCGGGCAGGTGAGGGCGAAAGCCGTCTTGCCGTTCATCTTACGCATCAACTCGATACCCGTGGTGATATTACCCCACTGGTCAGAACCGCCCATCTGCATCAGGCAGTTCTTATGCTCGTTCAAATACACGAAATCGTAGCCTTGCAGCAACTGGTACGTGAACTCCGTGAACGACATGCCCTGGGCGAACTCGCCGTTGAAACGCTTCTTCACGCTGTCCTTCGCCATCATGTAATTGACGGTGATCAGTTTGCCGATATTGCGCGCGAAATCGAGGAACGTATAGTCCTTCATCCAGTCGTAGTTATTGACCAACTCGGCGGCGTTGGGCTCGTTGCTGTTAAAATCCAGGAAATGCTCCAGTTGCTCGCGGATACACGCTACGTTATGACGCAGCGTCTCCTCGGTCAGCAGGTTACGCTCCGCGCTCTTGCCGCTCGGGTCGCCGATCATACCCGTCGCACCGCCGAGCAGCGCAATAGGCTTATGACCGCACGCCTGCAGGTGGCGCAGCATCATGATGCCGCACAGGTGACCGATATGCAGACTGTCCGCCGTCGGGTCGATACCCACGTAAGCGGTCGTCATCTCTTTCATTAACTGTTCTTCCGTTCCGGGCATGATATCCTGGAGCATGCCTCTCCAACGCAATTCTTCTACGAAGTTTTTTGTCATCGATTCAATATTATTTAAAAGCGGCTGCAAAGGTACTGCTTTTTTTTGAGATATGC
>DEIW01000022.1 GCA_002352705.1 Bacteroidales bacterium UBA2764 | reverse complement strand
CCTACCACGTCGTGAATACAATCGCCCGGATTGAGCGCCAGCAGTTTATGCGTGGAAACGCCTATCCGCTGCACGACGAGCGTGATCGTACCTTTTTCAATATCCGCGCCGGCGATCGTCAAGGGCACACGTTCGGATTGTGCGTCCACACGGATGATGACAAAATGGCCGGCTCTGCGGCTACGCGCAATGAGCGGAGCCTCCACTACGAGCTCCGCTACATTGGGTGAGAAAAATCTCTTGGATAAAATCGTATTCATGATGATAGTCCACTAGCTTACTAGTCTACTAGTCCACTAGTTAAAAATATTTGGTTTCTTTTCCTACGATAGAGGAAAGTAAGTTATTAGCGAGACGTGAAGCTCCGAAGCGGAAGGACTCATTGTTGAGCCACTCCTCTCCGAGGATTTCCTTAACGAGCGTGAAATGCTGTACCGCTTCCTCGGTGGTAGAAACACCTCCGGCAGGCTTGTATCCCATCTTGATGCCTGTTTTCTCTTTCCACGCCTTGATAGCCTGACACATGACGAACGTAGCTTCGGGCGTTGCGTTCACGGCAATCTTACCGGTAGAAGTCTTGATAAAATCACAACCGGCAGCCATGGAGAGGATAGAGGCTTTCCAGATATTCTCTGCGGTCTTGAGCAGACCGGTTTCGAGAATCACTTTGAGGTGCTTGTCTCCGCAAACGGCTTTGAGTTCGCTGATTTCATCGAAGCACTCCTGATAGTTACCCTCAAGGAATTTACCGACCGAGAGGACGATGTCAATTTCGGTAGCACCCGCCTTGATAGCCATAGCGGTCTCCGCCACCTTGACCTCAAGGAAAGTCTGCGAAGCAGGGAACCCACCGCTAACGCAGGCGATATTGAATTTCGGGTCTTTGAGCGCAGCCCGTACGTATTCCGCCATAGCGGGATAGACACAGATAGCAGCTACGTTAGGTATTCCGGGGAAATCCTTCTCGAAGTTATTCACCGCATTTGCCATCTTCTCCACTTTGGCGATCGTGTCATCGGCACTGAGAGTGGTGTAATCAATCTGATGGAGGCACTCTTTCCAGACCTCAACATTATTATTCTCCGCAAAATGCTTTGCTTCAATTTCAGCAACCTGAGCCTTGACTTGCTCATCGGTAAACGGGCAGGGATACTGCGCAAATAATTCTTCAAAATTCATGGTGATAAGATATTTATTGTTTATATTTTTATATTTTTATTCCTCATTCGTGTTGATGGCGGGGTCGTCCTGCAACCTGCCTATAATCGTTTCGTTTCCCCTTACCGCTTCACCGACAGTCACAAACATCTCGGTATTCAGCGGCAGGTACATGTCCACGCGCGAGCCTAACTTGATAAATCCGAGGTGGGTATTACGGTGCGCCTGGTGTCCGGGTTTGGCATACGTCACAATCCGTCGCGCCATGGCTCCCGCCACCTGGCGGACAGCTATCTGCACTTTCGACGGCGTCTCGATGACCACGAGCGAACGCTCGTTCTCGGTAGAAGATTTCGGGAGCCATGCTCCTTTATGATGCCCCTTCTGGTGTTCGCTGACCAACACCGTGCCCTCTATCGGATACCAGTTGGCATGCACATTGAACGGCGACATGAAAATCGACACCTGGAGTCTGGGTTCATGGAAATACTCATTCTCCTCCGTAGGCTCCACTACGACCACTCTCCCGTCCGCCGGGGCGATAATAAAATTCGGGTCATCAATCTCCAGCACACGTACCGGATTGCGGAAGAAATACGTCACGAAGACCAACAACAATGCGGTCAGCGCCAGAGAAATTCCGAAACTCCAATGCGGGGAATACAAGTACATCGGCACATTGATGATAAACAAGAGCAATACGATGCCGATAATCATAGTCCGCCCTTCTCTGTGTATTCTTGGTCTCTTCATACCTGTAAAAAAGTTAATTCCACTGTGCATAAGGGAACTGGGCGAGCATATCCGCCGCCTGATCCAGCCCCTGTTGGAGTTTTTTCTCCACCATAAATTTAAACATCATCGGGATATCCGCTTTAATCGTCAGTTTAATCCGGGTATCAGCGACGCCCGCCTCTTTCAACTGTATCCAGAGGTTCGCGTTCATAGGGATTCCCTCCACTCCGAACTTCACGGTATCGTTCTCTATCCGGTCAACAATAGCGAGTGTGATTTTCTGGGCAAGCCCGTCCACCTTGAACCGTACGCGGTCCTGCTCGATCTCCATTTCCTGGATTTTATCCTGCGGGATCAGGTCTTTCACTCTCTCCAGACTGCGCATATCGCTCAGAACGCGATAAATCTGCTGTGCCGAGCACGGAGAAGAGGTTATTTTGCTTTCGTATTTGCTCTCACTCATGGGTATAAAATTTAAATCGGCGGCAAAGGTACAAAAAAAAAACCATATACGCAAGCCTTTGTATATTTTTATACAAAAAACGTCCGAAAACTTGCGTATATGCAATTTTTATAGTAATTTTGTGCCCTGTATGAAAAAGTATCTCGTTTACCTCATCGTCTGTCTGGCCGTTTTTTCCGGTTGCAGCAAGCCCTCCCGAGTCGAACAATACCGCTCGGAGAAACATGTGCGTGACTCTGTCTCGCTGGTAGAGCAGCAACGTTCGCTGGCTTATTATGAAAGCCAGTTAGACTCCCTCATGCCCGTAGCGGACAGTCTGGTGGCTTTATTCCAATACGAGAAGAACGAGAAATATCAGGATCACGGCAACTACGCCCAGACGACGCCGAGCGGTCTGCGCATCCTGGTTCGTGACGACGGGAAAGAGCTGCTTCTCTACCGCGCAGGCAAGCGGGTAGAGGCAGGCGATATCAAGATTAGCGGAAAAGACCAAGAGTTGTACGACCGCGCAGTACATATGCAGATTATCATCCGCGACATCAAAGAGCTGGAGAAACGGATAGCCCGCACATCGCTGGAGATACAGAAATACGAGAAACGGTTGCATAAACCGGCAGAGCCATGAATATCGTCAAGAAATTTCACAAAGCCTGTGCGGACTATGGTCTGATAGCCGACGGCGACCATATCCTGATAGGTCTGAGCGGCGGGAAAGACAGTCTGGCGTTAGTAGAACTGTTGGGACGCAGAGCGCAGATCTACAAGCCCCGGTTCCGGGTAACGGCTCTGCATGTACGTGTCCAGGAGCGTGCCTACATCTCCGACCTCAGTTATCTGCAGGCTTTCTGCGACGAGTTCAAAGTGCCCTTCGTAGTAAAAGATGTCGAGATAAGCGGCGGAGACAGCGAATACTCCAATCCGTGTTTCCTATGCTCGTGGTACCGCCGGAAAGCACTCTTCAACACCGCTCAGGAACTCGGCTGCAACAAAATCGCCTTCGGGCATCACCGGGACGACATCCTGGAGACGATGATGATGAACCTGATTTACCAGGGTGCCTTTGCCACCATGCCTCCTATCCTACAGATGGACAAAATGCCGTTGCAGATCATCCGTCCGTTATGCCTGATTGACGAGGCGGACCTGATAGCTTATGCGCAAGAACGGGGATACCGCAAACAAAAACAACTATGCCCGTTCGAGCATGTCAGTTCGCGGGAGAAAGTAAAAGGCCTGATGGCGCAAATCAAAGCCCTCAACCCGGAAGCCGCGGATTCGATGTATGCGGCGATGAGTAATATCAAGGAGGAGTACCTGCCCCGCAGATAAATTATAAATTATGAATGCTTTATATACTATCTTGTTATTGCTGGCGTCAAACGTATTTATGACGCTTGCGTGGTACGGTCACCTGAAGATGCAGCAGACCGGACTGATTACCAACTCCACCCCCTTGATTTTCGTCATCCTGCTGTCGTGGGGTATCGCTTTTTTCGAGTACTGTCTCCAAGTCCCCGCCAACCGGATGGGTTTTGAAGGCAACGGAGGTTCCTTCTCCCTGATGCAGTTAAAAGTGATTCAGGAGGTGATAACCTTGGTCGTTTTTGTTGTTTTCAGCGCGCTTGCCTTTCATATGCAGCTACGATGGAATCATCTGGTAGCCTGCCTGCTATTGATCGGCGCTGTTTATTTTGTATTCGGTTTCAAATAATTCTTTAAGTACAAAAGACTATGAAGAAGTGTTTCTTGTTAATAGCAGCAATAGGTCTGTTAACCGGCTGCTATCACCGAACGGACAGCCCCCGCGGATCGTGGGCAAAGGGTGCCGATCTGAGCTGGCTGAGCGAGATGGAGCATGACAGCGTGCCTTTCGGCAATCATGAGGACTGTATCGGGCTCTTGCGGCGAGAGGGAATGAACGCCGTGCGGCTGCGCGTATGGGTGAACCATTCAACGGGATGGAGCAACAAAGCGGATATGCTCTCCCTTGCCAGACGTGCGGCAAAAGCGGGACAACGGATTATGATAGACATCCATTATTCCGATTTCTTTGCCGACCCCTCGCACCAGACTATTCCGGCAGCATGGCAGAATTATGACTACGAAACGATGCTGGAAGCCGTCCGTGAACACACCCTGGACGTATTATACGCGCTCAAGGAAGAAGGGATCAAACCCGAGTGGGTCCAGATAGGCAACGAGACGCCGAACGGCATGCTTTGGCCGATGGGAAAAGTGAGCAAGCCTACCCTGACCCTCCCTAAAGGGAAGGAGATAGATGAGGCATGGGGACGCTATGCCGGTTTCACTCGTGTCGGATACGAAGCCGCTAAAGAAGCTTTCAGCGATATTACTGTCATCGTACATGTGGACAATGCCTACGAGCGTCGCGACTGGTTCTGGAAGGCGATGCATGAACACGGCGGCAAATGGGATATGATCGGCCTGTCGCATTATCCGATGATGAGCGCCTGGAACGGCGGCAAGACATGGCAGGAGATGAATGATTTAGCAGAAGAGAACATCAAGCACCTGATTCGGGAATGGCACTGCCCGGTGATGATTGCCGAGATCGGCATGTTCGCCAACGACTCCATATCTCCGGTGGTCATGGCGGATTTCATAAAGCGCGCTACAGCCATTGATTCCTGTGCAGGGATTTTCTATTGGGAACCCGAGTGCTACGGAGGATGGCGTCCTTCCGAATACATCCCTCTGGGATGGGGCAGTTACGACATGGGCGCATTTACCGACGAAGGCTATCCGTCCGAGGTCATGCACGTGTTATTGAAGAGTCAGAAAGAGTCCGAGCAATGAATCCCTATATCCAATCTTTGCGTTTGCGCACGCTGCCGCTCTCGATGTCCGGCATTGTCTTGGGAACCGGTTTGGCAGGATGGCTGGACTGGTACGTGTTTGTCTTAGCCATCTGCACAACCCTGAGTTTACAGATACTGAGCAATTTAAGCAACGAATTAGGTGACGCCCAAAAAGGGACGGACAGCGACCAACACGGCCGTGCCGCCTATGGGTTACAAGCCGGCACTATCACCACCCGTCAGATGAAAGGGATGATCGGTCTGTTTATCGGGCTCTGCGTGGTATTCGGCACCGCATTGGTACTCACCGCTTTCCGCCCGTGGTCTTCGAAGTTGGGAGAGGTTTGTATCTTCCTCGTTTTAGGGCTCTTGGCAATCATCGGCGCCATGACCTATACGCTGGGCAAACACAGTTACGGCTATATGGGCTTGGGTGATTTGGGAGTATTCCTGTTTTTCGGGCTCCTCAGCACAATGGGTTCTTACTATCTACAGGCTCAGACCTTGACATGGGAAGCGTTTGGCTGCGGCGTAGCTATCGGATTGCCGTGCGTGGGCGTCCTTAACCTCAATAACATACGTGATATGAATAATGACCGCGCGCACGGCAAGCGCACGTTCGCGAGCATGTTAGGTACGAAAGGAGGCAAAATCTACCACACCTGTTTGCTGGTGACAAGTCTTATTTTGTTTGCGGTTTGGGGCCATTATCTGGCTTTGTTGATTGTACCTGTGTGGGCATGGCATATTGTCTATATATGGCGGAATGAAGGCAGTGCTCTGGATATCCAGATGCCCGTCTTGATGTTCTCTACTTTGGTGGTATCCGGGGTAGCATGGCTGTAAAAAAGCACCAATTTGCATTTTTTTTGCATTTTTTTGCTCAAAAATTTGCGTATGTCAAAAAAAAGCAGTA
>DEIW01000146.1 GCA_002352705.1 Bacteroidales bacterium UBA2764 | reverse complement strand
AAGTAATACTCAAAACCGTTTTAAATCAAGACCACTAAATGTATATGTAGTGAAGTTATATCCATCTCCGCTGCGCATAACATCGTCTCTCAAATGCCACGGACTGGTGTTCTCGCGGTAGTTATTCGAGTTGATGAGGATATGAATGTCCTGTGCTGGCATATAACTTTCAGCGACAAGAAAACATCTATCTCCCGGATGCCACTTCACGTCCTTGGCAACATCCACCACAATGATTGCGTGCCCGGGACTTCCACCGCGAATAAATACATCTCCTATTTGTACATCCTGCATCGCCGCTTTCTTTAGTTCTTTTGAAAGCGACAGCGTTCCGGCATAATTAAATACCATTTTTAGGTATTGCATAAATGTGGAGTAACTATAATCCGGAGTATTAAACGCTCTATACCAAGAAGTCTTGTTACCTTGCACATGTACTCGTTCACCTTCTGCCCAACGTTTGTACTCGCACAACCAACCGTTGGTGAAATGTAAAGCGATTTCGTCATAGCGCTTATTCTTATATAACCATTCCGCACGTAGGCGTATAATAGCATCTGCGCATTGCTGTAAATCTTCATTGCCAGGTGCGTATCCGTCAATCACGGCATAAGCAGCATCCGTCCAACCTTCTGTACCATAGCATGTGTAAACGGGAGTTCCTAAAGGCTTAAGAGGAAGGTTTCTCAAAAAGTAAGCAAAAGAAGTGGAGTCTGCTATAGGCACGCGCTCAAAGCCATCTGGTAAAGGAATATCGCCTATGGTCGCAGGAGAACACTCTTTTTGCTGCATCGGTTGTTCCTCAGTCGCTACTATAGTATCCGTCACTTGCGTCTCATTAGAAGTCGCTTTGCTTGTGCATCCGGCTATCGTCAGCACCAAAAATAGAAATGTCATCTTGTTCATAATTCTTGCAATTTTTATTTTCGGCGCAAAGGTACTACATTTAGGTGAACTATTCAAAAGTTTGTAACGTTACAAACTTGCTATGAGCGCAATGTTACCGGCAAAGTTACTAACGAACGATCCAAGTTTATCTTGTGCGGCAAACCGCGATTGACTTCAATCTCGTAATAGCGGCTTAAATCTGCCTTCGGAATAGCACAACTGATGGCTGCATTGCATTGAGACTTCTTTACGTTCAACGCATTTGGATTGCATACATCCAGTAACTTATCTACCGAATCACGCAATTTATCCGTATCGGAACGATTGGTGAGGCAGAAATAGAGTTGCTTGTATTCCTCTTTGTAATCCGCGATTTCTTTCATGCGTATACCCTCTGGATGTTTCAAGAACAAAACGTACAATGCCTTAACTTGTGCCGTGAAATGTATTTCGCGTTTATAGTCCGGCAGCAATACTTGATATGTATTTGGCGTTATCTCAAGGCGACTCGGCTCTGTATATGGGAATGGTTTGCCGGTTATGCAAAACCTGATACCATCATCAATATCGCGTCCGTACGAGAAATTGACATCTACGTCAGCTGATAAAATGGTAGTACTTAAATGAGACTCTTTGAAATGACCACTATCTAAAATCTCATCGAACATCTTCTGCAAAGTGCAGAAGTATTCATCAAATGCAGATTGGAGAATTGCCGGTTCGGTAACACGAAGTGTAGCAGCAAAAAAACTAAAACCATCAGGACTGCCAGCCGTCGGAAGCATAGCACTATACAAGACGGCATTTTTACGTGGAGCGAAAAGTGAATTGCCGATTTCCAGAAACACGATATTACAAGTCACCCAATTATTTTCGCCTCGGTTCAAATGGTCTGCAATAGTATCGGCATTAGCTTTCACATACTCATTGAGTGCGGAAGAAGCCGTTCCGGGTACATAGTATATTGTGCCGTATGGCAACTCACGGTATTTCTCGTTAGAGAAGAACTCTATTTGCTTTTTTATCTCTTGCATGCTATCAGCATGGGCAATTTTGCGGGTGCAAAGTTACAACTTTTTTCTGATATATGCAAGTTTTTGGAATGAAATCTGCCGAATGAGAGTATTTTTTCAAAACGAACTCACCGCCCGACTCCAGACTCTCGTTTTTATAATATAAATAAAAACAGAGTCGGAGCCTGGGCTTGGTACATCTTCTTTTGAAAACCGCGATGAAGATATATTTTTGTGTGATTTTGTGATGGCGTGAAAAAAACTCGGATGGCATCCGAGAGAATAAAAGAAGAATGCCGGATACAATCCGGCGGCAATGAACAAAGTCAAAAAGAAACGGCATACAATGCCGGATAATGGACATACGGAAAACGACCGCAAATGCGGTCGCTTTCTAAATGTCGGATACTATCCGACGCAATGAACGAAACTTTACACGCTCGCGGAACTCGCGCGCACAAGACACCGTGGGCGGAAACTCCGGCAACGGAGGTGCCGGACACAGAACATCGTGTGCGAGACTATAGTTTGCGCCATGTGGTCTCGGTGGCTTTCTCAATACGGTGGTTGGCTTTCCAACGATTGAGCACCATACTGATAGCCGAAGACTTGACCGATTGACCTTTGCGGGCACGGAGTTTGATGAGGTCGGCAGCGGTGAACTCTTCCGGCAGAAGCGAGAGTAAGGAAGCGGCAGCACCTCGTTCGGTTTGCGATTCGATGCTGCTTTTGTAGGTCTGTTCGATCTGCGGGCCGTACAACTCCATCTGATTGCGGAAAATATATTCAGCCACCCACTCGGCAAATGCTCCTACCGTCTTGGTGTATTTGTGGTTCTCCAACAGATAGCAGAGCATACCTGCGCGAAAACCAATAACCGCAGCTCGACGGCGAAGTGTATCCATCGCATGGCTGTCGGCATCAATAGCCTGTTGGCGTTTGCGCTCCAGCCAATCGCTGATGACCGTTCCCACTTGCGGACACGCGATTGTGCCTTTCTCTGCGTCGAGCTGACGCGCCCAGCGGATGATCTCGGCTTTCTCGGCTTCCGTGTATAAAGCAAACGCGGGAATCTCGGCGAACGAGGTATCGGGCAATTGTGCAAAACATACACGTGTGATAAGTCCATCTTCCGGGTCTTTGAAGAAACGTTTGAGCGAGTTAGGCGTGCCGGTCAACAAGAGGTTGTAATAGACCTTCACATGAGCGCTGAACGAAGCATCACTCATGTAATTCTGTCCATAAAATCCATTATCGAAGGCGAGCCTTAATATATCGCTCTTCTGGCTCCAAACACCGGCTTTCTCTGACTTAACAAGTGTGTCTAATTCTTCACCGATTGAGATGAGGTGTTTGCCTTCTGCATAGGTGAGGAGTTGGAGAAGTTTGGCGATACTTATACAGACTCCGTTGTTTCTGGGGCATGCGTGCGGGTCTTCGGGTTGGTTCTTGGAGTTCTT
>DEIW01000202.1 GCA_002352705.1 Bacteroidales bacterium UBA2764 | reverse complement strand
GCCTGAATATGAAGTCATTGTGGTGGATGACGGTTCCGAGGATGAGACGCGGGCTATTGTAGAGAGTTATATGGTTAATGACGAACGTCTCAGAATGACATTTGTTCCCTATGGCGCACGGGTGAATTCTACTAAGAAACTGGCGCTCACTCTGGCTGCGAAGGCTGCGAAATATGACTACCTGCTACTGACCGATGCGGATTGTATTCCCGAATCCCCGCGCTGGATTGCTCAGATGGTCAATGGTTTCCAAATGTCAAATGCCAAATCTCAATTCTCAATTCTCAATTCTCAATTCTTAAATGACATTGTCCTCGGCTTCAGTCCTTATTTCTACGAGAAAGGGCTCCTCAATAAGCTGATTCGTTTTGATACGCTGTTTAATGGTCTGCATTACCTCGGCGCTGCTCTTTGCGGGCATCCGTATATGGGGGTGGGACGTAATCTGGCGTACCGCAAGGCCTTCTTCTTCGAATCAGGGGGATTCACACACCTGATGACGAGTAGGGCGGGCGATGATGACCTCTTTGTGAATCACACGGCTACAGCGGCAAATACGGCGGTGGTCCTCTCTCCGGAGAGTTATACCTGGTCTATCCCTAAAAGAACGATGAAGGAATGGTGGCAGCAGAAACGACGCCATCTGTCTGTCTCGCCTGCGTACCGCCGGGAAACGAAGTTCCGCCTCGCCCTGGAGCCCCTCACCCGTGGCCTCTTCTACGCCACAGTATTAGGAGCAATTATATATTATCTTTACTCCCTCCCTTGTGGGGAGGGGCAGGGAGGGGTTTTTGTCCTTCTCCTCGCTTTGCTCCTCTTCCTGCTCCGTTGGATTATGCAGACAATCGTCATCAATGTCTCCGCGCGCAGAATGGGACAAAAACGCTTCGGGATGTTCAGCATACTGACTTTTGATATCCTCTTGCCCCTCATCAACCTCTGGATGCTCGTCGTCCCTAAAAGAAATAAGAAATGGTAAATAACGTAATACCGTCATTACGTCATCCCGAAATAACAACTAAAACTAAAAACATTATGGCAGAAAATCAATTGAAAATCAACATCGCTCCGGATAAAGCGCAGGGCGTTTTTGCTAACTTGGCGCTTATCGCTCATACGCCTACGGAGTTCGTCTTGGATTTTGCACAACTCATGCCCGGTATCCAGCAGGCGAATGTGGTTGCGCGTGTGGTAGTGACACCGGATCAGGCTAAGAAAATTCTTGGCGCTCTGCAAAATAATATCGGTCAGTACGAGCAGAAGTTCGGTACTATCAATCCTATTGGCGGACCTGCACATGGCTCCACGCTACCGCTCACGTTCACCGGAGGAGAGGCATAAATGAGAAAATGTGAAAATAAATAAATGCGAAAATAAGTAAATACTATGAAAACATTTCCAGCATCGCAGTTAATCATCAATGGAGATGGTTCTGCGTTCCATCTGCATCTCAAACCTGAGTTCTTGGCAGACAAAGTGATCTTGGTAGGAGACCAGGATCGGGTAAACATGGTGGCTTCTTTCTTTGACGAAGGCTCCATCGAGTGTGACGTGCAATCCCGTGAGTTCCACACCATCACCGGTAAGTTCCACGGCAAACGTATCTCTTGTATCTCAACGGGTATCGGTACCGATAACTGCGACATCGTCATGAATGAGATTGATGCGCTCGCGAATATCGATTTCGCCACCCGTACGGAGAAGGCTCAGAAGCGTAGCCTCGACATCGTCCGTATCGGTACATGCGGAGGCATGCAGGAGGATATTCCTCTCGGCACTTTTCTCGTTTCGCAAAAGTCCATCGGTTTTGACGGCGTGTTGGCGTTCTACGAGGACCGTGACAAGATTGCCGACCTCGGTTTCGAGAAAGCTTTCGTGGACTACGTGGGCTATCCGAAGAAAGCCGCAGTGCCGTATGTCGTAGCCGCTAATCCGGAGCTCGTGGACCGTATCGCGAAAGACGATATGATGCGCGGTTGCACGATTGCCGCCAACGGTTTCTACGGTCCGCAGGGACGTGTCCTCCGAGTGGGACTCGCCGTGCCCGACATCAACGAGAAGATCTCCGCCTTCCGCTACGAGGGGCAGCGTATCACCAACTACGAGATGGAGGGTTCCTGTATCGCCGGTCTGGCACTGCACATGGGGCACCGCGCCATGACGGTCTGCTGTGTCATCGCCCAGCGCAAGATTGAAGCCGCCAATACCGACTACAAACCCCGCATCAAAGAACTCGTCCACACGGTTCTGGAGAGAATTTAAGGTAAAATATGACATAAGGAAAGACTGACTGAATCAGAAAGGGCGACACATTGTGCCGTCCTTTCTTTCCTTTTTACTGCGTCTTTCTATTTGGTCTCCTGACCTTGCAGCGTGTAGATTTTTTCCCCACGGAGAATAAAGATCTGGCCATTGCGGAATACTTTTGCCGATTTGTATAATAAGTATAAGCCGTATAAGAGGCAGCGTCACCAAAATTAATAATCAATAGTGTCCGTATGCAGAAATCACCAAAACGAGTACTTCGTTATCATGGATTTCATAAACCAGTCTGTGTTCACGGTTGATGCGGCGTGACCATGTTTCGTTTTGATAATGTCTCAGACGCTCTGCTTGCCCTGTTCCGGTTCGAGGGTGAACCCGTAATTCGCTCAGCAATTGGGCTAATTTATCAACCGCTTGAGGAGCTTTGCGTTGCAGAAGTTGCAGGTCTTTTTTGGCATCTTCAGTAAACTCTATTGCATACATAACAGGCGGTCAATGAATTGTTGTGGTGTCTCGTTTTCATGCATGGCAATCGTCTGTCCGGCTGCTCCCTGTGCACTGGAATGCGCTAACTTGGCACGGAATTCTTCTTCGGTCATCTTGACTTTGGGCTCAGACGGGGCTTTCGTACGCACCGTTACAACATGCCATCCCATATTACGGCTCTGGCGCCGTAAAAATGCAGCGTCTGCGAGAGGTAAAGTGATTTGTAATGTCCTTGTTGCGGTTTCCATAACTTGTGCTCCTTTCAATTTTGCTCGCAAAATTACTACAATTTTTTGACATACGCAAGAATTCCGGCGAAATAATTTGCGTATGTGCGAAAAAATACGTACCTTTGCACGCAA
>DEIW01000175.1 GCA_002352705.1 Bacteroidales bacterium UBA2764 | reverse complement strand
TTCTTGCATATATAAAAAAAAAGTAGTAACTTTGCAGCGATTTTGAATAATCATTCGAATCATGACGATTGCTTTTACCACAGAACTGCCAAGAGAAGGATTCCAACGCCTCGTCGAGCGAGGTCTTGGTGATTGGTCGTTGGTGAAGCCCCACCCGACCTCCGCGTATAGAGGAGGAGAAGAGATGGAGGAATGGCAGGAAGCGGAGATTTTGGTGAGCACTTTCGATTATCGGGTGCCCCGGGAGATGATGGAGACGATGCCTAACTTACGTCTGATAGCCAATTTCGGCGCCGGATACAACAATATTGATTTGTCGGCATGCCGCGAGCGCGGTATTATCGTGACGAATACTCCCCAGCCGGTGGTAGAGCCTACGGCAGAGTTAGCCTTTGCGCTGATGATTGACGTAGCCCGGAGAGTAAGCGAGTTCGACCGCGAGATAAGGAAAGGCCTGTCCAATCCCCCCCGGAACGGGGATGAGCTTTGCTACCCTATACCGTTTGGTGTGATGCGCCATCTGAGTCATTCGTTGTACGGTAAGACTCTGGGTATCATCGGTATGGGACGAATAGGTCAGTCTCTCGCACGGCGGGCGATAGCAAGCGGCATGAGGGTGATTTATCACAACAGGAAGCCGGTTGAAGTACCAAGGGACAAAGTACCAAGTACCAAGGATTGGCGTGCGGAGGTGATTGAAGTACCAAGGGACAAAGTACCAAGTACCAAGGATTGGCTGGCGGAGGTGATCCGGCAGGCGGAGTATGTGGATTTTCAGACCATACTGCAGGACAGCGACTATTTGAGTCTGAACCTCCCCTACACACCCGAGGTACACCATATAATCGGGAAACCGGAACTGGGCATGATGAAACGCAGCGCGTACCTTATCAATACTGCGCGCGGCGCGCATGTAGACGAGAAAGCGTTAGTGGAAGCGCTCCAAAACGGCATTATTGCCGGCGCCGCGTTGGATGTATATGAAAACGAACCTGCCATCCATCCGGAACTGTTGAGACTGCCGAATGTCGTCCTCTCTCCTCACACAGGAACCGGGACATGGGAAGGAAGAATAGCCATGTGCGAGAATGTATGCGACAATATTATTGCATATCTCGACGGGCGGACCGAGGAAATGGATATTGTTATGTAGATTTGAATCAATGTACAATTTACAATGTACAAAGGGTTCATGGAGTTTGGTACAACATTTTAAGATATGTACTTTCTATTAAGTTTGTATAAAGGCCACTAAGACGCTTTGTTAATTGATAATTGTTAATTAAAATATATGATATTATGAAAAAAGTAATTTTAATGGCAGCTGTGCTGATGCTGGCAGGCTGCGGATTTATGCAAAACAGCACAAGCAGTAATCAACAATCAAGTACCAGTAATCAGCAATCCGCTGTAAGCAGTACTCCGACGACCAACACCGGGAACAACGCAGCCATGACCGCAGGTCAGGGAGCAGGAAATGCGATGTTAGCCCTGTACAACCAATACAAGGCAGACGGCAACAAGTATGACTACAAGAACATGCAGAATGTTCTGAACACCGTCACTCTGATAGCCAACTGCGAGGGTCTGAAAGACAACTACAAGGATAAGACTTACCGCAGCGAGTTCGGCAAAGGCTTAGTAGCTTCTTCATTAGGTTTGGTTACCCAGAACAACGTAGAGACCGTCACCAACAGCCTTGCTGACATGGTAAAGAACAGCGAGACCGTTCAACAAGCCACCACCAAAGCCAGCGAAGGCGCCAACGCAGCCGCCGGCTATGCCAACACCGCAGCGAAATATGCAACTGCGATGAGCACGCTCCTGGGAGCGTTTGGCGGAAAGTAATTACGAATGACGAATTACGAATCACGAATGAATATTGTTGAGCGATTTCTAAAATACGTGTCGTTCGAGACTACGAGCGACGAGCATAGCGGCAAGACACCGTCCACTCCGGGTCAGATGGTTTTCGCCCGTTATTTAGCCGAAGAGTTACGCGCCATCGGTATGACGGACGTGACATTGGATGAGAACGGGTATATCATGGCGACGCTGGAAGAGTCGAAAGATGAAAGTCGAAAGTCGAAAGACATCCCCGTCATCGGTTTCATTGCGCACATGGACACGTCGCCCGACGCAAGCGGCAAGGATATCAAAGCCGGCATCGTCAAAGCCGAAGAGAGAGATTATATCGAAGCGCGATACAAGGGTCAGGATGTCATCGTGACCGACGGTACAACTTTACTTGGCGCAGACGACAAAGCGGGCATTGCAGAGATTGTAACTGCAATGGAATATTTGATCAACCACCCTGAAATTCCGCACGGCAAAGTGCGTATCGGTTTTACTCCGGATGAGGAAATAGGCTGCGGAGCAGACCATTTCGACGTACAGAAGTTCGGCGCGGAGTTTGCGTACACCATGGACGGAGGTGCAATAGGCGAACTGGAATACGAAAATTTCAATGCTGCCGGATGCAAAATTCATTTCCACGGAACGAACGTCCATCCCGGAACGGCATACCACAAAATGGTTAATTCGATGCGGGTCGCCAATAAGTTTGCAGCCATGCTTCCCCAACAAGAGACTCCCGAAGAGACTCAGGGTTATGAGGGTTTCTACCATCTGGTAGGGATGAGCGGAAGCGTAGAAGAGAGTACGCTCAGTTATATCATCCGTGATCATGA
>DEIW01000154.1 GCA_002352705.1 Bacteroidales bacterium UBA2764 | reverse complement strand
TTACCTTTGACGTACCTGTAACGGTAGCCAAGGCAGACCCTGTTATAACATGGAACATAGGCGAGCGCCTGCGCGAGAACTCACGTTATAGAAATTTCGTCATTTCTTCCAATACCGAGAAAGCATTGAATATCAGTGTATCGGGTAGTCCTCTTTCTGTAGATGGCAATGTGTTGACCACAGGAGAGGTGGAGAACGCGCAAAACGGATGGATCAAAGTGAGCCAACCTGCTTCCGATAACTATAACGCAGTTCCTGAACAGATACTCAATGTGACAATCAATCCTAAATCCAATGTGTGCCTGCCGCTCATACTCGATGAGAATAAGTTCAATGATGCCAAGGAGAGTTCTGTTGATAAGGTGTCCTGGTGCTCTACAAATGAGGATGGGTACAGTGAGAACTATATTGCCCATTTCGATGTTCGATATACTCAGCGTGTTGGTATCGCCCTTGGTTCTTGGGATGAAGGATTGTCCGGTCTGTCATGGACAAAATTCTGGGGACTCATTTCTGGTGATGGTTTTGAATGGTCACCCAAGTCTGTGGATTTGGCCTTCACAGGTGTACCGGATAAAATCAGTTTTGATGTGGAATCTCAGAAAGTGACTTCTTCTCCTCCTGACGCTACATGGAAAGCTTCGGCTACAGATTGGTACCTGTATGAGAGTGCGGACGGCGTAAATTATACGCAAGTAGGGGACAAGTTCGTTAGCGGTCACCAAGTACGGAACCGCCAGTTGAAGGTAGATACCCGTTATATCCGCATCAAATATTCCGGTAACTTCACGGGCTTTGTGAAGAACTTGCAAATTACCCAGAAGAAATATCTGAATGTAGATAAACCTACTTTGACTTTTGGTACTGAGGCTAATCCGCTCCAAGAGCCACAGACAATCAAGTTGAGTTATGCTTCGCTGGGCTACTGTGGAGACCAGAACAGCAAGATAACCGTAACCAGCAGTAACCCTGCATTCTACGTGGATGAATCAGAGATTACGGAGAATGTGGACATCGACCAAATGGGCGAATATACGATCCGCGTACGCTGCAACGATGTGAACCAGACCGGTACACTGACTATCGAAGCAAACGATGGTACAAAGGCCACGGTTAATGTACATTCTACCAAACCGGACTTGACTACAGCGCATAAGGAAACACTAATCTTCCAAACAGGAACAGAGCATGCTGTTTCTGAGGGTTCAGCTTATCGCGCTCAACAGACGCATAATTTCACTGCCTGCTTCAATGGTGGTAACCCGATTTTTGACACCCTATATATTTATGGTGTATCCGAGTCCGCTGCCGCTGAGCGCCTTTGGGAGATGGATGCTTTGAAGGGATATAAAGTGCCAGCAATCAATCCTGCAGAAGGCAATCTGCATACACCGTGTTTCGTGTATGCCAAGAGCGGAGTGCAGTATGAATATATTCGCACCTTTGATGCCGCNNTGCCGCAACAGGCTCTCTGGATATAGATGCAGCAGGCAAGAAACTCGGCTTTATCGGTTATAAACCGGTTAACGAAACTGTAGCTACTCCGGCTATTCAGCTGAGCGGAGCTACTGAGATATATCTGAATAATGCAGAGATAGCATCCAAAGGCTCTGTCATGGTATTAAACGGCGCGAACACGGTTTACGCCCGTGGCAATAATACCTGCTCTTCCTCCAATGCTGCGGCTATTCAGTTAGGCTCCAGCGCATCGGCGTTGACGATAGAGGATAGTTGGGCAGGAGACGCCACACCGGGCAAATTAGCTTTGATTCCGGCAAGCACCAAACCTTCGATTGACTTGAACGGCGCAAACAGCGTCATCATTAATGGCACCCAATTGGAATTGCATAATGCCGATAAGATGGCTATCGTGCATATGGACGGCAATACGGAGAAGACGGATGGTAGCGTGAAGATCAACGACGGTACTATCATCGGTGAGAGTACTCTCGGTCTGCCACAAAACACCGTCATCGATGGTGGCACATTCAATGACGGTACCATTGTTTGCTATAATGCAAAAGGCAAAACCGTTCGTCCGTTCAATAGTCGTGACGAAGTGTTAGCGCGTGCAGAAAAAGAGTATGCAGAACTGCCCGACTGGTACGGTAAATCGCATTTAGTTCAGATTGCAGGTCGTGTTTATCCGATGCTCTACGGAGGGGAAGGATTGTGTATTTTCGAAAATACAAAAGAAGACCATGACGCGCAGAATAACCTCAACTGGACAGAGAACCCGGTAGCTACCAGTGATGCCGTAATCGCAGAAAACATGGAAGTGAATGGCCCGCTGACAGTAAATAGTATGACGATCAACGAAGGCGTAACTGTCACAGTGAAGAATGGCGCTACGCTAACTATTGGTGATGGTGATTCCTTCCGTGAGCAGGCTGGTAACCTCCATATCGAGAATGGCGGTAAGGTGGTATTGACTACCGGTGAATTGATCGTGAATGACTTCATCCTGGATGCAGCATTGGGTATGACGGACGAACAAACAACTACTGCGTCCACCTCGGGACAGATAACAAGTGAGTCACAGATTACAGTTAAGGGTGACGCGTATTTCCGCTTAGCGGTAGATCCTTCTGGTCATAATACTTTAGGTTGGTACGACTTCGTTGTTCCGTTCCCGGTAGATGTCATCGGTGGCATCAGTATTGCAGAAGATCCGACTGCTGTAATGCAATTCAATGTCAATTACGCTGTCATGAATTACGACGAGGCAAAAAATGCTCAAAGAGGCAAACATTGGAACAAATTTACCGGAACAATGTTGCCGGGTAGAGCTTATACTATTACTCTGGATGAGACGAAACCTTGGAATACCGTTGTCTTCAAGAAGAAAGCCGGCGAAGCCGTCACGGGATACCGCTCGTTTACAACAGAATACTCCGGACTCGGAGCAACCAAAGATAATGGTTGGAATGGCTTCGGTAATGGCACATTGCATCATACGGAATTGAATGTGGCCCCTGGAACACTGATCCAGCTATATGACCATGCACACAGATGCTATCAACCGCGTGAGGCAAAAGACTATACTATCGCTGTCGGTCTGTCCTTCTTCATGCAATTTGATAGAGTAGAGACCGTTAACTTATTGGCGGCAGAGGGGAATGGCACCAACTTCCGTGCACCCGAACGTGCTATAAGCAATGTGGAGAAGTTCCGTTTGGCTTTGACGGCTGAGGATGCCATCAATCCTGCGGATTACATCTGGGTTTCCGCCTCGGAAGAGGCAACCGATGAATATATTATCGGTCGCGACGTACTCAAGATGGGCTCTATGAACGAATCTACAGTAGCTCGTATGTGGACCACCCGTGCGGGAATGGGACTCTGCAGCAATGAGATGCCGCTGGTTGATAATATAGCACAATGCGCACTCGGTTTGTATGCGCCGCAAGCACGTACCTATACCATCGCCGTAGAGGAAGCTCCGCAAGACGCAAATCTCTACTTGACGTACAATGACCAGGTTATTTGGGATTTGACATTAGGTGCTTACACAATCGACCTCGCGAAAGGAAAGACTACTGGTTACGGTTTGCGTATCGAGGCACGCACACCGCAGGTAGCGACTGGCATTGAGAGTACCGCTACGGATACGAACTCCGCACGTAAGGTAATGATCAATAATACCCTCTATGTCGTTACTCCGGAAGGGGAAATGTATGATATAACCGGCAAATTTGTAAAATAAATTTGCGTATGTCAAAAAAATGTAGTACCTTTGCACCCGCAAATGAAAATGGCTAAGAAGAAATACGAAGTTCCGGCATTGGAGATAATCCAACTGCATACCAATATAGCCGTCATGATAGCGGATAGTTATCATGATGGACATTTTGCCCCCGAGCGGCGTCCGCCTGCATTCTAAGGCATTACAAAAAAAACGGACCCCAGAGGGTCCGAAACGAGGGTAAAACGGTACAGTGACGTCCGTAATGGTAACGAGATGCTAACGTAAATGACCGCTAAATAACCGCTAAATGACAGATAAACGGCACCCGAAAGGATGCCGTTTACTCTTTTTACTTCAGTTTAGCCGCCCAGTGGCGAAGATATGCATACCACTCCTCGGCATTCGTTGCCACGGGGTGGTTTTCTTTCGTCGCTCCGCAGCAGGTCAGGTAGAAATGTGCGGTATAAGGCTTATCTGACTTCTGACCGCTGATTTCTGATTTCTGACTTCTGGCTTCTGACTTTTGTTTAAGAAGGCAGAGATTGTTCTGTTTGTCATGAACAAGTTCTCCCGCATATTCTTTGGGAATAAACACTCCTAAGCCTACCGTCTCTTTGGCATATTTGGCAGAATCGTTTACCGGCCAATCAGTGCCCCAGGAACCTAATAACACACCATTCGGAAGAATAATCGTTATAGTGTCCTTGCCTCCTTTGGCAGGAATGGTTTGCACACCCGTACAGAGGCCTTCAAGGCCCCTCTCAGTTCCCCCGTGAAGGGGGGAGGAGCAAAATACATCGCATCGCATATCACGATGGCCCGCTTCTAATGTGTATCGGACGTTCATATCTATACCATTCTCCTTCCCTTCAGGGGAGGTCAGGAGAGGCTTCCAATCCTTCACCGCTACTTCAATCGTGGCAGCGTTGCGGGTTTGGCGAACGATGCGTTGGCTGCGTTCGGCCACAGGCTCGATATGTACCATCTTTTTGCCGTTCCAGTACTTGACACTACCGACACCCACTGTGCCGGAGACGCGCAGAATATCATCGCCGTAGCCGGCAGCGAGCAGACTGTCGTTCGGGTACCAATAACTTGTACCCAACTCCAGCTGCGGCTTCCGTTTGCAATAAGGATCGATGGTCTGTTTCTTGTCGAAATAGATGCGGTACGCCATTACTTCGCTTTCCACCGCTACGCCGTGGTGGTGAAGCGAATGATAGGTGTCCACTTTCTCGTCGTTGGACGTCCATTCGGTAATAGGGTAGCAGTGCCGGGTTTTACCTTCGGCATGGATAACCGTGTACCCTGGACGGATACTATCTGCCGGAGTGCCGATTTTCCAAAACGAGGTCGCTACCCGCGGGGCGCACCCCGCGAGTAACAAACTCATTAGCGATAGTCCGATATTTCGATATATCGACATTTCAATATCAATTACCAATCATCAATCATCAATTGATCTGTACATTCTCTACCGTCGGCGCAAGAGAGAAAGCTTCGCCTTTCTTAGCCTTGATATCTACATGATCGATGATGAGTCCGTTCGTCTGGCGGAAGAGAGCTCCTTCGTCAGCAGAGATCACAATGTTACGCAGGGTAACATTCTGGATCTTCATCTCCGGCAGACCGTTGAAATAGATAGC
>DEIW01000019.1:548-7010 GCA_002352705.1 Bacteroidales bacterium UBA2764 | reverse complement strand
TCAGAAAAAAGCAGTACCTTTGTACCCGCATTTAAAACCAAACATCTTATAGATGAAAAACATAACAGTTCGATTTTGCGGAGACTCGGGAGACGGAATGCAGCTGACGGGGAATATGTTTGCCCAGTTGGCGGCAGAGATGGGAAACGAGATCTCCACGCTGCCGGACTTTCCGGCAGAGATTCGTGCGCCGCAAGGAACGTTAGGCGGCGTGAGTGCTTTCCAAGTAGAGTTAGGTCACGAGGTTTACACCTCCGGCGACAAAGCGGATGTAGTGGTGGCGATGAACGCCGCTGCGCTGAAGGTCTGTACCTTAGGCTCGCATTTCAACCATCCGCAGGCGCATTTCGACGATGAGTTCGCGCTCTATCATCGTCACGCAATCGTGATTGTTGATACCGATTCGCTGACGGACAAGGACCTTGAGAAAGCGCAGTTCCATACGCCCAATCCGTTTGAGGAGTTAGGTATTCCGGAAACGGTGCAGATCGTGCCGGTTGCTCTTACCACGCTGACCAAAGAGGCGTTGAAGGATGAAACCTCTCCCCAGCCCTCCCCACAAGGGAGGGAGTATAGTTTCGGTTTAGATAATAAGGCCGTGTTGAAATGCCGAAACATGTTCGCGCTCGGTCTGATCTACTGGCTGTTCGACGAACCGATGGAGAAAGCCATCCACCTTCTTGAGGAGAAGTTCAAGAAGAAGCCTGCGCTTGTAGCCCCGAACACCAAAGTGATGGTGGACGGGTATAATTATGGGCAGAACCTCGCCATTAGTCAATTAATAATTAATAATGAACAATTAACATCTCGTGAAGCGGGTATGCCCGCAGGGCATTATACTTCGATCGCGGGTAACAAAGCGACGGCTTGGGGACTGATTGCAGCGGCAGAGAAAGCCGGGAAGAGGTTGTTTTTAGGTTCGTATCCAATCACGCCGGCAACGGATATTTTGCATGAACTGGCAGCGCGCAAAGATATGAACGTCATGGCTATTCAGGCGGAGGACGAGATAGCGGGTGTCTGCACGGCTATCGGTGCGGCTTTCGCAGGTGACTTGGCTTGTACGAGTACGAGCGGTCCCGGTCTGAGCCTCAAGAGCGAGGCTATCGGTCTGGCTGTCATGGCTGAACTGCCGCTTGTGGTGATTGACGTACAGCGCGGCGGTCCTTCGACAGGACTTCCCACCAAGACCGAACAGACGGACCTGCTGCAGGCTCTGTATGGCAGAAACGGTGAGTGCCCGGCGGTCGTGATAGCCGCTTCTTCGTCCGCGAACTGCTTTGACTACGCGTATGAGGCATGTAAGATAGCTTTGGAGAACATGACGCCGGTTATTTTGATGACAGATACCTATCTGGCTAACGGTACGGCTCTTTGGCGAATTCCCAAACTGGCGGAACTGCCGGAGATCCATCCGCAGACTGTGCCCGAGGAACTGAAAGGACATTATAATCCCGCGTTGCGCGACGCGCGCGGTGTGCGTTATTGGGCATATCCGGGCATGGAAGGCTACGAGCACCGCAACATCGGTCTGGAGCGCGACGCAGAGAAGGGTACTATCTCTACCAATCCTGAGAACCACGAACAGATGGTATTGGCGAGAAAGCATAAGATTGAACAGATCGCCAACTCCATTCCTGACCTAAAGGTCATGAATGGGAAAGTACTAAGTGACCAAGTACCAAGTACGAGGGAGACGCTCCTCGTCGGATGGGGTAGTACGGAAGGTCACCTGCACGCCGCGGCGAATGAGTTAGGTTGCGATCTGGCGCATTTCAATTATATCTGTCCGCTACCGAAGAACACACACGAGGTACTGAGTCAATACAAGCGAATTATTGTTTGTGAGCTGAATACGGGTCAATTCGCGGCGTACCTCCGTGCGCAGTTCCCGGACCTCAAGATAGAACAATACAACGAGATTCAAGGACAACCGTTTGCGGTAGAGCGAATCGTGCGCTACGCGCAAATTAATAATGAATATCTCGTGAGGCGGGTGTAAAGGAATGGAAAATCCTAAAAAATATAACTTAGGGGTTTTAGAGGAAAAGACCTATTTGTTCGCATTGCGAATCATTAAGGCCTATAAGTATTTGACAGATAAAAATGTGTATGTCTTATCTAAGCAACTCCTACGTTCCGGTACTTCTATTGGCGCTAATTGCAGGGAAGCTGCCTATGCACAAAGCAAGCAGGATTTTATTAGTAAGTTAAGTATAGCTCTCAAAGAAACAAATGAAACCATATATTGGTTAGAGTTATTACACGATTCAAACATAATTTCCGACGAGAGTTTTACTTCTGTCCATACAGATGCTCTCGAGATTCTAAAATTATTAATATCCATTATTAAGACTTCTAAGTCTAATATCACAAAATGAAAAAAATATTAATTNNTTATTCATTATTAATTATTCATTTACATGGAAGCATCTCAATTCAAATCCGATCAATATGTACGTTTCTGCCCGGGTTGCGGTGACCACGCTATCTGCATGGCGCTGCAGAAAGCCATGGCGCAGATAGGTATCCCGACCCACCAGGTGGCAGTCATCTCCGGTATCGGTTGTAGCAGCCGTATGCCGCATTACCTCAACACGTACGGTTTCAATACGATTCACGGCCGTGGCGGTGCAATCGCTACGGGCGTGAAGACAAGCCATCCGGAACTGACCGTCTGGCAGATGAGCGGCGACGGCGACTGTCTCGCTATCGGCGGAAACCATTTCATTCACGAGATACGCAGGAACGTGGATCTCAATGTGTGTATGTTCAACAACCGCATCTATGGTCTGACCAAAGGTCAGTACTCGCCGACAAGTCCAAAGGGCTTCGTGAGCAAGAGTAGTCCTTTCGGCACGGTAGAACGTCCGTTTGTGCCGGCTGAACTGGTGCTTGGTGCACGGGGAACTTTCTTTGCCCGCACGCTGGATGTAGATGTGCCGACAACGGTAGATTGCCTTGTGGCGGCACAGCAGCACAAGGGGGCGTCGATAGTTGAGTGCCTCGTCAACTGCGTGATTTTTAATAATGGTACGCACGCGTGGATAGCTGACCGCGAGCAACGCGCCGAGCATAGTATCATTCTCAAGCACGGCGAGAAGATGATTTTCGGCAAGAACAACGACAAAGGCATTGCGCTCGAGATTGACCCGCAGACCTTTGTGCCGCGACTGATTGTCGTTCCGGCGGATGA
This sequence comes from Bacteroidales bacterium UBA2764, assembly GCA_002352705.1. GTDB lineage: Bacteria > Bacteroidota > Bacteroidia > Bacteroidales > Paludibacteraceae > Colicola. The sequence goes on along the minus strand of DEIW01000019.1, from coordinate 3,814 downwards.
TCCCCGGGTACTCGTTCATGACGCCCACCAGCAGGATCCGACACTCCATCGTCTGCTTGCCCTCATGGGACAGGAAAGAAACCTGGAAGTACCAAGTGACCAAGTACCAAGTAACAAGGAGGAGTTGCCGATTGCTTTGGGCGTGATTCGTGATGTGGAGGCGGAGACATACAACGACGCGGTGAATAACCAGATAGCCGAGGTGCGCGGGAAAGCGAAGGCGAAGACCTTTGACGAACTGACCGCCACCCTGGAGCAATGGACGATGTGATACTCCTTTTCTTTGGCACTTGATAAATCCGAAGGAATTACAAGTACAAAAGTGTCAAATCTTTCGAATGCGTTTCTTTATTTTAAGGAAACGCATTTTTTGTTTGCTCACGTTCTCAAAAAAGAGTACTTTTGCATCATATTTAATAGGGTTATTAAAGGCATGTATCAGTTAGGAATAGACATAGGTAGTACGACGATAAAGATGGCACTTGTAAACCTCTCCCCGTCCCTCTCCTCAAGAGAGGGAGAGCAGAAAGCGGTTATAGTGGCAACGGCTTATGAGCGGCATAACGCAGCGCCGGCGGTGGTTGGGAAAGAGATGCTGAAGAAGATGCTTGCATCAGTCGAAAGTCAAAAGTCGAAAGACCGTCCTTCGGACTCAAAGCTCAAGGGAGAGGAAAAAGTCAGTATTGCTATCACCGGTTCGGTCGGAATGGGTTATGCGCAACGGCTCGGTGTGCCGTTTGTGCAGGAGGTGATTGCCTCGGCGGAAGTGGTGAAGCAGTTCTATCCGGAGGTACACACCTTAGTGGACATCGGCGGCGAGGACAGCAAGATGATTTTCTTTGAGCCCGGACGCGTGCCCGACATGCGCATGAACGGCAACTGCGCCGGGGGAACGGGTGCGTTCATTGACCAGACCGCCACATTGCTTGGCGTGGATGTGACGGAGATAAACGGTCTGGCGGAGAAAGCAAGTCATATTTATCCTATTGCATCCCGTTGCGGCGTGTTCAGCAAGACGGATATCCAAAACCTCATCTCACGGTCGGTGAGCAAAGAGGACATCGCCGCTTCGATGCTGAATGCCGTGTCGATGCAAGTAGTGAGTGCTTTGGCAAGGGGCACGGAGATACTTCCGAAAGTGCTGCTCTGCGGTGGTCCGTTTGCGTATATACCGGAGTTGAGAAAACATCTGCAAAAAGCGATGTTTTCTTCAGTCGAAAGTCAAAAGTCGAAAGACCGTCCTTCGGACTCAAAGCCAAATATTGCTGACTTTATCATAGTGCCGGAGCATAGCCAGTTTGTGCCGGCGATAGGAACAGCCTTGCTAAGTACCAAGGGACAAAGTACCAAGTACCAAGTAGCAGAGGCGATGAGGCTGTTTGACGGGACGGCCGACAAGACAGCCGACCTGACGCACACACTGCCGCCGCTGTTCGGCAGCGAAGAGGAATACCAAGAGTGGTTAAAAAGTAAAAACCTCACCCCAACCCTCTCCCCAAGAGAGGGGGCTTCTCCACTTGGTGGAGACGGGAAAGAGGTGCGTTTTTTCCTTGGAGTGGACAGCGGCAGCACGACCACGAAGATTGTACTCTTGGACGAGGAGGGTAGGTTAGCCTATAAGGATTATAGTTACAACAACGGCAACTCATACAACGCTTTCCTGGGTGCTTTGCAGCGGATGCATGAGACTTTGGGTTGCGATGTAGAGATAGCCGGCAGTTGTTCAACGGGTTACGGCGAACAGTTGCTGAAGACCGCTTTTAGCTTGGACTACGGCATCGTGGAGACCATGGCGCATTTCACAGCGGCGAAAGCAATGATGCCGGAGGTGTCGTTTATCCTGGACATCGGCGGACAGGACATGAAAGCAATCTTTGTGGAGAACGGTTCTATTCAGCGTATAGAGATCAACGAAGCCTGTTCGTCCGGTTGCGGCAGTTTTATCATGACGTTTGCCAAGCAGTTAGGCTACGAAGTGAGCGATTTTGCACGCATGGCTACCTTGGCGCAGCACCCGTATGACCTCGGCACCCGTTGCACGGTGTTCATGAACAGCAAGGTCAAACAGGCGATGCGTGAAGGGGCGCAGATAGACGACATAGCCGCCGGGTTCAGTTATTCGGTGATTAAGAACTGCCTCTATAAAGTGCTGAAGTTGCAGTCTTTTGACCAGATGGGCGACCATATCATGGTGCAAGGCGGTACGTTCCGCAACCATTCGGTCGTGCGGGCATTGGAAGTGTTGACAGGCAAAGATGTGCAATTCAGTCCGATACCTGAGTTAATGGGTGCTTACGGCTGTGCTTTGTATGCCCTGCGCAGGAAAGGAGGAACGCTATGAAACTGAACGAATTGATAGAAGCGAACCATTTTGAGCAACGGGAAGAAGTGTGCCCGGGCTGTCAGAACAAATGCCAAGTGCGGTGCTACACCTTTGCGGGTGGCAGGACGTATTTCTCGGGCAATAACTGCGAACGGGTTTATTCCAACCGTGCTGAGGATGCACGTCAAGGCGTGAACATGTTCGAAGAGAAATACCGATTGCTCTTCGAGCAAAAGGTACAAAGGACAGATGTACGATGTACGAAGGGGTTGACTATCGGTATTCCGCGGGGGCTGGGGATGTATGAAGATTGGCCGTTCTGGCGGACGTTTTTTGCCTGCTGCGGCATTCGGACGGTATTGAGCGGCGTGAGTACGAACCGGTTGTATGAGAAAGGTGTGCGGACGATTGTAGCGGACAACATCTGTTTTCCGGCGAAACTGATGCACGGTCATGTGATGGACCTGATTAACAAAGGTGTGGACCGGATTTTTTATCCGTGGGTGGTATATGAGCGCAAGGAGGACGAGGGGGCGAAGAACAGCTTCAACTGTCCGATCGTCAGCGGCTATTCGGATGTGCTGAAGAGTTCCATCCGTCCGGAAGAGAAATACGGTATTCCGTTGGACGCACCGACTATCTCTTTCAAAGACGAAGAACTGCTGCGGAGTTCGCTATGTGAATACATAGCTAAGGTACTAAGTGACCAAGTACCAAGTACCAAGGAAATGGTGAATGCGGCAGTGACGCAGGCTATTGAGGCGCAGAAGGAGTATCTGGACAGTCTGGAGAGACGCGACTTGGCGGTGCTGGAGGCGGCAAAGAAAGAAGGACGGATGGTTATTCTGCTCGCTGCACGTCCTTATCATATAGACCCGCTTATCCAGCATAAGATAGCCGACGCCATCGCTGCGATGGGTATAGACGTGGTGACAGAGAACAT
>DEIW01000019.1:259-396 GCA_002352705.1 Bacteroidales bacterium UBA2764 | reverse complement strand
ATGGTGCAACTGACTTCTTTCGGCTGCGGACCTGATGCGTTTATTCTGGACGAGGTGAGAGGTATCTTAGGCCGTTACGGCAAGAACCTGACCGTGCTGAAAATCGACGATGTGAATAATATCGGTTCGCTGCGGCT
>DEIW01000019.1:0-184 GCA_002352705.1 Bacteroidales bacterium UBA2764 | reverse complement strand
CTCCTCAAGAGAGGGAGCCAAGAGAGGGAGTAAAGCCCAAGAAGAGTCCAGCGCCTTGGACGACGAAACCGTTTGAGGCGGAGGACAAAGAGCGAGTAATCCTTGCGCCGTATTTTGCGGAGGGGTATAATGAGTTTCTGCCGACGATCTTTGCCATGGCGGGGTATAAGTTGGTGCCGCTGCC
>DEIW01000033.1 GCA_002352705.1 Bacteroidales bacterium UBA2764 | reverse complement strand
GGGGAGGGCGGGGTGGGGTTATTTATTTGAATCGGTATTCTGTAATTTCATCAAGCTTCTCTCCGGGGCGGAGCACTACATTCGGAAAATCGGCATGGTGAATACTGTCAGGCCAGTTCTGTGCCTCCAGGCACACGGCGTGCTGTATATCATACATCGTGCCGCTCTTGCCTTCGTTCCGCTCTATCCAGTTGCCGGTATAGACCTGCAACCCTTTCAGCGTGGTCCAGCACTCCATCGTTCTGCCGTCCGCCTCCAACGTAGCGGCGTGGCGCAACTCTTTGGGCGCATCGCCGGAGCATAAGCACCAGTTGTTGTCAATCCCTCGCCACGGCTCGAAGAAAGGATCTCTCATTCGCTCGCCTAAGCGTACCGGCTGACGCATGTCCATAGGCGTGCCGGATACATCCTTGATTTCGCCGGTCGGACAGGTGTTCTCGTCAAACACGGTGTAACGGTCAGCGAAGACTTGCAGCACATGGTTGTCCACGCGTCCGCTATTCTCGCCGGAGAGGTTGAAATAAGCATGGTTGGTCATCGCTACAAGAGTGGGGGCGTCGGTCTTTGCTTCATAATGGATACGCAGCGTGTTGTCTTTGGTGGCGGTATAGGTCACCCATACATCTACATTGCCCGGATAACCTTCCTCGCCGTCTTTGGAGCGGTAATGGAGAGTAATCTCATAGGCGCTTTGTGCCGTTACATCCCATATCTTGGCGTTGAAGCCTTCGATGCCTCCGTGCAGGCTGTTAGGACCGTTGTTGATGGGCAGATGGTATGTCTTTCCGTCTAATTCAAAGACTCCCTCTTTGATACGGTTGGCTACTCGTCCGCATATGGCATTGAAATAGGTTTCTTTCGTCTGCCATTCCTCCGCGGTCTTAAAACCTAAGACTACATCCACCGGCTTAATCTCCCTCCCTTGAGGTGAGGAAAGGGGAGGGGTTATAAGCTTCGTGATTTTCGCGCCGAGGTTGGATATCTCTGCTTTCAGCCCACCGCTGCTTTTTATCGTATAGAATTGTATTTGTTTCATATAGTTATAGTTTTCTAGTTGACTGGTTGACTAGTGTACTATTTGTTATGCAAGACGCATCACGCCGTCTCCGATCTCTGCTACATAGAAATCAGCTTTCAGACCGGTCTTCTTCTCGTACTCGGCGCCTACGAAACGTTTGAACTCATCGATGGCTTCGTCTTTTACCAGGCTCACTGTACATCCGCCGAAACCGCCTCCGGTCATACGGCTGCCTAATACGCCTTTTACCTGCCAAGCGGCTTCTGCCAGACTGTCTAACTCTTTGCCTGTTACTTCATAATCATCTCTCAGCGATACATGGCTGGCGGTCATCAATTCGCCGAAACGTACGATATCGCCTTTCTTCAATGCCTCTACAGCCTCTGCGGTACGGGCTACTTCGCCTACCACGTGGCGTGCGCGTTTCTTGGCGATAGGGTCTGTGATGGCTCCCTCTACTTCTTTCCAGTCGGCGGGACTTAACTCCGCTAAGAATTTGATAGGTTTCACTCGGCTGATTTGCTCAACGGCGGTGTGGCATTGACGTACGCGGTCGTTATATGCGCCGCTGTCCAGATGATGAGGGCTGTGGGTATTGCTAATCACTACTTTGATGCCGTCTAACTTCACCGGCACATGCTCGAACTCCAGCGTGTCGCAGTTCAGATAGATAGCGTGGTCTTTCTTGCCTTGCGCGCTCGCAAACTGATCCATCACGCCGCACATCACTCCGGCATACTCATGCTCGCATGCCTGGCCGATGAGAGCCAGCTCAGTACGGTATTTTTTGTCGTCTGCGTCTTTCCATCCCATCTCTTCTGTGAAAGCACGCGCGGTCACTACTTCCATTGCCGCACTGCTGCTCAAGCCCGCGCCGGCGGGTACATTGCCGTAATACAGCAAATCATAGCCGCTCTCTAATTTCGCCTCCGGATGTCTGCGGGAGATGATATCGATGCAGCCCAATGCGTAGTTGCACCATGCGCGATCCGGCTGGGGAGCGATACGGTCGATGGCTATTTCATATACTTGGGGCATGTTTAACGAGCGGAAACGAAGAACACCGTCCGTATTCTTCGATACCAGTAACCAGGCACCGAAACTTAGGGCGCAGGGAAATACGCAACCGCCGTTGTAGTCTGTGTGTTCTCCGATTAAGTTTACTCGACCCGGCGAGAAAAACATCTTCTCTGCCTTGCGACCATAGGCTTGCTCAAAAGCCGCATTCATTTCTTGTGTAGACATATAGGTATATAATTTATGGGTGAAATAGGGCGCAAAGATACGAAAAAAATCGCACATATGCAAACAAAATGAAAAATTATCAAAAAAAGATGCATGAACTATTGCATATTTCGTAAAAAAATTGTAACTTTGCGGCAAAAATAAAAAATAGCATTATAACACCCCTTAAATTTTTACTGCTATGATTGAGTACATTCTTTACGCAATTCTTTTCATCCTCATTGGATGGACATTGGTTTCGCTCTTTTTGATTTGGCAAAAATTCGACGCGCGTGATCGACTCAAAGT
>DEIW01000165.1:4243-26170 GCA_002352705.1 Bacteroidales bacterium UBA2764 | reverse complement strand
TTTTCAATTTTTAGTTTTCAATTATTTTTACTATCTTTGCGCCCTGAAATCCCTAATTAATTTTGAATTTTGCATTTTAATTTTAATTTCTCATGAAGATTCTTCTCATCAACGGCAGCCCCCGTAAAACGGGCAACACGTTTACCGCCCTCACCGAAATCGCGCAAACGCTTCAGACAGAAGGCATCGAATCGGAAATCGTCTGGATTGGTAATAAGCCCGTTCGTGGTTGTATCGCTTGCGGTCGCTGCAAGGCGAATGGCGACGGCAAGTGCGTCTTCGATGATGACATCTGCAACCGTATCTCGGAGAAATTCAACGAGGCGGACGGATTTGTTTTCGCCTCGCCCGTCTATTACGGCCAGCCCAACGGCGCACTTCTGGCTGTCATGCAGCGTGCGTTCTTCTCTAACGGCGCCGCCGTTCAAAACAAGCCCGCAGCAGCCCTTACTATCTGCCGTCGCGGCGGTGCCACAGCTGCCATGCAGGCACTCCAGATGCCGCTACAGATGATGAATATGCCGGTCGCTACCTCCCAGTATTGGAATATCGCTTATGGTCGCGAGCCCGGTCAGGTCGCACTGGATACCGAAGGTATGCAAACCATGCGCACCCTCGCTCATAACCTCGCATGGATGCTTCGTGGACTGCGTAGCGATTCCGCTCCTGCTGTTCCGACCCGCGAAGAATGGCAACCGATGCATTTTATCCGCTAACAATTCTTTCTTCATTATGAAACGTACTTACTCCAAATGGACCAGCGTAGCACTTATCGCCGCTATCTATCTTATTGCCGGCATCATCGGCTGGCTGCTTTTCAACTCCCTCTCTTTAAGAGATGGGTGGGGAGAGATATTCGCCCTCTTCCTCGCCGATATAGTAGCAACGACTGTTGTTTGGGCTTTCGGGCTTTTGTATGAAAATGTGTCCGTCTATGACCCTTATTGGTCTGTTTTTCCGCCTGTGGTTTTTCTTCTTTGGGCGTTCTATACCGGTGTTTGGTCGCTTCCCGTCGTCCTGCTGCTTATCGCCTCGTGGTATTGGGGCTGGCGTCTGACGCGCAACTGGGTCATTACCTTCAAAGGTATTGCTCATGAGGACTGGCGCTATACTAAGTATAGAAGCCTTCATCCGGCGCTATTCTATCTTATCAATTTCTTTGGACTCAATATGGTTCCGACGCTCGTAGTCTTTGTCGCCATGCTCCCGGGTTTGAAATTATATGATCTTGCTGCGTCCTATTCTCCCTCCCATTACGGGGAGGGCTGGGGTGGGGCTTTCCTGATTTTCGGTTTCCTTGTTTGCCTTTCTTCTGCTACCATCCAACTCATCGCCGACAAACAGAGCCATGATTTCCGTGCCGCTCATCCGGGCGAGGTCTGCAATGTGGGACTTTGGAAACATGGGCGCCATCCGAACTATTTCGGCGAGATTCAGTTCTGGTGGGGAATCTGGATGATGTACGCCGCGCTTAACGGCATCGACTGGTTCATCCTCGGACCGATTGCGATGACGGCTTTGTTTTTAGGCATCTCTATCCCTTTGATGGAGCACCGCCAGCTCGCCAACAAACCCGGTTATGCGGAGTATAAGAAGCAAACGCGGTTGTTAATCTGAAAAATAAGACATTTCCACGCGACCATCACGGGACCATCTCCCGAGAAAAGGCAAAACACAACATTTGCACGGTACAGTGACGTTCACGATGCAAACGACATGCGAACGAGAATGGAAGGTATTGTTTTAATATTTCACTTTGAAGTAGTCCAACAACGCCTTGTAGTGGTCTTGTGCGGTGAGGCAAGTATCGCGGAGATAGCCGTTGGTCTGCTCCCAGTTCTGGATGCCGCGATAGTAGAACAACCGCAAGTCTTCTGTAATGATAAACGGTACTTGTCCGCTTTGCAGACATTGCCAGAAAAGCAACAAGCGTCCCACACGACCATTCCCGTCCTGGAAAGGATGGATACGTTCAAACTTCACGTGGAAGTCCAAAATATCATCGAACGTCACTTGCTTGAGCGCGTTATAGTCCGAAAGCAAAGCTTTCATGTGGCGGTGAACATCCTTGGGCGCGACCGTCTCTTGTTCGCCTACCTCGTTTGCAAGGCGTTTGTAACCGCCCACGGCAAACCACGGTTTGCGGCTGTCGGAAGTATTCGTTTTCAGAATGGCGTGCAAAGTTTTGATATGTGCCTCGGTGATTTTGTCCGTCGCATGGTCAATGATATAGTCGATACAACGGAAGTGGTTAACCGTCTCCATAATATCATCGACGGACGTGTTTTCGGTCGTGACACCAAGTGTGTTGGTCTCGAAGATAAAGCGTGTCTGCTCTTTGGTCAGTTTGCTGCCCTCAATATGATTGGAGTTGTAGGTCAGATCAATCTGTGTACGGTGATAGATACCGCCCTTTAGTTTGGAGTCTTTCTCCTCGCGCAAACGGGTGAGTAGCGGAGAGAGTTTCTTCTTTCTCTTTTTAGGCAGGTCCGCATCCGCAGGAATGTTCCATGTCTTGCCTGTCAGAAAGGCACCGTCAATCTTCCCTGCCGCACAATAATTACGCGCAGTACGTTCGCTAATGCCATACTTTTCGGCAAACTGTATGACGGATATATATTTTATCATAATAACTCTGTTATAGTTTAAGCGTCGGCAAGTTTAATTCAAAAACCGCTGCAAAGATACTAATTTTTGCCGACATCGGCAAGTTTTTGGGTAATAAAATGCGAATTTTCTTCATTTTTTGCCGATATATGCAAGTGTCTTGTCTGAATTGCCGATTATTAAGATTCGGGCGTTATACCAAAGGCAGCCTAACCTCAGCGCAACGTCAGCGCAAAGTCTGCTGATATGGGGGTATTTGAACCGACATTGGACCGAGATTGAAAGGTAATTGGTTCGGTAATGGATAACTAATCACTAAGAATATACAAGAATAACTAACGGTTTATCCGCCAAACTTGGCGGATGCAATAAAAAAATAACATGGCAGAAATGGCAAAAGTGGCATAAAAAATGACATTGCACTATTTCACTATTTGCACTTTGATGAGCGAAAGTGCAAAAAGTGCAGAAAGTGCAAGACAAAAAAAATATATGACCGGATTGACCGAATTGACCGTTTGGGGTGAAACGGTCAAAAAGGTCAAAACGGTCAGAACAAAAAATTATATTCCGGCTGTCAACGAATTTAGGATGATTGTCTAATAACTTAGGAAAATAATCAAAAACTGTCTACTAATTTTAGGAAAAGTCATATCTTGTTCTGACATTTGCAAGCGCTCTTTTTCAAGGGATTCCTGAGTATTGCCCATCAAGAGAATTAAGTATTGTTTATTCTGTCACCACAATAATCTTTTCGTCCACATTTAGCGCAGAAAGTACCTTCCCAGACTTGGTCAAAATGGCTCATGGCGGAGTCGATAAATCCCGGCTCGTCAGTCAGGATGCCTGCTTCAAAATTGCGGTTGGCTGCGGATTTCATACCCATCCCTGCTCCTGTCATGTTCGCAGAACCGATATAGACGATTTCGCTGTCGATAGCGATGATCTTCATGTGCACACGCGGGCAAAGCCGACGCTCCAGACGCTTCCATAATAGCGGGTATTTGTCAAAATCCTCACGGAAAGCCGTTCCCGGTTCTTTGGCATGAAGCAAACGCACCTCGACACCCTTCTTCAGCAGGTCGCGGAGTATTTGCAGAAAAGGCACAGCACCATCCTTCCCCTGCATGACATACAGGTCTTTGAGGTCAGCGGTAGCTATCCATAACAACCGCCTTGCTTTGCACATCCGCGAAACGACCTCGGAATAATGTTCCGTATCGGCTATGTAGGTGGTCATGGCTTACTTTTTTCGTACAGAGTGAGGGTTTGGCGGATGATATTATGCAATTCGTCGCGGATGGAAGACGGAGAGAGGACTTCCAGTTTCTCACGATGCCAGAGGAGTTGCTGATAGAAATTATAGCAGGGCACAAGATCCATTTCAAAGTCCGTCCATTCGTCGGTTCTTTCTATCTCGCGTTGCGATTCATGGATAGGTAGCGCACGCACATAGTCCGCTTGCGTGCCATAGACACGAATACGGATGGTGACAGGCTGTTGGTCGTCGCTGTGATTGATGCCAAAACTGCCTTTGAAATAGTCGGTAACGGAGATATTGGAGGACGGTTGCATTTCGTGCTCCGTAAGGACTATGTTCTCCATGCGTTCGAGTGCAAAAACCGATTGTCCGTGGTGATGGTTGTCCGGCTCTGCCACTAAATACCAACGCCTTTCCCATGTACGCAAGAAATAAGGGATTGCCACCAAGTGTTTCTTGGTCTGTTTGTTGAACGACCAATAGTCAAACTCAATGCCTTTGTTTGCGTCGATGGCTTCCAAAATGGGCTGTACGTTCACAATGCCGGTTGGCGAATCGGTAAGCATGATCCGGTCGCGGTGCTTGATAGCCAATTCGGACATGCCTTCGATATGAAAAGCCGAAAGCAGATACTCATAAAGCGACTGATTGCCTTTGTTATAGTCGTTCTTGATCAGGTAGTATTTCTGCGTGGCGGCATTGTACTCGATGTAACAAGGGAAATTGAGCAGAATATAATCCTTGTACCGCAAGAATGTCCGCGGCTGTATGTCGCTGTCATAAAGAGACGAATAGCGGTAGTGCTCATTGATCTCTTTGAGCGTCATCGGTCCTCTGCGTTCAAGCAGGTCGATGAGATACAGGCATTTCTGGAGTTTGGACATGGTGGATTAGATTTATATTTTATAAAAAATGCACCGGCTATCAGACCGGTGCCTCTCTAGTAAAATAATGTTCTTTTTACATAAGCCATAATTTTAAAAATTTCTCTTGAAAGGACACTATTAATCAATAGTTTTTCCTTTCCACCTATCCAGCAAGTTTGAAGTGATATTCTTTCTTCCTGGAAACGGCGCTAAAATTTCCGCTCTCGACATTTCTCTCTTGCTTCCGTTGCTCAATTTTGCATAATAACTTTTATGCGGAGTTAAGTGGTCACCTTTCAAAAATTGAGCACCTTTAGCAAAGGTGTAAATTGTTACACCTATAATCTCTATTATTGTTATGCTTTTCATAACGGCTGCAAAGGTACAACAAAAAAATCATATATGCAAATTATTTAAGTAAAAAAAATAATTCTTTTTGTGATTAACTCCTGTTTTACTCATTACATTAATAAAATGGATTCTTACTTATACAAATATCCTATATGGTGAACCTTGAAGACACCACTAGATCTTAAAGCACGACATTTTTGAAGTTTGGACATACTTTGTTAGGTAGTTATTGAGAATACAATGTCATTTTGCATTTTTATGCTTTGCTATGACTATTTGTACACATTCATCAATAGGTTGCCCTGTTTCTTTGTGTAGTTTTCTAGCTTCGGCCATATATTTATCTACAACCGTTCCTCCACTTGTAGTAGAGCGAAAAAAATCTAATAAGCCCATAATTTGTTATTATTTAATGCACTGTTTTTCCAAGATCTTCTATTAGTTTGTCATTTTCCTTGCTGACATTTTTCCATTTTTCACGGTCTGCATTATGTTCCTCTTCCTGCTGACGAAATTTTTCACTATCCATTTTTGCTTGTTCCGCCATACCTTCTTTTTTACCTTTCGTGTGTTGTTTTTTGCCATAGATAGTTGCACCAGCAACTGCGGCTGCTCCGGTAGCAGCCGTAGTTATATATGTTTCTTTGTGCTGTTGAAAATGATTTGCTACTTTTTGCATATTTTCTGGAGAAAATAGCTTACTAAATATACTACTAAGATCAATCATAATTGTTATTCATTAAAATGCTTTCCCATTTATGGATAATGAATTCTTCTTTAATTTTTTGTATAAATTGTACATCGTGAGTAATACGATACAATGTTACTAGAAAACCACCCAAATCAAAATTTATAACCGCATTTGCATCTCCCACTACAGATTTGATGGCTGTTTGCAATATATCAGAATATGTGGCTATAATATTTGAATAAAGAATAATTTTATGAGTTTTTACATTATATAAGTCCCTTTCGGGTTCTATGTTCGGATTGTAGAATAGGGCATGTATGCTTCCTATGATCGTATTAATCAGCATTGCAAGTGCTGCAGATTTAGTGGTACGCCTTAATACCTGAGTGTCAAATTTTAAATCCATATAATCATATCCACTACTGTAAATCTCATATGCCTTATCTGAATCAATTAATGTTAAAAAGGGTATTTGAAGTCCCATTTTTGTGTACATATCTGAGGTTAAATGCAAACTTTGAGCAAAAACAGCAGCATATAGGCGGTGTTTGTCTTCTTTTATGGATTCTATAGCATTTGCGAAAATTTGCATTGTTGGAATCCGTTCTTTCCAAGTAAAAGAAGACATATCTACCATATAGGACTCCACATAAGGCAATCTCATGGATTTTTCTCCTAGTTTATATTCGGGACATATACTGATAGAATCTGTGATAATATTGCTTACTCCAAAAATCCAACCAAGCCAAGGGTCATGTCCTAATGTTTTAACCCTATGCTTTGCTCCTCGCATATTTCGATTATTATATCCCTCTCCAGAATGACGAGTTGCATCATAAGGTACTTTTATTGTAAATGCTATTTCCTGCCAACTCCTATATCCTTTCTCGCTTTTTTTTGTATACCATTTGTTTTGGTGATCCTCTTTATATTTTTCAATATTCTGCCGCTCCATCTCCTTAATTGATTGGTCATCATGTGCCAATCGTTCATCATCTTCTAGTTTTTCTTGAAATTTGGGCAACAAATATATTCTTAATAGTTGTAGAGTTACGGCAAACATTAAGAATGTTACATCTAATTTATTAAGCGAAGTCCTTTCTTCAAATTGTCTATCTAAGTCGTCAAGGATGGTAGCTGCATTTTCTAGCACATTAATTACACGCTTTTCTTCATGAGCAGACTTGCTCACGTCATCCCATAACTCTGCTTCGTGATTCATAATAGCAGACTTTCTTGATAAAAATTCTTCATTTGTCATTTAATAATATAGAATTTACGACTGTTCAACTTTTTTCGCCTGCAAAGTTACTACATTTTTTTGAGATATACAAGGGTTGGGTGATTTTTGCCGGAAAATCCTGACTATCCGGAAAATCCTGACAATCCTGAAAGTCCGGAAAATCCTGAAGACAAGACCGCTACGCTAATCCGGAAGACGGTTTCGTTACGGTGTTCTCCCTTTTTCGATTCGCTTATCCTGTGTTAATCCTGTGTTAATGCTGTGTTAATCCTGTGTTGGAGACTCACGCTTGGAAGGGGTTAGTGCGGGAGGTATGTTTGTGCGGTTGGGATGTTAGCGTGGGAGGTATGTTAGTGCGGTTGGATTGGAAGAGAGAGATTTGGTGAGGTTGCGGTAACTAGCAGAGGATTTCCAACGGTCTATTTCATAGGCGCGCTGGCAGTTCTGCGGATGAGAGAAAAACATCTCACGGCACGCCTGCTGTACGCGGTTCAAGAAAGAATCATTCTTCATCTCGTTGTATTTCTTGCCCTGTTCGACTAACTGATACGGGTTGCCTTGTATGTCTGTCAAGCCGCTTGTGAGTTTAAGGAAAGCGGATTGGAAGACCTGCTCTCCGACAACAGCTGCCGCGCATCGGTCTGCCGAATACTCGCTCATGCGGCTCCAGTACTGCAAGGCGCAATAGGCAGGAAAAGCAAGCGATTCGGTGATAACTTGCGCCGCTTTTCCCATATCCTCGATGATATACAGCAGGGTCTTGTAGAGCGTGTGGCGGCAGAGAATATGTCCGCACTCATGCGCCATGATACTTTGGAGTTCGGGCAACGTGAGCCGTTCTACCAACGAACTACTCAAGGCGACAAAGATACGTGTGTCGCCATACGTATAAGCGTTCATAACCGGGTCGTTATAGACATACAGCTCCGGCTCATCGATGCCGACGCGGTTGACCACTTCGCGGAAAGCGGTATATACTTTCGGCAAGTTGTCGGGTGTGACACGGAGCATCGTACCAAGGTTCTCTCCGCACATGATACGCTCGTCGCCTTTCTCCATGAAATACTTAATCAGCGTGTTGAATCCGCGTGCCTGTTTGAGCACCTGCAATGCTTTGGCATCGGCAGGGTGCATGATCTGGGAAGCTTTCATGCCGCCCTCCTTTCTTTGCCGTTGAAACGGTTAAGGCGCATGTACGCCACTTGCAGCACGGCAGGGATGCAGACGCGGTAAGCCGGCGAGGTGATGTCATAGACCGTCCACGCGCCCAGCGCAATCCAGCCGACGGGACCTAAAACGCCGCCTACAGCACGTGTGGCTGTCTCAATGCCTGCCGTTGCCACTCCGCGGACAATGATGATCTCCACGATATATTGAATAACGCGAGCGGCTATGCGGGCGAGTACCGGGCAGCTGGTGCGTAAAGCCAAAAGCAAAGCAGCCGTCAGTGCCTGGCGCGTGAGCGTCTTGTCGGGTATGCCGTTCTCGTTGGCAAGCAGGCGGAGTTCGCGCTCGGACATGCGGTTTAGTGTGTCTCGGCAGAGCGTGGTGAGCAGGTTGTGCTCCATCTTGGTTACCGTATCGTGTTCGGAGATTTTGACGTCCATCTGTTTGCAGACGCGGCGAAGCACGGTGGCGTACGAATCCGGCTCGCGGTTCCAGAGAGTAGAGAGGGTGTTGGAACCGTATTTCAGTAATTCATTGCTGATTTGCGGTACGAGAAACAACATGTCTTCCGGATAACTGCGGTTATACTCGTCGGTGGAAGTCAGTTGCTCCGTGATACGGATGTTGTCCAAACGGTCGTGCGTCAGGATGTCGCAGAGTATTCGCAAATCCTCATTTTCGCAGGAGGAAAGAAAACGTAAATCTTTGTCTGTAGTCATAATTTTGCCCTTTCGTTGTTGAAATCTGGCGCAAAATTACTACATAGGACAGACAAAAGGTGTCCGAGGGAGAAAGAAAATGTGTGATTTCACATTCAAAAAAATGACATACGCAAGAACGCATGTCATTTTTAGTAATTTTTCTTGTAGTGCGGTTGCAGCTTGTTCCGGCGTGTGAACGGCAAAAGGCTTATTTATTAAGCAAATTTTGGATTTGCTCTACAAGTTCATATGCTACCGGTTTTAATGCTTCCAAATCCTCACGCGTGACATCGTAAATGACATCATAATCTGCCTTCTCACGCATATTTTCCATCACCGCAATAAAATGTCCGTACTTAGGATCAATGATACCGGTTTTGATGAAATGCTGATGAAACTGTGCATTTGTCCCATGATGCGATTTGGAATAAATACCATTGGCAACAAATAACGCATGAATCGCATGAAATACCGCATAATAGAATCGATTAGCAGCTGCTGATATAGAATCTATTTCCAGTAACTGCTCGCCATCAGCAAAACATGCACGACATTTATCTAAATGCAGTTGCGTCAAAACTTGTTTATCTTCGTTTGTCAAACTCATACTAAGATTATTTTGTCGCTTTCGACGTTATGATAAAACGGAGTGAAATGACGGTGTTCCCATTCTTTACAGGTGTAAAGCATCGGGTTTATTTCAATACCGTTATTCCATCCCATTTCCACAAATGGATACGCATATTGCTCAAAATCCTGTAACTGCTGGCGATCTTGATCTATCAATACCAGTAAATCCCAATCTGAATCAGGGCGATTATCGCCACGCGCACGAGAACCATATAACAACAAGTGGCTACCCTTAGGAAGCACTTTCTCTCCAAGGGTTTTGATTTGCTCTACTATATTGTTATTCCGCGTCATAATCATTTTGCGCTGCAAAGGTACACAAAAAAAACGACATACGCAAGGGCGCACGTCATTTTCTAGTTATTTTTGTCCGACTTATGGAGAGTTTTGGTCTCGGTCATAGTTGGTCAGCGGATGATACATTGGGCATCGGGGGCAGAGCGATAAGGAATCTTAATGCCCGGACCGAAAGAAGGAGAAACGATGATGACGGTGGCTTCGCGACGGACATCGACCGCAGGGTGCTCCGTACTACATTCCCACCGGCAATGGTCCAGAAGAATCGTACCGAACCGCACCATCGGCATACGCTGACGGCAACCCTCTCCCCAGGTACACCGGGAATAGGTGACATGCAGTTTGCCGCGGTCTGCCTCTACCCTGTCGGCGGCGCCGATAAGATTTGAGTTCATATGGTCGTAACTGAGTGCCGTATAGCCGAAATAGCAACGAGAGACGGTGATGGAATCTGATTGCGAGGTGATATCCATATTGCCGTCCATGCCGTCTGTGAGCACACAACTATCGACGGTAATATACATCGAATGGTCCATTCCCAAGAGGTCGTTTCCGCTCACATCAATCGCTCCGGGGCCTTGCAACCGCAAGCCGCGGATAGTCACATTCCGGCAATGCGAGAGTTGTATGCCGCCGGAGGAACGGAAAGACTCTTCAGGGTCGTCGAAACGGTCAATAAGCAACTGCCGCGTCCTAAGTTCGCGCTGTTCATGTACTCTCATGCCGTTGGACAGCACCCCACCCTCACCTGCGTTAGAAAGACTCATAACATCCGCAGAATCAAGCATCCTGCGGATCTCCGGCGTAATACGAAAACGGGTACGCAGACATGCGTCATGCGTACCTGTTATCGTTTTGTTCTTTAAATGTTTGAGTACAACTGTATGCCCCAGAACGAACTCTCCTTTCGATCCATCCAGCACTACCGTGTCATAGGTTCGGATAGCCGATAGCAGGCTGTCCGACATGTCCTGCCCGTTGGAAGTGATGGTCAATGCGGCTTGAACCGTCCGGAACGACATCAACAGGCAGAGCAAGAGACTATATGGTTTACGCCAACAAAGCATCGGCGAGTGCTTCCAGTTCTGCCTTTTGCGCAGGCTTCAGCGAACCGCGGATTGTGACGGTGGGCTCTACAATCTCTACATTCTTGCAGGGAGCAAGCATCTCCTTCATCACTTTGACTGCCTGCGGTGCCCACGAGCCGTTCTCTACCAGAGCCACACGGCGGTTCTGGTAACCTTTCAAGCGCAGTTTATGCAGGAACATGTGCATGGGCGGGAAGATGTCACCGTCGTAGGTAGCACAGCAGAGCACAAGTCTGTTCATGCGGAACGCATCCTCGATAGCCTCCGCCATGTCGTCACGGCTCAAATCAGTGATAGCAACCTTACCGGCATTCTTGGTCTTCAGTATCTCCGCCAGCTGCTCGGCAGCACGGCGGGTGTTGCCATGAATCGAAGCATAGGCGACGAGCACACCCTCGGTCTCTACGCCGTAGGCGCTCCAAATACTATAGAGCCGCAGTGCTTCGTCTTTCTTCTCGCCCTCGAGCATAGGCCCGTGCAGCGGAGCAATAAGGGAAACCCCACCCTTACCCTCCCCACAAGGGAGGGACGCTAATTTCTTTAACACATTGGAGACCTGCATGCCGTACTTGCCGACGATATTGAAATAGTAGCGGCGCGCCTCACATGCCCAGTCGTCCTCGTCGGCGTGATAGACACCGAACTTGCCGAATCCGTCTGCGGAGAAGAGCACTTGTTCCTCCGGGCAGTAAGTCATGATGACTTCGGGCCAGTGAATCATCGGCGCAGCGATGAACTGCAGCGTCAGTCCGCCGAGGTCGAGCGTCTGTCCTTCGGCTACCACCTGCACGTTCTTTACCTCAATCCCGAACTGCGCCGCCATGACGGTAGCCTGTTTGGAACACACAACGGTGGTATCGGGGTATTTGGCAAGGAAAGCGCCCATCGAACCGCTATGGTCAGGTTCCATATGCTGGCAGACGAGATAGTCCGGCTTACGTCCGCCCAGCGCCTCCTCTACCTTTTTCAACCACTCCTCGCAGCAACGCGCATCCATCGCGTCCATCACTGCCACTTTCTCTTCTCCGAGCACCACGTAACTGTTATAACACATGCCTTCCGGCAACTCGTACTGGCTCTCGAACAAATCCAACTCGGCGTCATCGCAGCCGACATATTTGATATTTACCATTTTGTCATTTACCATTTCTTTATTCACTTTGTTCATACGATCTACTTCGCCGTATGGGTTATTTATTTAATCATTTATTCATTTTTGGTTGTATGCCTCAAGGGCTTTGCGGAGGACGATCATGGCTTTGCCCAGGTCCTCTTTGTTAAGCACGTACGCCATGCGAACCTGATGCCGTCCGTCCTCAGGGTTGGTGTAGAAACCCGTACCCGGCGCCATCATGACGGTTGCTCCCTCATAGGTGAAATCCGTCAGACACCATTTGCAGAACTTCTCGACATCATCCACCGGCAGTTCTACCATCACATAGAACGCACCCGTTGGCGCCGGGGCAAAGACTCCGGGGATTTGGTTGAGTTGGTCAATCAGGAAATTACGTCTTCCCAGGTACTCGTCATAGACCTCCTGCATATACTCTTCGGGTGTGGAGAGAGACGCCTCTGCAACAACCTGACCGAACAAGGGAGGACTCAGACGCGCCTGACAGAACTTCATGACGGACTCACGCACGGCCTTGTTCTTGGTAATCAGCGCACCGATACGTATACCGCACTCCGAATATCGCTTGGAGACGGAGTCCACGAGCACTACGTTCTCCTCTATGCCCTCAAGGTGGCATGCGGAGATATACGGCGACTTGGTATAGATGAACTCACGGTACACCTCGTCGGAGATGAGATAGAGGTCGTATTTCTTGACGAGGTCGCGAATCTGACGCATCTCTTGTTTCGTATAGAGGTATCCCGTCGGGTTATTGGGGTTGCAAATCAAAATCGCGCGCGTCTTAGGCGTAATCTGCTTCTCGAATTCCTCCACCGGCGGCAGTTTGAAACCGTTCTTGATATCCGTCTTGACGGACTTGACGACCGCTCCGGCAGAGATGGCAAACGCCATGTAGTTGGCATACGAAGGGTCCGTGACGATAATCTCGTCCCCCGGGTTGAGACAGGACATATACGCGAACATAATCGCCTCCGAACCGCCGGCGGTGATGATAATCTCGTCCGGAGAGAGGTCAATGCCGTACTCGGCGTAGTAACTGACCATCTTTGTCCGCAACGATTTGAGACCTTGAGAAGGAGAATATTCCAATATCTCGGTATTGAAATTCTTCACAGCCTCCAAAGCCTGCGGGGGCGTTTTGATATCCGGCTGACCTATATTCAGGTGATAGACATGGACACCGGCGAGCTTTGCCTCATCAGCATACTTGGCCAATTTGCGAATCGGGCTCTCCGGCATCGACTGAGCACGTAAAGATATTTCCATAGATACAAATTTAAATTCGGCTGCAAATTTACTAATAAATTTTGACATATGCAAGAAAAAAACGCCCCGAGGGAAGTTTTTTTCGTTGAGCGCTACGCTATGGAGAGGTTGAGCGCTGCGCTGTTGAGGGTAAGGGGGCTAAAAAGGGTCAAAAAAAGCTTCATGTATCGGGAATGGACCGACAATGGACCGATAATGCATCGACATTGGACCGACAATCACCCGAGAAAGACCGCGGGTGAAATTGAGAATTGAGAATTGAGAATTGAAAATGGAAAGGGGAAAAGTGATTAAAATTAACTGCAAAGGTAGTAATAAATAATGGAAAATACAAATAAAAAAAGAAAAAATTTGCGTATATGGGATTTTTTTTGTACTTTTGCGTCAGAATTTGTTAAATGTGCAAGGTGAAAGATTACCTAAAATAAAACAGTTATGGAGCGAGACAAAGAGATTTTTGACGTTATCCGCCGGGAGCGTGAACGGCAGATGAAAGGAATAGAGTTGATTGCGAGTGAGAACTTCGTGAGCGACGCTGTCATGGAAGCGATGGGCAGCGTGCTGACTAACAAGTACGCAGAGGGCTATCCCGGTCACCGTTATTACGGCGGATGCGAGGTAGTGGACATCGCGGAGAACATTGCCCGTGACCGTTTGAAAAAGCTCTATGACGCTGAGTATGTGAATGTACAGCCTCATAGCGGCGCGCAAGCAAACATGGCGGTTTTCATGGCATGTCTCAAAGCCGGCGACACATTCATGGGGCTCAACCTCAGCCACGGCGGACACCTCAGTCACGGTTCGGCAGTCAATTTCAGCGGCCTGATGTTCAACGCCATCGGGTATGATTTAGAGGAATCGACAGGCCGCGTCAACTATGAAGATTTAGAGCGTAAGGCACACGCACACAAACCCAAGTTAATTATTGCGGGCGCAAGTGCATACAGCCGCGAGTGGGACTACGCCCGCATACGTAAGGTCGCGGATGAAATAGGGGCAATATTCATGGTAGACATGGCTCATCCGGCAGGCTTGATAGCAGCAGGATTATTAGAGAACCCTTTGAAATACGCTCATATCGTAACCTCCACGACCCATAAGACACTACGCGGTCCCCGTGGCGGCATCATCCTAATGGGCAAGGATTTCGATAACCCCTGGGGCAAGACGACTCCGAAAGGCGAGGTCAAGAAGATGAGTGCCCTGTTAGACTCGGCAGTGTTCCCCGGAACTCAAGGCGGTCCGTTAGAGCATGTGATAGCCGCCAAGGCGGTAGCCTTCGGCGAGGCATTGACGGACGAATTCAAGGTGTACCAGCGTCAAGTAAAGAAGAACGCATCGGTAATGGCTCAGGCATTTATGGACCGCGGGTACAAAGTTATCTCGGGCGGAACAGACAACCACTCGATGCTGATAGACCTGAGAACGAAATTCCCCGAGTTGACAGGCAAGGTAGCGGAGCAGGCTTTGGTAAGCGCCGATATTACAACGAACAAGAACATGGTTCCCTTCGACAGCCGCAGTGCTTTCCAGACGAGCGGTCTTCGATTCGGCACACCGGCTATTACCACCCGCGGTCTTAAAGAGGACAAGATGGAATGGATAGTAGATTTGATAGACCAAGTGCTCATGAATCCGACAAACGAGCATGTCATCTCAGCCGTTCGGGAAGAGGTGAATAAGGAGATGATGAGACATCCGCTCTTCGCATGGTAAAAAGAAATCCTCCGCGCAACGGAGGATTTCTTATTTATGCTTCTTTCGATTTACGGAAGTGGTTCGGCGTCATGCCGGTATGCTTCTTGGTATATTGGCAGAAGAAGCTGGAATTAGGGAACTCCATGACCTTAGCGACCTCACGGATAGGAAGTGTCGTCTCACGGAGATAATGCTTGAGTTCCGACACCGTCACATCGGCTATCCATTCACTGGCTGATTTGCCGCTTCTGTCCTTGCATATCTCAGAGAGATATTTAGGCGTGATATTAAGTTTCTTAGCATACCACTGCACCTCTCTCTCATGCGGGAACTCGCGTAAGAGTTGTGTAAAAGCACGGAAAGTATAATCGCTGGAGTTGACAGACGAGCGTCTCATAATCTCATCGAAAGAGACTGTTTTATCCATATAATTAAGCAACTCCATAGTAGCCGCTCTGGCGATAAGCATCATTATCTGGCGTCTATAATCCGACTGCCGGTCCTGAAGCTGGAGAGTTAGGAGATGGAAATAAGTCTCGCAGAACTCGATGGACTTCTCGGTAAGATGGAATACCGGATGGAGTTTGAGGTACTCCTGTTTAGCCCACCAGTTAGGTTCCACCCTCATGTTCCCATACATCAAGCTCTCAAAGAGATTGATAGGGATTGCTATTTCCATAAAACGGAAATCGGGCGATATCTCATACGGCCCGAGTTGGGTTGCATTAGGTACACGAACGAAAATATCATTCTTGGCAATCCTTAACATTTCGCCCCGATAATAGACGTCAATAAATCCGGCAGTACATAAGATGACTGTCGTAGATTCTTCCGAACGTGTTTCCCGGCACTGCTTAAACCCCTCAATTTCATTCGTCAGAAAGATAGAGTCTGTAAAAAGTGTCATAATGTAAGTAGATTAAAAATTAGTAAAATATCTGGTCTGCATTTCCATATCTTTTGTTATCGGGTGCAAAATTACATTTTTTTTTTGATATATGCAAATTTTTTTGTAATTTTGCAGCGAAAAATAAAAATTGCAATGAAAAGAAGTCTTTTTTATGCGATCATCGTTGTAGCAATGATGAGTTGTAGCGGTAATAGTAACCGATTGTTAACCAGTGCGACAGGTTCCATCTATGAGTGTATAGTAGTGAGCCCCGCATCCGTATCAGAAGCGTTATGCGACACCATGCGTGCAGACATGTACGGTTTGCCCCAGATGGAAGCCACCTTCACGACGAGTCACGTATTAAACAGTCAGTTTGACGATTTATTTAAAGCGTCCCGTAACATTCTGATTGCCGATATAGACGAGCATAAATACACCATCGTCAAGACCACGAAAAGCCGTGATGTATGGTCCACTCCCCAGGCGGTGATACGTATCCAAGCTCCGAGCAAAGAGATGCTGATGGATTATTGGCAATCCAACGGCGGTCGGATCCGTGAATGGTTTGTAGAAGAGGAGTTAGCCCGTCAGGTTCGTTTCTACAGCGCGAACACGAACAAGGAGGCTCGTGCCGAGCTTCAGAAAAAAGGCTATGACATGCTGATACCAGAGGATTATATTATCATTAAAAATGAAAAATTAAAAATGGAAAATGAAGGAGCCTCGGTAGAAGTGTTGTGGTGCTGCAATAACAAAGGTCCGATGCGCAAGGACATCCTTGTATATAGTTATCCTTATACAGCCCAGTCCCAGTTCAGCAATGATTCGATTATCTCGATGCGCAACAAAGTGGTAGGTCAGTTGGTGAGCGGTCAAGTGGAAGGCAGTTACATGGGTACGGAATACAGGCATTTTCCTCCGGTAAGCCGCAGTGTTCATGCCTTACGTGACAGTATAGGCGGTTTCTACGGGATAGAGACACGCGGTTTATGGAAGCTGCAGAACGGAGAGGCGATGGGCGGTCCGTTTGTGAGTCTGACCCGTCTGGACCAAGCGAACGGACATGTAGTGACCGCGGAGACGTTCTTATTCGCAGCGGGTCAAAAGAAACGTAATGCAATGCGTCAGATGGAAGCTATATTATATACGCTGAAGATGAAGTATGAATGAAGACGCTTTGAGAATTGAGAATTGAGAATTGAGAATTGAGGATTTATGATTGATGATTGATGAGGGATTTCCATCTGTGTAAACCAAAGAGACAGTTGGCACACCAAAAAGCGTACTGCGCCGCCATACAGAAATCCCCAGCCCGTAGCCATAACACAACGCTCAACACATCTACAGCCAGCCAAACAAACCAGTGTTCCCGATAGACAAGAATCATCAGTACCTGCGCCACAAGTGCAGGTACTGTTGTAAAGGCGTCGAGATAAGGCTGTGTATCATCCGTGTAAGCAGCCAGTCCGACTCCCACTAATCCGGACAGAAAGAGCGTAGCCAGGATTATAACTCCGAAAACCGGCATGGAGAGGGAACGTGTAGAAACGGTTTGTTCATCTCCCCGGAGACGTCTCTTCCACGCATAGACGCCGTAAATCATTGTCAGGAAATAATACGCATTGATTGCTATCTCTCCATAGAACCGCTGTTCAATACAGAGATAAGTATATGTTCCTACTTGTGCAAAGCCGAAAAAGAAGGTCCATATATTTCCTTGCGCCGTAAGGCAAACAGAACAGACACCGAGACAGCCGGAAACCAGACTAACCGGAGAGACGGGGACGCCCGCCGAAAGGCTGATAAAATACGTTACTACCTGAATGAGCAGTCCGAAAGCAAGAAAAGAATAATCAAACCACTTAGTCATTTACCATTTGGGCATTTACCATTTGTTCATTTACCATCTAGGCATTTGGCATTATAGTGCTCATTGTTTCTTAGAGGACGCCTTGATAAGTTCAGCGGGTTTAGCCTCTTCTTGCGGCACCGCGAGGTAATCCCATTCTTCCTCAAAATCCCAATTGGGTTTGGTTTGGAGTTTAGCCGGGAAATAATAGACGGGTTCTGGTTGCCGATGTTCCTCCCAGCTGCCGGTCGTCCATACATGATCGGCATTGAAGTCCCGGTATAGCCTCATATAATAGACATCGGGCTTGAGGTATTGGAAGAACGCCCCTTCCGGCGCAGCCGGCAGTTCGCGCACCACTTTATCCTGATTATTGAGAATCTGGATTCGAGCGTCAGGCAGGTACGGATTGAGTTTCACTCGCAAGGTAGAGTAATCCTCCAGCGTCTTGAGTTGAAGCGGGAAATCCGTCTTTTCATTAGGCGTGGCGTATATGTCATGCAGCGCAGCACTATCAAGACGGAGTTCATATTTCTTACCGGGTTTCATAGAGGCAAGGAGCTCCAACCTGAGAGGTAAAGAATCTGTAGGGAGGATAGTGAAAGCGACGGGTTTGACGACCGTATCAATCCGTTCGTAGAGATGAATAGAATCCGATATATATTCAGCCAAAGGCGTAGAAGAATATATTCGCAACGTGTCGTAAATATCAAAGGAGGTACGCGCGTTGGAAGACAGTTCTAACTTTCTTTCTTTGTCTCTTTTACGCTGTAATTGCAGTGCTTTCGCCGAGAGTCGAGGAGCTCGCCAGAAGGCACGCAGCGTGTCAGTAGCCCACTCCATTCGGAAGAGGGAGTCCGTGCGGCGATATTTAGCCTCTATAAAAATCGAGTCCTGCCTGATGGAAGTACTATCCGTCAACCAAAGTGTCAGCGTATCACAATTGGCAGAATAAGAAGTATGGAAGCTAACGGAGTCTGTCAATGATTTCAAGACAGGCAGACTATCGGGTTTGGCAGAAAAGAGGATACGAATCATATTCTGTTTTTCCCGTATTGTACGGAGTAGATGGAGTCTGGGCTTGGTCTGCGTAAAGAGCCATAGAATATAAGACACTTCCCCGGGCTTTGCGAGCGTGTCAACAGCGGCAGAGAGCGTATCAAGGGTTGCCGAAAGCGTATCAAGGGCTTGTTGCGAAGAATCCGGCAGAGCAGGTGTCTGAGGTTTTTGAGGCATGTAAGGCGACACCTTTTCATCCATGAAAGCGAGTGCCTCTCCCATCGTGAGGCAGTAATCACGGCTGATATCATTCACGGCAAAGAGACGATAGTCACCGGGCTTCATATTACGAATATAGAAATGACCAACGGTATCGGTTCTTCCGATTCGTTCAAACGGGAGGGTTGTAAATGCCGAGTTCTCCATGTTACTATAGATACCAACCGTAATCCCTTTCAGCGGATTGAGGTTCTCCGCATCAAAAACCCATCCGTCCAGTTCGAGCGTATCAATGACCGGTCCTGTAGAGAAAGCAAACGTATAGTTGTGTATCGGGTTTCGTTCCGTGAAATCACAGATAGCATCTCCGAAATCGAGGGTATAGGTTGTATTCTGTCTCAGGGAGTCCTCAAAATGCACCATCACGTGCTTTCCCCGCACCTTCACGTCCGGCGGTCGCTGCTGAGGAGGAGACATCAAGAGATTTTGGCTTATATTATCAAGCTGGAGATACTCATTGAAAGCAATATCTATCTTATTCCCTGTAAACTCAAGGGCACCGTTCTCCGGCTTGGACTGTAGTGGCAACGGAGGTATCG
The DNA here is from genome assembly GCA_002352705.1 of Bacteroidales bacterium UBA2764. Taxonomy (GTDB): domain Bacteria; phylum Bacteroidota; class Bacteroidia; order Bacteroidales; family Paludibacteraceae; genus Colicola. Next base: position 6,611 of record DEIW01000165.1, on the reverse strand, counting down.
AATCCTTAGGTCCTCCCTGGGGTCCGATACCTCTGTTGGCACATCCTATACACGTCAGGAGCACAACAAGTACGGCAATATACTTTCCGACCGAACGGTTCATTGCAAGCAGTTGTCCAGCGCCTGTTTGAGTGACTGTTTATCCAAATGCTGTCCGATGAATACGAGTTTCTGCATGCGGTCTCCGTATTGTTCATCCCAGTCTTTTCTGAGTTGTGCGTCATCAGCCATGAGTTGCATGAGTTCCTCCTTCGGCATGGTAGCGAACCATTCTCCGGCCTTACGCAGGTTGAACTGGTGTCCCGCCTGCTCGAAGAGATAACACATGTCGTATTCCTCGGCAAAATAACACATTCCCTTGCATCGGATGACATTCTTGGGCCAATGCGCGGCAACGAACTCATCAAACAATCCGAGGTCGAAAGGCTTACGCGCGTAATATACATAGGTGTCGATGCCGAACTCCGCCAAGTGGTCATGCTCTCCATGCTCGTGATCATGATGGTGGTGGTGTCCTTCATCGTGGTGATGGTCGTGATCGTGATCATCGTCATCGTCGTCGTCATCATCATCGTCATCGTGGTGATGGTGGTGCGAGGCATCCTCCACCTCTTGAATCCAAGCGGCCGAGGTAGCTGTACGGTCAAAATCAAAAAGATTGGTATTGAGCAGTTTCTCCAACGGCACGTCACAATAGTCCGTCTCGATAATCTCAGCGGTGGGCTGAATGGCACGGACGATTGATTTGATGCGTGCAAGTTCGTCCTTGCTTACTTCGGAAGCCTTGTTTAACAGGACGAGATTACTGAATTCAATCTGCTCAATGACCAGCGCAGCGAGGTCCTCTTCTTTTGGTACATAATGTGCCAGTTGCTCGCCACCGTCAAACTCATCCCGGATACGCAGTGCATCTACCACAGAGCAGATACAATCAAGAACCGGCAGCCCGTCCTGTGCATACTGCGGCACCATTTCCGGATAGGAACAGATCGTCTGTGCGATAGGAGCCGGCTCGCATATACCGGAGGCCTCTATCACGATATAGTCGTATGTCTTCTGGGCAGCCAAATCATGCAGCTGGTTCATCAAATCCGTCTGCAGTGTACAACATATACAGCCGTTCTGCAGAGCCACGAGTGAGTCATTCTTCTGGCTCACCACCCCGCCCTGCTGAATCAGCGAGGCATCAATATTCACCTCGCCTATATCGTTGACGATGACGGCAAAACGAATACCTTTCTCGTTGGAAAGTATTCTATTAAGCAAAGTAGTCTTGCCGCTCCCGAGATACCCGGTGAGCAGCAAGACAGGAATTTTATTTAGCGTAATTGGCATAATCCTGATAATATTTTTCCACTAATTCATTTTCGTTATTCCGCTCGCAAATCTGCAGGACATACGAGAGGATTGCAGACTCTCTTCCAATCGTGGAATCCATGACACGTTTCTGCTCTCTATTGAGTGAAGCCGCAAAACGGAGATACTCGACACTGTTTTGCGCTACTTTATCCATGATAGCAACAGCTTTCTCTTTTTCTCCGAGCATGAAGTACATGGAAGCCATGGAGGCAGAGGTATAATCGTAAGGCACGTTGTATCCCGGTAATTGTTCCTCCGCAAAATCAAGAACTTCGAGCGCTTTCTCACGCTGGTTCTCGCGCAACAGTTGCTCTGCAAGTTGGGCGAACATCATACGGTGCGTGCGACACATGCGCATCAAGTTCTCGTCGATATAAATACCCGGAATATTCATGTTTCCGTATTTGAACTTATGGAGCATGTTCTCATACATCAGTGCGGAGTTGACGCGGGGCTGTCCGTCCCTGCTGCGGGTCGGAGTAATCCGGTATGCAAGGCCAGTGAGTTCCATGTAAGGCTCGAGTCCGAGATAATAGTCATTTCCGACCGTTGCACAGAAATACATGGGTCGCTGCCAGTTATTGGTAGAGAGCATTTCCATAATCATCATCTCCGAGCGCGTGTACATGCGTTTCTTCTTTATCATGATCTGCTCTCCGGATGGCGTCTCCACATATAGCTGGTCAGAGGGGAGATAGTTGTCTCCTTCGCGGGTCTTTGTGCGGGGGTCATCGGAACGCAAGAAATTAAAGGCTTTCTCCACCGAAATCGGTTGTCCGAGACGGTTGTCCACCCTCGCTATCTCATTCGCGCCGGGCATGAAATCCTTGTATTCCCAAGAGATGGGAAGCGCCTTCGACTCATAGTACGGCCGTTTCATCTGTGAGATGTACCAGTCTGTCTGGAGATACGAGAGGTTGCAGACACGTATGTCGGTTCCCTCCTCCTCCACCTCCTGGTTGTACCAGAGGGGGAAGGTGTCGTTGTCGCCATTGGTGAAGATGATAGG
>DEIW01000165.1:3175-4152 GCA_002352705.1 Bacteroidales bacterium UBA2764 | reverse complement strand
CGGTCATGGTCATCCCAGTTCTGTTGCGCCATGAGGGCTGGCACACCAAGGCAGATGAGAGATATGCAGACCGCCACAACAGCCTTGCCGTTCTCGCTCTTCAGCGCACTGTTGATCCAATCAATCAGCGCGAGGACTCCCAGCCCGATCCATATACAGAAAGCATAGAAGGAACCCGCGTACGCGTAGTCACGCTCGCGCGGCTGATAAGGCGTCTGGTTGAGGTACATGACAATTGCCAAGCCGGTAAGGAAGAAGAGAAGGAACGTCAACGTGAAGTTTTTCCATCCCTCCGCCTTGCCGTCCTTATCACGCTTGGAACATTGCCAAACGATACCAATAATACCGAGCAGGAGCGGCAGGAAATAATAGACGTTATGCCCCTTGTTCTCCTTGAGTTCCGTAGGCAACAGAGACTGGTCTCCAAGCATGGCATTATCAATGAACGGAATACCGGAAATCCAGTTACCTTTGGTTATTTCTCCGTACGACTGGAGGTCATTCTGACGCCCTGCGAAATTCCACATGAAATAACGCCAGTACATGAAATTCACCTGATAACGGAAGAAGAAACGCATATTCTCCACAAAAGTAGGACAGTAGTCCGTTTTTTGCTGTCCGCAGTATTCATATCTAACCCGTTTTCCCTTGACGTCAGCCCACTCTTTGTATGCCTGCACATGGCTTCCCTGAGAGGAATACATACGCGGGAAAAGCATGCAGAATTGCGGCATGAATTTATAGGAGGACTTATGTCCGGTAACGACATAATGGTCCTTCTCCCCCTCCACTTCCGGAGCCGGAGCGTATTGTGCATGCCCTATTTTCTCCACCGGTACGCAGAGGTTTCCTTGTACCTTCAATTCCACCGGCGCATTGTATGTCTGGCCGTAAAAGAGCGGTCTGTCACCGTACTGCTCGCGGTTCAGGTAATACTTGAGCGAGAAGACATTATCGGGCGAGTTCTGGTCCATCGG
>DEIW01000165.1:0-3166 GCA_002352705.1 Bacteroidales bacterium UBA2764 | reverse complement strand
TGTCCGCGTTGGAACGGATGACCAATGCGGCGTAAGAGCTATAGCCAATCAGTATGACAGTAACCATCAACAGACCGGTATTCAACCATCGCCAGAGCTGGCGCGGACTATTGGACTCACACTCGGCGTCAGATTTCTTCTTGGTATAGAGAATAGCCCAAGTCAAACATGCAACCGCCAAGACCAGGCACACCCACATACCCGTATTGAACGGACATCCGAGGACGTTGACAAAGAGGAGTTCGAACCATCCGATCAGCGTCGGGAAACCCGGGATAATACCATACAGGATTACCAACAATACCAGACAGGAAGCCAGGAAAGCATAAATCAGTCCTTTCCATGAGAACTCGTACTTACGGAAGTAATAAACGAGTCCTATTGCCGGAATGGTCAGCAAGTTCAACAAGTGGACACCGATGGAGAGCCCCATGAGATAGGCGATTAGTATCAGCCATCTGTCCGAGCCTTCCTCATCCGCCTGTTCATCCCATTTGAGAATGAGCCAGAAGACGACCGCCGTGAAGAGGGACGAAGATGCGTACACCTCCCCCTCGACGGCGGAGAACCAGAACGTGTCGCTGAACGTGTAAGCGAGCGCGCCCACTGTTCCTGCTCCGAGAAGCGCTATGCCTTTCCAGAGGGTGTCGGGCTGAACCAGTTTTTTCGCCAGCGCCGTAATCGTCCAGAATAGGAAGAGGATGGTAAATGCACTGGCGAGCGCCGAAAGGGCGTTGACACACATCGCTACATGTGCGTTATCCGAAGCGAAAAGGCTGAAAAACCGGCCCATGAGCATAAAGAATGGTGCGCCGGGCGGGTGTCCGACATCCAGTTTCCAAGCACTGGAGATGAACTCACCGCAGTCCCAGAAGGAAGCGGTAGGCTCCATCGTAAGGAGATACGTTACCGCTGCGATGGCAAATACCACCCATCCGCAAATCGTATTCCATAATTTAAATTGTTTCATTTTTAATATAGTTTTTTATGATTAGGCACACAATAAGCCAAATTAGCGTGCAAAGGTACAACTTTTTTTTGACATACGCAAGCGCGCACGCATTTTTTTATGTTTTTATTTGCATATGTCAAAAATTTGTTGTAATTTTGCAGCGCAGAATGAAAGGAGAATAGAGTTATGCCGGAAATTAGTTCTTTTTATGTCAGGATGAACTCTTAGCAAACTGGGAGCGATTAGGTAAATCTGAGGCTCCGGTAAAGGTCACACCTTTGCAATAAGAAAGGAGGAAATTATGAATCCCATTTTGAAAGTAACTCGTGCTGAATACATCCGCAATTACATTCTTCGGTTGTCCTTTAACGATGGCGCGGTTAAGTTCGTGGACTTTTGGCCATTAGCGCAAAAAGGTATTTGCAAGAAATTGCAAAATATGGATTATTTCCGTCAGTTTAAGCTTGATCCTTTCTCTGTGGATTGGTCAAACGAAATCGGCTTTGCTCCAGAATACCTCTATGAAATAGGTACGGCTGCCTAAATACTATACGCTGCCACCAACAGCCTAAAAAAAACGGTGATAAAAGACATAAAATAGCGCAAAGCGTTGCGCCATAACATATTAAACAACAGTAAATAAGCGTTTGCTATTTATTCATCAGTTGTCGCGGAACGTAGGAAACTCTAAGACAATAATAGATGAGGATAATAAGTGAACGTCTGCGTTTGTGCAGATGTTTCTTATCTCTATTATTGGGCACTTCCTACGGCCTCGCGACAAGATAAAAAACATCTGCATTTTATATGAAAAACATTCTTGTCTTTCCGTGTGGTTCGGAAATTGCCTTAGAGGTACATCGTTCTTTACAGTATTCCACTCATTTTCGTCTAATTGGAGCTAATAGCATAGACGATCATGGAAGGTTTGTATTTGAAACCTACATCGGAGGCTTACCTTTTGTTACGAATCCGGCGATTATTCCGGAACTACGTAAGATTATTCAACAATACAATATTGACGCAATCTATCCGGCAATGGATAGCGTAATTTATCATCTGAAAAGTAAAGAGAAAGAGCTTGGTTGTAAAGTAATCGCTCCTGAGTCTGATGTTACGGAAATGTGCTTGTCCAAACTCAAGACTTATAAAAGACTGAAAGGCATTATTCCCGTCCCGAATCTATATCACGTTGAAGATGAGTTCGAATACCCTGTTTTTCTTAAACCGGAAATCGGTTATAGTGCCCATGGTACGAAAAAGGTCAACAATAAAACGGAATTGTTACAGCACTTGCAAGATGAGCCGACTTGTTTGATAATGGATTACCTTCCGGGCGAAGAATATACGGTCGATTGCTTTACGGATAGGCATAGAAATTTGTTATTTTCTGGAGTCCGAATAAGAAAACGTATCTCAAATGGAATAAGTTTAAATACTCTGCCATTCGCAGGAGACACAACTGAATTTACGCAGATTATTGAGGCTATAAATGCTACTATCCCAATGAGGGGAGCTTGGTTTACGCAACTTAAAAGAGATAAGGATGGACATTTGGTATTAATGGAGATTGCGGCGCGTTTTGGAGGTTCTTCTTCGCTGTTTAGAGCACAAGGCGTTAATTTTGCCTCACTTACGCTATTTGATGCATTTGACCATGATGTTTCTATCTGTAAAAATGAGTTTCAAGTAGAAATGGATAGAGCACTGGACACAATTTATAAAATTAATATTCAGTATAATGAGGTTTTCGTTGATTACGATGATTGTCTGGTAATGAGGGATAGGACAGTAAATCACACCTTAATGGCATATTTGTGGTGGTGTATTAATAGAAACATTCGCCTTACATTATTAACCAAACATGAGACGGAAATCCATGCTTGCTTAAAAAATCTTAGGATGGATACTTTGTTTGATAGAGTAATTCAGATTACTAAAGAGCAACATAAATCAGACTATATAGATAATAAAGAGGCCATTTTTATTGATGACAGCTTTGCCGAAAGACAAGAGATTGCACGAAATTGCAATATACCGGTATTTGGTGTGGATATGATAAAAGGACTCATGCAATTATAGCAAAACACCTCCGCTGCCTCTCTCCCTCTTTGCATTTTTGTCGCATACTTGCGGCAACCCTGCTCCGCTCCCTCTCACACCCGCCTTGTCGTATGTGCTCCGGCTCATCCCACACCCGCCTTTTTGAGGCTC
>DEIW01000153.1 GCA_002352705.1 Bacteroidales bacterium UBA2764 | reverse complement strand
CCCTGCACTCATGGCTGAATCGACCCATTTCAACCCTGTGGACTTGGTTTGTGCGATTCGTGATTACGAAGGCAAACCCTTTAACCTGCCGGACTATGTGGATCCGCAAACAGGATTTATATCCAATAAATCCAAGGATGGTAAAGAACTCTTGGCTTTGGAATTACCCGGATTGTGGAATGGAGCGATGGCAAAATGGAATACCATCTTCGTGGAAGTGCCTGTCTCTACCTTTAATCCCGTCAAGACGGTGAATGACTTGCTCCGTGAGCAACACCAATAATCCTACAACGCAGTGGTCCTACAGCGTAGCGGTCTTACAACGCAGTGGTCCTACAGCGCAGCGGTCAAAAAAAGCAGCCCCACGGCTGCTTTTTTTAATCAAAAGTCCATTTGATGCCGATACACGGGTTCACCATAAATCCCGAACCGGTGAAATTATAACTCAACTCAATCTCTGTGCCGATATTCAGGTTCGGACATTTGAACCAACGCCCTACATTGTACCATAACTGAGGCTCGCTCAGAATCACTACGGACTGCTTGCCGCCGATTTTCTCGCCCCAGACATCTAAAAAACCTGAGAAGCGAAGACCCGGAGCGGTGCAGAAATCATCGCAGCCCCATACGAAAGTAAACTGAACAGGAGCTTGGTTGTGAATTCCGTTGCCGTTGCTCAGAATATATTTGTATAGGATCTCAAGGTTAAAGATGTTCTTGTAGTCTTTGGCGTGCAGACAGTAGTTCAGACCTACGAGTGCGGCGTGGTTGATGCCATAACCGTGTATATCGTTCGTTTGGTCTTTCCATAACCCTAAACCGCCGTTGTATTCAATCTGTACGCTCAGGTCCTTCGCTTTGCTTTGTTGCCAGAAATTCAGGCATCGCGCTATCTCGCCGTACGCCATGAATGGCGTGTTATGAGGGTCGTTGGGATGGATGGCATAGTCTATATCTATAAAAGCGAAAGTCGTTCCCCATTTGTCCGGATAGAACAGCTCAAGCGTTGTCGTCACGCGGTTGGAGCGCTCGTTAGCACATGCGGTTTTCAAACTTCCGAAATCGTAGTATAACTGCAAATTGGTGCCGCCGAATACGTGAACGGCGCATAGCGATAAAAGGAGTGTGAATACGGTCTTTTTCATGGCTTATTGGTAGATTTGGTTGAGTAATTGGGCTAGACGGATGCCGGCTATATATAGCTGTTCCTCCATCGGCTGCCGCCAGCGGTAGATATAATGATACGTGTTCCCGTCCCAGCTCGCCTGATAGGCATAAATAGCCTCCGTGAAATGGTAGTTGTGTACCAATAATTCGGCGTCGCTCATGCCCATAATCGCTTTCTTGCGGCAGCCGTACTCACGCTCTAATTTCTGGGCGTACTCGCTGAACGAATAACCCTGGGATTCAATCAGATGAGTGTCCCAAACGGTGTGCAGACGGGTGTTTTCTTTGAACCATTTCATCTTCACGTCATTGCCGCCGCGGTCATCCATATGCGCTGTGTGCATCGGACAATAGCGGTCACCTGCCAGATGAATGACAAAACGCAGCGTGTGGACCTTAATCCCTTTTTTCTTGGCCGCTTGACATTCGTTGACCAGACTGTCCATCGCACGGAACAGCTTCCCGCCCTCTTTCGGATAATCACTCAACGCGGCTACTACGGCGCTGTCGGTCATGCCACCGTCAAAATCCTGAAAATGCCAGTCGTAACTGTCAGGATAAATGGTATCGCTCTTGATCTCATCCGCCCAGTTGGACCAATAGACAATACCGCCTTTCCCCAGACTCTTATCTACGGCTTTGCGCGCTTTGCGGCTCAGGTTGTCATAAGCTATCTGAGCGATGATGCGGTGACCTTTCTGACCCCAACTCCATGCAGGGAGACCATAACCTAACGCCATTACGGCTATAAGCATAATGGAAATCTTGTGTCTCATGGTAATACAATTTGACCGCAAATTTACTACATTTTTCCCACATACGCAAATATATCGCCATTTTTTTTGTAAATTACGCCCCAAATTTGCATATCTCAAAAAAAAGTAGTACCTTTGCACAAATTTTCACAACAACACATATTAACGCCTTGACGGACAGTTGTGAGTCCGGTGGGCATAAACATTTGTACGTTTATCAAATATGATTAAAATTACTTTCCCGGACGCTTCTGTCCGTGAGTTCGAGAGTGGGGTTACCCCTCTCCAAATTGCTGAGTCTATCAGCTCGCGTCTCGCGCAGGACATTCTTTGCGCAAGTGTCAATGAGAAAATTGTAGAGTTGAACTTCCCGATTGAGGAAGATGCTGCCATTAAGTTGCACAAATGGGAGGACGAGGAAGCGAAACATGCTTTCTGGCATACTTCAAGTCACCTCATGGCGGAGGCACTGCAGGAACTCTATCCCGGTATTCAGTTCGGTATCGGTCCGGCGATTGAGAACGGTTTCTACTACGACGTCATGCCGCCGCAAGGTGTGGTCATCAACGACACCTGCTTCGCTGCCATCGAGAACAAGATGATGGAGCTACGCGCGAAGAAAGAGCAGCTCGTTAAAAAATCTATCTCAAAAGCCGATGCGCTCAAAGAGTTTGGCGACAAGGGACAGACTTATAAATGTGAGCTGATTTCCGAACTGGAGGACGGACATATCTCTACTTATACTCAGGGCGCATTTACCGACCTCTGCAAAGGTCCGCACTTGCTCTCTACAGAACCGATCAAAGCGGTTAAAGTGCTCTCTTGCTCTGCCGCTTACTGGCGTGGCGATGAGAAACGTCCGATGATGACGCGTATCTATGGTATCTCCTTCCCAAAGAAAGCGATGCTCGACGAGTACCTCACGCTCCTTGAAGAGGCGAAAAAACGTGACCACCGTAAAATAGGTAAAGAACTGGAACTCTTCATGTTCTCCGATAAGGTAGGTAAGGGTCTGCCCATCTGGTTGCCGAAGGGTACCGAACTCCGTCTGCGCCTGCAGGATCACCTGCGCAAGGTCCAGAAGCGTTTCGGCTATCAGGAGGTTATCACCCCACATATTGGTTCTAAGAATCTCTACGTTACCTCTGGTCACTGGGCACACTACGGCAAGGATTCCTTCCAGCCTATCCACACCCCAGAGGAGGATGAGGAGTATATGCTCAAGCCGATGAACTGTCCTCACCA
>DEIW01000206.1:14250-15943 GCA_002352705.1 Bacteroidales bacterium UBA2764 | reverse complement strand
ATCGCCAGAGATGTACTGACGCGAGTGTTTGAGGAGAAATTAGAAGCTGATATCATTAATGCAAGGTGCAATGTATCTGATAATGGGAATGTGGTATGGTGCTCCCCATATATTCCAAAAGTTACATTGAAAGACTTGTATTTTGTCGGACTACCTCACCAATCAACATTTATTAAGCATACGCTATTTGATAAGTACGGCATGTATCGTGAAGATTTTCGGTACAATTCTGATATGGACTTTTGGTACAAGGCGATAGCATTGGGTAGTGCAACGACTCAAGGGGTCAATATAATTACTACTGATTATAATTTAGACGGCCTATCAACAAAATATGCTCAAGACAAGACTTTCAAGAATGAGCACATACAAATATTCTCTCAAGGTTTCCTCCCTAAAGTTTTGCCGGATTATGACCAATGGAAGAAAGAACGTGCCGTGTTGGCAAGATATAGTTGGATTGAGCAACATAAAGGACTGAAAAAGTTTCTTGGTTGGTACCATAAAATATGTAAAGAATGACTATCCTTTTTGTGACACATTATGCCGGTTTTTACGGGGCTAATAAATCGCTCCTGTCACTCATGTTGCTTTTGCGAGATAAACACGGAGTGCAGCCATTGGTACTTTTGCCATCGGAGGGACCGATGTGTGCGCAATTAGAGAAAGGAAATATTTCCTACAAAGTAAGCCACTATTATTGGTGGGTGAATTGTAATAATGGACTATTTCAATGGTTGTTGAATAAACGCAAACAGGTCATTAATTATTTTCGTGTTCCGAAGTTATGTCGTTTGTTTGGGGACTACCATCCGGAGCTCGTTTACACGAATAGTGTATGCGTAAATATCGGGATTTTTATGGCTCGATATATGCAAATACCACATATATGGCAATATCGCGAAGCAATGAATCAGTTTAATTTTAAACTATCATTATCCAAATTTTTAAGTCAAAAAATATGGGCTTTGCCAACAACAAAAACGCACATCCTGATTAGTGACTATATGGTGGCTGCATATCGTCAATTCTTGCCGAATGATCGAATGGTGCGTATATATAATGGAGTGGATTTGCCGAATGGTGTGGCTGAACGGAATGAAAATGTGATAAAAGGAAAACTGAAGGTGGTGTGCTCTGGCATACTCTGTATTCAGAAAAATCAATTGGAATTGCTTCAAGCACAGGTGGTGTTAAGGCAACGAGGTATAGAAATAGAGACCTATTTGATAGGGTCTAATAAGCAGGAGTACCTTACATTATTGCAACAGTACGTAAGAGTCAATCATATAGAAGATATGGTGCATTTTGTGGGACATACTGATGACGTGTTTGGAGTGCTTCGCGATATGAACATAGGGGTAGTGGCTGCGCATGATGAGGCTTTTGGAAGAGTGACTATCGAATATATGTTGATGCATATGCCGGTGGTGGTATCTGATTCTGGAGCTAATCCGGAGTTGATTGCTGAAGGCAAAACAGGAATGATATATCCATTGGGCGATGTAGAACGATTAGCTGAATCTATTGAACATTATGTGAACCATCCGGAGTTACTGCAACTCCAAGGTGACGCTGCTGCGAAGGTGGCAAAAGAAGAATTCTCTGCAGAAAAAAATGCCGAGTTGATATATGAACAAATAAGAAAATCAATAAAATAAAATACTATGTGTGGAATTAACGCAGTATATCG
>DEIW01000206.1:0-14228 GCA_002352705.1 Bacteroidales bacterium UBA2764 | reverse complement strand
TACAGCGATTACGAAAAATGACCTTCAACGTGTCAAGAACATGAACGATCGGATGCGTTATCGTGGACCGGATGGCGAAGGCTATTGGAACGATGAGCATTGTGCTTTCGGGCATGTGCGTCTATCGATTATCGGATTGGAATCCGGTTCGCAACCGCTTTATAGCAAGGATAAATCGTTAGTACTCATCAGCAATGGTGAGATATACAACTATCGTGAACTGAAAAAAGACCTTGCAGCTAAAGGATATGAGTGTACTACTGATTCTGATTGCGAAGTAATACTATATCTATATGAGTTATACGGATTAGAGTTCGTACATCATCTGCGCGGCATGTTCGCATTTTGTCTTTATGATACGAAAAAGCAGCAACTGATCGTAGCGCGAGATAGGATAGGTGAAGAACGTGTATATTATGCGGAGATACCATGTGGTGTGATTATATCTTCCGAACTGAAGACTATAATGCAAGAGTATGTACCGAACCCTCAGCTGAACGTTCAAGCACTATTGGAGCCTATACGATTTACCGGAGGTGTTAACCCGAGAAATACGTGGGTTGAACAAATCAAACGTGTGCTGCCCGGAGAAATGCTAATTATCAATTCCAATGGTGTGCAGCATAAACGTTATTGGGAACGGAAACGTACGTATGATTTTGATGGAACGTTAGAGCAAGCTAAAGAGAAAACCTTAGAATTGTTACATGAAGCGGTTGATATAGAGATGCGGAGTGATGTGCCTGTCGCCGTGATGCTGAGTGGAGGAGTGGATAGTAGCGCGGTAGCTGCTATTGCCAAACGTTGTGGTCATGAGGTACATACGATTACCACTGGCTATACCGGTTCACATGCGCAAGACGAGCGGGATGTGGCGAAACGTTTTGCCGGAGAGCAAGGGTTCATCTATCATGAGATAGAATTATCGGAGAACGATTATATTGATAGTTTTGACGAATTGACATCGTATCTTGATGAGCCGATGACGGACTCTACTGCAATTGCTCAATGGGCGATGTTTAAGAAAGTGAAGGAACTTGGTTTTAAGGTTTTGCTTGGTGGTATGGGAGGCGATGAACTTTTCTATGGTTATCCGGCATGGAATGAATTAGGCGAATCACTAAAGTTACGTCGCGAACATGAGGCTATTTTCCCTTGGAATTCCAAAGAGAAAAAAATGCATTGGTTACGGTTTATGAAACAACACTTAAAATGGGTGCTCTATGCCGGTTATCCGCATAAGTTGGTGGATAGTTATTATGGATGGTGGATACATGATGACTACTATCGATTCTTAAAGAATGCTACCTTGTTGTTGAACGGCGAGACTATATCGTTGGAGGATTATCGTTATCGGATTCAGAAAGGCTTTCCTCTTTGTGCATCCAGTAAAGAGGTGGATTTGATATACGATGATTGTATTGATACAGTGATGACGCAAGCATATCTATATTTGTCAGATAGATTGAGTATGGGATGTTCTATAGAAGTACGTTCTCCTCTGTTAGATTATAAATTGTATGAACATGTGATGTCGTTGCCATTAGAGTACAAGTATGTCCCAGGTAAGCCCAAACAGTACTTCAAAGATATATTGGCGGGTATGGTTCCTGACTATATACTTTATGCAAGCAAGCGTGGTTTTACATCTCCTCCTTCCTTTGTGACTAATGTTGCGCAGAATTATCAATATCAGTGCTTCCAATCGAATTTTAAGTTTTACAATTCCGTTTTGGCAGATCAATTGTTAGCTAAATTATGGAAAAAGTAAGATTAGCACCAATAGTCCTTTTTGCCTACGCTCGCCCGGATCATACCTTGCGTACATTGGAGGCATTGGCAACTAACACCTTAGCTTCCCAAAGTCATCTATATATTTATGTGGATGGACCCCAAATGAATGCTACCGATGAGTTGAAGCTACGCAATGCAGAGGTGCGTAAGATTGTTCACTCCAAGCAATGGTGTGGAGAAGTAGATATCATTGTGCAAAAGGCCAACAAAGGTTTAGCACGCTCAATACGCGATGGAGTTACGGATATAGTAACTAAGTATGGACGCGTGATAGTGATGGAGGATGATTTAGTAGCATCCCCGGCTTTCTTGAGTTATATGAATAAAGCGTTGGATTTCTATGAAAGTTATCCTGCTGTCTTCTCAATAGGAGCTTATGCTTATCCTTCACAGAAGATGACAATTCCGGAGGATTACGATTATGATACCTATGCTTGTTTGAGAAACTGCTCATGGGGATGGGCTACATGGAAAGATAGATGGGAGAAGACAGATTGGTCTGCATCGCATTATGAAACAATGAAGCACTCTCCTGCCATGCGCGAGGCTTTCAATCGAATGGGAGATGATGAATTTGAGATGTTCTGGATGCATCAGGAAAGGGGCTTGAATATATGGTCGATTTTGTTTACGATGGCGCATTTTGAACACCATGCAGTGGCTATCATTCCTTGTAAGTCGTATGTGGATAATATTGGTTTGGATGGCTCTGGTGAAAACTGTGGTACGCAAGCGGCATTGCAGCATTCCGAACTCAATCAGAACGAGAATCCGAAATTTTTGGATGTCATCTATGAGGACAAACGGATTATCAATGCGTTCTATAATGTCAATTGTCGTCAGCGTTTACCATTATGGAAAAGGACAATTAATAGATTGTGTCGTGTTTTGATGGAGAAACCAAAATTCCTCAAGGGAAGGATTTATGTATAATGTAGTATTAAGTTGTTGATTATTACCATAAATTATAACAATGCCGAAGGTTAAAAGGCAGAATTAGTGTATGGTGTATGGTGTAGAGTGTAGAGTATAGAGTGAATTGATGGAATGATGAAATGATGAAATGATCCGTGCCTGTGGCACTAAATGGTAAAATGGTAACGCAAGTAAGGTTTGCTAAATGGTGAAATGGTGGATTTTTAAATTGGTACAAAAAATGCCTAAAATGCAATAATATAGCTAAATAATTTGCGTATATCAAAAAAAAGTAGTACCTTTGCAGTTGAAAGTCGCTCCAAAAAGTGTGTAGGAGTATGTAAAAGTGGCTCGGAAAAGTGTAGGAAACAAAGGGAAAGTCGCTTGAAAAAATGTTAAATCGCTGAAAAACAATCATGTTATGTATAAGCGTAAGATTGAAGCCGTATTGGAGGCATGGAAAAATGAGCCCAAACGCAAGCCATTGGTGGTGAAAGGTGTACGGCAATGCGGCAAGACCAGCTCGGTGAAACAGTTTGCGTATGCGAACTATGAACACGTGGTGTACATGGATTTTCGTGAGGATCCGGCATTGGTGTCGTTGTTCAACAACTCGCTGAAAGTGGACTACTTGACGATGACGATATCGGCAGCCTTGCCGGATGCAGAGTTTGTGCCTGGTAAGACATGCTTGATACTGGACGAGATTCAAGATTGTCCGAGAGCACGTGGAGCACTGAAGTTCTTATGCTTGGACGGACGGTATGACGTGATATGCACAGGTTCGTTGTTGGGTGTGAACGGATACAAGACCAAAGAGCAGGAGCAACAGGAACAACAAGCATCAATACCGGTGGGGTTCGAGACGATTGTGGAGATGTACCCGATGGATTTTGAGGAATGGCTGTGGGCGAACGGAATCAAATCGGAAGTGGATGCGTACCTGCGAGAGTGCTTGGAGAAAGAAGAACCGGTAGGTGACGGGATTCATGCTCGGATGCGTCAGTTGATGCTGGAGTACGCGATAGTTGGAGGCATGCCGGAAGCGGTGGAGACATTCCTGACGACGCATAACATCAATCATTTGCGGCGTGTGCAACGCGCAATAGTGGACGAGTATAAGGGTGACATGGTGAAGTATGCGCGGATGGAAGACAAGCCGCGGATACGGGAATGCTTTGAATCGATACCGCGTCAGCTGAGTAAGGAGAACAAGAAATTTCAATACTCGGTGGTTCGACCTGGTGGACGGAGTAAGGACTATCTAGGTTGCTTGCAGTGGATTGAGGATGCGGGAATCATTCATCGTTGTTATAATCTGGTGATCACGGAGTTGCCGCTGGATGGGAATGCGATTGATGAGCAGTTCAAAGTGTATATGACGGATACGGGATTGTTCGTGAGTATGTTGGGCGAGGAGACGCAGTCGGATATCCTGAGAGGCAATCTGCTGAGTTATAAAGGGGCGATATTCGAGAACCTGATGGCCGATCTGATGGGGAAACGGGGAATGAAGATGTACTATTTCCACAAGGAGAGCGGTTTGGAAATTGATTTTGTGATGCGATACAAGGACGTCTGTACGTTGTTGGAATGCAAGGCAAATACGGGTAATGCAAAGTCGCTGCAGACGGTGCTCAAGCATCCGGAGAAATATCATGTGTATTCTGCGTTGAAGTTCGGGGATTACAATGTAGGTCGGAATGGTGCGCTACTGACGCTGCCGTTCTATATGTGGTATTTGCTGTGGTGAGTGATATGTATAGTGTATGGTGTATAGTGTATGGTGTAGCACCATTAAGCGGCTCTGCCGCGTCACCATTAATCAATAAGCAATAGAATTCACCATTAGCGCGTAGCGCGCTCACCATTAACCAATCCACCATTGTTAAAATCATGAAACTATCAATAATAACAATAAACTACAACAACGCCGAAGGCTTGCGCAGGACCCTTGCCTCTGTAGCGTCACAAACCTACCGCGATATCGAGCACATCATCATCGATGGTGGTTCTACCGATGGTTCCGTAGATGTCATTCGTGAATACGAGAACACCATTAAGCAGCAACGCTGCGTCACCATTGATCAATCCACCATTCAAGTTAAATGGCTCTCCGAGCCGGACAACGGCATCTACAACGCCATGAACAAAGGAATTGAGATCGCCTTAGGTAGGCGTATCGTGAATTCCCTTAATCGTTCCGAGCTTGTTGAGGATAAGAATAAAGGCATCGAAATTGCGTTAGGCAAAAGAGTCGTCGATACCTTTAATCGTTCGGAACGTAGTGAAGATAAGTACGGCAAAGCAGATCGACCGAAGCAAAGCGGAGTGGAGAACAAGGAATTGTCGGATTACATCCAGATCCTGAATTCCGGTGATCTTCTTGCTGCTCCTGATGTTACCGAGCGCATGATGGCTGCGTTGGATTCGCTAAACGCTAAACGCTCAACACTCAACGGGGATGCCGTTAGCATTCTATATGGCAACATGTTGAAGTCCTACGACGGCAAAACCATCATCAATCGTGATACATGCGGCGGCGATATGTACACCCCGGAGTCGTTCCTCTATTTCTATAAAGGTACATTGAACCATGATTGCGCATACATCCGTCGTGATCTCTTTGAGAAATACGGGCCATACAATGAGCAGATGAAGATATGCTCCGATTGGGAGTGGTATGTGCGTGCCATTGTTCTTGGCGGGGAGAAACCGGTATATACCAATATTGATGTCACTATTTTTGACATGAACGGAGTAAGTGAATCGTATGGAAAAAACGCAGAACTTATCAAGCGTGAGCGCCGCGAATATCTGGAATCAATCCTTCCCCAGGCAGTCCTGCATGATTATGATGCTTTCTCTTTCCCCACCTTGCAGTATCAGCGACTGAAGAAATACCACCTCTGGGGGCTCGTATATTTTATGGAGAGAGTATTATTCAAACTTGAAAAATGGAGGATTTTAAAATGAGAAAAATAGTAAAACTGTATGAAAAAATAAGTAACGCATGGTATCGCATGCGCTTGCGCAATGATAATTTTACGATTATCACAGATACATGTATTGGCGGCGTGATGTATCACAAATTAGGTAAACAATTCTTATCTCCAACCATTAATCTTTGGATTTATGACAAGGATTTTATCCGTTTTGTCAATAATCTACCATATTACATGTCTCAGGAACTGCGCTTTGTAGAGGGAATAGACCCGACCCCCACTGCATGGTGCGGAGATGTGATGATTCATTTTAATCACGCACGTTCAAAAGAAGAAGCTGCTGCCGATTGGAACAAACGTCGGACTCGTATCAATTACGATAATCTCTTCATCATCATGTCTGACAGACCTGGAACAGACAATGCTGGTGCAGATCCATATCTTTCAAAAGAGGACTTTCTTTCACTTAATAAAATTAAATGCAAAGGAAAAGTTGTTTTTTCTGTTCGAAAATATGAAGATATTGATTATATTGTTCCTCTCCCCGCAGATGCCAATGATAATGGTACGTACGTAAATATGTATATGTTTGATAAATCGAAGTGGTTGAAAAGATATAGATGGGAGTCTGCATGGGATTGGGTACATTGGTTGAATACGGGTGAAGTGAAACTTCGTAAGTGTATGGTGTAATGTGTAAAGTGTTTAGAAGATTATGAAGACTGAAACAAGATACAAACTATGGATTGGTATTTTAGCAGGACTATTTATGCTATCGTGTTGCGCCTTATACTACGTTGTTTTTGTGAGAACCGATTTCTCTAAACGTATGATGGCTAAAATAAATCACAAACCCTATGTACCCGAGCGTAGAGATACTGATTGTGTAGCGAGTTGGAATAATTGTATATCGAAATTAGATATGGCGGTAGATGTTGTTTTCTTTGGTGATTCCGAGACTGCAGGTGGAGATTTCCAAGAAGCTTTTCCTAATGTGAAGTCTATTAATCTCGGATATATAGGTGAGGATACAAAGGGGATGCTTCGTCGTGTAGATGCTATCGCTGCTGTACAGCCGAAAAAAATATTTCTTATGGCCGGGATTAATGGTCTAAAGAACCAAACGATGTCGGATTTTGAACATTGGTATGCAGTTTTAGTAGATTCTATCTGTTCTGCTGTGCCGGCAGCAGAATTATATGTAGAGAGTATCTTGCCGGTAACCGCATCATCCGATTATTGCGATAATCAAAAAATCCGTGAGGCAAATACAATCATTGAGAAGATTGCTGCAGCAAGAAGTCTCGTTTATGTGGATGTTCATAATGCCTATGTGGTTGATGGTGCGCTTCCTGAGAACCTGTCATATGATGGCTTGCATCTAACGAAAGAGGCATATGATATATGGTATAATTCAATTGTAAAATATATAGATGATTAAACTCTCAATCATAGTACCGATATATGGAGTGGAGCGGTATTTGCGTAAATGCGTAGATAGTTTGCTTGCGCAAGATTTACCAGCTTCGGATTATGAAATAATCCTTGTTGACGATGAGTCTCCGGATGCATGTCCGCAGATATGCGACGAATATGTAATAAAGAGTCAAGAGTCAAGAGTCAAGAGTCAAGAGTTTCCTGTTATCAAGGTCATTCATCGTAAGAATGGTGGATTAAGTTCAGCACGCAATTCCGGTATAGAGACTGCGCAAGGCGAGTACCTTATGTTTGTGGACTCAGATGACTATATCGAACCGAATGTCTTAGGCGGTTTGATGATGCAAGTAGAGCGAGATAATCTGGATGTGTTGCGGTTCAATTTCAGAAATGTAAATGAACAAAATGAAGAGTTTCACCTGAACAAAAATCCGAAACGTGATGTAGATTTTAGCGAAAAAGTAACCAATGGTGAAACATTTCTTAACGAGCGATTGGGACCTGGGTGTTACGCATGGCAATTCATTCTTCGCCGAGATTTAATAGTACCTACAGACTGCATTACAATTAACTCCTTCCCTTCTGGGAGGGATAGGGTAGGCTTACTTTTCACAGAAAAGATTTATTTCGAAGACACCGATTGGACACCTAGGATGCTAATAAGAGCAAAGAGAGCAGCTTCAACATCGAAGATAGTATATAACTATTTATGGAGGCAAGGGTCAATCACACTGCCAACAGATACTGCAAAACGAAAAAAAGTCCTTGATGATAAGATAAGGTTAATACGTGGATTTCAAGAGCAAAGCCAATTTGTTAAAGATCCGGTATGGTTCACATGGATGACCTCTTTTACTACTATGTCAGTCTTAGGCATGTTAGCTAAAATGTCTGCTAATGGACGAATACCATATCTTCATGAGTTGCAATCACTCCAAATATTTCCGCTTTCTATTAAGAAAGAAAAAATGTTATCGCATAAGATCAAAATCATTCTGGCAAATATTAGCCCTGCGTTATATTGTACATTAATGAGTTTAAGAAAATGAGAAAAATTTATACCATATTGTATTATGGCTTCGCTATGCATCTTCCAAAGTCAAACCGAGGAATATTTGGAAAATTCGCGAAATGGCTACGTCATCAGTGTGCTAGACATATGTTTGGGGAATGTAAAGGAACAGACATTAATTTAGAGCAAGGAGCTTATATCGGCAATGGCCGAAATTTCCATGTGCTTGGTAACGCGGCTATAGGTAAAGACTTTGTTTGTCATAACCGCATCGTTACGATCCATGGCAATGTAATGATGGGAGAAGAGGTGATGTTTTTAGGAGGAGGACATAGGTTCGACAATCCGGAGGTGTATATTGGAGCAAACGGAGACCTTCCTGATTCTCCATTAGAGATAGATGTAGATGTCTGGATTGGGGCTCGGGCGATTATTCTTCCAGGCTGTAAACGCATTGGCGCGCATAGTATAATAGGTGCAGGAGCTGTAGTAACTCACGATGTGCCGGATTACGCTATCGTAGGAGGCAATCCGGCGAAAATTATCAGAATGAGAAAATGAAAGTGATTATAGATCCAAGAAGTAGTTATTCGTATGGCTCTTTTTATAAGGAAGAGTTGAGACGAGTATGCAAGAATAATTTGCATTATAGCATCGCTCCATTCAAAGAGCTTGGTTTGTTAGGGAGCGATATGCGGTTTGTTATAGTAGAAGGTGGTAAACAAACGAAGTATTACCTGCATCTCAATGATTCCTATCGAATCCATGAACAAAACTATGAATGGTGCGATGTATATGGTTCTGTGAACGCAAATTTTGCCCATTATCCGAAAGAGCAATATCCTAAATTAGTTTCATTAGTGCCTTCTTTCGGCGTTAGAGACTCGTCTATGGTGGAGAGAATGATAACGGCATTGTGCAATTTATGCAAAGCTCCTGAGTTGATTACCCGTTGTGCGGAGTGGAATAAAGTTAAACAGAAAGCAGAGATAAAGTTATTCCAGAATATTAAGCATTACTTTGGACGTGCATATAAAACATGGAAGAACCGTTTGCCATTATCTGAGTACGATAACCAAATTGTGTCCGAAGATAATTATGTGTTCTTTCTTAGCACGTTATGGTATAATGACGAATGGAATAAGAACGATGAAGGTGTGAATTTGCGTAGAGCCTATTTTATTAAGGCATGTAAATCTGTCTCCTTGTGCCAATTCGAAGGAGGGCTTCTAAAAGACGGGGGGGGCATTCGCAATAACACCAACTCCAACGAAGTCCTCGCAAAACATGGAGAACCAATGAAATCGTGGATAGAAAAAACGAAGCGCAGCGCATTGGTTTTTAATACTCCCGCATTTTGGGATTGTCATGGATGGAAGTTAGGGGAGTATCTGGCTTTAGGAAAATGCATTGTCTCAACAAAACTCAGCAACGATTTGCCTTATCCACTAGAGCATGGTGTGAATATCCATTTCGTAGAAAATAATGAAGAGTCTATGCGTGAGGCAATAGAATATATTTTGACACATCCGGATTACCGTCATAAGTTAGAAAAGGGAGCGAGAGAATACTGGGAGAAGTATGGTTCTCCCGAAGCAAGTTTAAAATTATTAGGAATAAGAATGAAATAATCGTTTGAATTATATATGAGAGATAAGAAAACAATACTTTTAGTTTTTGGTACACGACCGGAGGCGATAAAGATGGCACCGTTGGTGAAGAAATTACAGAGTGAACCGGAGAAGTTCAGAACGGTCGTGTGCGTTACAGCACAGCATC
The DNA here is from genome assembly GCA_002352705.1 of Bacteroidales bacterium UBA2764. Taxonomy (GTDB): domain Bacteria; phylum Bacteroidota; class Bacteroidia; order Bacteroidales; family Paludibacteraceae; genus Colicola. The sequence continues at coordinate 4,346 of DEIW01000206.1, read as the reverse complement.
GGCAGATGCTTGATCAAGTGCTGCATATCTTTGATATCACTCCGGATTATGATCTGAATATCATGCAGGCAAATCAGGATTTGTATGATGTTACGAGCCGCGTGTTAGTGGGTATGCGGGATGTGCTGAAAGAAGTACAGCCGGAAGTGGTGCTGGTTCATGGCGATACGACGACGAGCACAGCTGCGGCTTTGGCAGCATTTTACCAGCAGATACCTGTCGGGCATGTGGAGGCCGGACTCCGCACACATAATATATACAGCCCATGGCCGGAGGAGATGAACCGACAAATCACAGGCCGTATTGCAACTCATCATTTTGCACCTACGCCTCTTGCCAAGCAGAACCTCTTACGTGAGAATGTAGCGGAGAACCAAATCATTGTCACCGGCAATACGGTGATAGATGCGCTGTATCTAGTGGTGGATAAGATCAAGAATGACGCGGGTCTGCAAAAGGAGTTGGCAGGAGTGTTGAAAGAAGCCGGATATGATACGGCTCGTTTGGATGGCTCCCGGCGTATGGTGCTGATTACCGGTCATAGACGGGAGAACTTTGGTGATGGATTCATCTCTATGTGTACGGCAATCCGTGATTTGGCTGCCAAATATCCGGATGTAGATTTTGTTTATCCCATGCATCTCAATCCCAATGTCCGCAAACCGATACACGAAGTGTTTGGAGAAGATTTGACACAACATTCCAACTTGTTCTTCATCGAACCACTTGAGTATTTGAGTTTCGTGTATTTAATGGAGAAATCGACTATCGTCCTAACCGATTCCGGTGGCATTCAAGAAGAAGCACCGGGATTAGGCAAACCGGTATTGGTAATGCGTGACACCACCGAGCGCCCTGAGGCCTTGGAGTCCGGCACCGTCCATCTGGTAGGAACGAATTATGATAAGATAGTAGGGGAGGTGAGTACGCTTCTTGATAACGCAGATGCTTATCGAAAAATGAGTCAGGCTGTTAATCCTTACGGCGATGGTAAAGCTTGCAAAAGAATAGCGGAGTATTTGAATTTGGTATAATAAATGCATCATGGTATCAAGCAACAAAATAGGAATACTTACTCTCCATCGTGCACTCAACTATGGAGCGGTGTGGCAATGCTATGCGCTGAAGCATGCTTGCGAAGCAATGGGGCATACGGTCGAAACGATTGATTATAATCCATATGGACATTATACCATTAACGGTGTTCTCCGTCATAAACCTCTTGTTGCCTATAGTTATTTGATGCATATGTGGCATTTTAATCGTTTTGTTGATCAATATCTAAATCCAACCCCTCATACGGAATCCCATGAATGGATAAAGGCAAATCCTCCGCAGGACAATATATATATAGTTGGATCCGATACGGTATGGTCCAACGCGGTTGCCGGTAATTATTTGGATTCATATTTATTGGATTTTGCACCATCTCATGTGAAGCGAATCGCATATGCGGCTTCTACCGGTGGTAATCCAATGGAGTTGAATGATTATCAGTTAGGAGAGCTGAATAAATTTAGTGCAATATCTATACGGGAAAGACAATCGGTGTCGGATGTGCAGAAATTAACGAATATTCCGGTAACCGATGTGTGTGATCCATCATTGCTTTTGACAAAGGAAGAATACGAGAAAGAAGAAAAGAAACCTCTTTGGCTTCCCAAACATTATATTGTGTATTTTGATTTGGCTGGTGATCCATTTTGTGCTGATGCGGTTAAACAATTAAGTAAGCAACTTAAGCTTCCGATACTAAATTTAGCCGGTAAGTATATGCGATGGGCAAGATACAATTATCTGGCGCCAACACCGGAGGAATGGTTGTATATTATACATCATGCAGATTTTATTTGCACTAACAGTTTTCATGGAGTTGCTTTTTCTATCGTTTTCCGTCGTCCTTTTATCTGCTGTGCAGCAAAGAAGGGAGGACGTTCTAAAACCAATGGACGCGTACTGAATTTACTGAACCAAACCCACCTTCAGGATAGGTATGTTACGGAAACTTCGCAAATCTCAAAAAATGCCATGGGGGGGGGTAAAATTGTTGATAATGAGATGTTTATAGCTTCATATAAAGAACGTTCATTAGAATGGCTAAAAAACGCAATAGAACAATGAAACAAACTAAGAACGATAAGGGGATTCAAATCCGCAGACGCATAAAGGCATTTATCGGCAGGTGGATAGGTCTGCGTCACTCATGGTGGCGATATGTAAAGAATGCCAATTGTGATTACTATGAGAGTCAATCACGCTTTCTTTATGTAATGATTTCTAATTACCATGTAATCGAGAAATGTCTCGCTATGCCGAATTTTGAACCAGGGCATGGTAAGGAGAGAGTAGAGGTGGTAGTGGGAGATTTATTCAAGTACCGTGAATTAGGTTTTGATCAGCATCATCCTCAATATATCGCAGCGATGCAGGCGGTGCAGGAATATAACCAAGTGCATAAACAATTAGGATATGCCTTGCCGTCAGGATTACAAGCTGGCATAGATAAATTATTAGAAGGAGCAAATATCCCGGAGCACCATCAACCTCATGTAACACGAGATCAATTCTTTGTGCATTTGAATGATGGTTTTGAGGAGTTTGCTCGCTCAAGGCATAGTGTTCGAGCTTACTCGGATAAGGAAATCTCCGATGAAACAATCAGGGCTATCGTAGATTTAGCACGCACAACTCCTACCGCGTGTAATCGCCAGCCGAATAAGACTTACGTAGCTTGTGATAAAGATATGATCAAGCGCATTGCTGCATTGCAAGGAGGAGGTAGAGGCTTTGCGGAAAATGCAAATAAACTTTTGATCATTACGTCTGTAGTGGAAGCTTTTGGAAATAATGAGTATCAAGAGGTTTATAAAGCAGGAGGAATGTATGTGATGAATCTGCTATATGCGCTACATGCGTATCAGATTGGGGCCTGTCCGCTGATGTGGGCGGGAGAAAAAGAACGTGACAGGCAGTTGCGTCAAATATTGGATATCCCGGATAATGAAGAAATCATCATGATTGTTTCTGCCGGGTATCCTACTGAGAATTTTAAATATGTAACGTCAGTTAGAAATCCATTAGAAGAGTCTTTAGCAATAGTCAAATAAATGATACCAAAAATTATTCATTACTGTTGGTTTGGCGGCAAAGCTATGCCGGAGTTGGCACTCAAATGTATCGAGAGTTGGAAGAAATATCTTCCAGAGTACGAACTGCGGCTATGGAACGAGAAGACCTTCGACCTCGATATGTATCCGTATGCCCGAGAGGCATATGATAATCGGAAATTTGCCTTTGTAACGGATGTCGTCCGTCTATGGGCGTTAGAGAAATATGGTGGTGTATATATGGACACGGATGTGGAGATTTTGCGTCCGTTAGGAGAGCTGATGGAGTTACCGGCGTTTACCGGCTATGAGGCCAGTATGGCGAATGCTCCGGTTACCGGTCTCATGGCTTCTGCACCTCACGGCGTTTGGGTACGCGAACAGTTAGCATATTACGAAGGCAAGCATTTTGTCAATCCCGATGGAACATTGGATATGACTCCGAATACCATTACTATTGCAGATATTATGGTAGCAGGTGGATTCAAGATTGATGGCAAGTATCAGGTCTATAAGAATGATATGCATGTCTTTCCTGTGGATTATTTCTGTCCGCTGACCAGTACCCGTGTTTTGAAACTGACAAAGAACACGTATTGCATCCATCATTTTGCCGGTTCTTGGGTAGAGAAGACGAGAGGACAGATTATCAAAGAGTGGGTTGTAACTCACATCCTCGGTCGCAAGCTGACTGATAAGATAGTGCAATTTAAACGTAAAATGCGCAGGCAGTTATAAGTGCCTGCGCATTGCGTTAGATGAGGACGTTCAGCACTTCGCTGTTGAGTAGGTTACGGACGGGGATGCTGCTCGTCGTAGTCCGTCATGCAGACTTTCCAGAGGTAGGCTTTCATGGTGGTGCAGCCGCCGGCAGTGTCCTTCTGGGCGTTGAAAGCCGCGATGTCGGTGTCAATCTTCGTCATGTCCTCCTGACGCGCTTTCACCGCGGCTCGTACAGCAGCAAAACGCTGACGGATGAAGAGTTCGTTGACTGTTGGAGGTGTGCTGCGCTTGATCTTCTTGCGAAGATACAGACGGTTACATTGGTTACTGCTGGTGGCTGCGGTACGGTGCGTACCCAACAGCATCTTGATGCAAGAGTGTTGACCTTTCTTGCTCGGTTTCGATAATGCTCCCGATACGGAGTCAATACCGTTACTCCATTCTACATTTGCCATAGTTTTATTTAAGTTTAATGGTTGTATATTTAAAATATTTTTTAGTTAATCGAAAATGCGG
>DEIW01000185.1:3496-6421 GCA_002352705.1 Bacteroidales bacterium UBA2764 | reverse complement strand
GGATCAGGTCTCCTTATTATAGATGGTGTAGGCGCGATATATGAATACAATACGGCTTTAGAAGTTCCGTGGTATGACTTTAGCGAGAAGATTAAGCAAGTATCATTGCCGGTCGGCTTGACAACGATTGGCAGGTATGCTTTTGCCAACTGCTTTTCGTTGACCAAAATACAGATTCCGGCGAGTGTTACAGATATCAGAGATTATGCTTTCCAGAACTGTCCTTCGCTGACAGCTTTTGAAGTAGATGCAACCAACCCAAGTTACTGTTCGGTGGACGGAGTGCTCTTTAATAAAAATAAGACGACATTGATTCAATATCCTATTGGCAATCCAAGAACGACTTATACCATCCCCAATACCGTGACAACGATTAAGCACGAATCTTTTGATTTCTGCAAAACATTAACCTCTGTAAATATTCCTAAGAGTGTCTCTGATATAGAAAACGCTGTTTTCCTTTGTCCTTCGCTGACAGCTATAAATGTAGATGCCGCTAATCCGAATTATAGTTCGGAGGACGGGGTGCTCTTCAATAAGGATAAGACGACATTGATTTCATATCCTGCCGGCAATCCAAGAACAAGTTATACCATCCCCAATACCGTAACAGAGATTATAGCATATGCTTTTGATGGTTGTGAAACATTAAGTTCCGTAACCATTCCGGAGAGTGTTACAAAGATGGGGCATTATGCTTTCGCTGGATGCACTTCTTTGGCGGAAATCACCAATTATGCCACTACTCCGCAAGGGTTGGGTTATCGTGTATTTTACGAGGTTAATAAGGCTCAATGCACACTCTACGTGCCGGCAGAGAGTGTGGATTTATACAAGGAGACAGCTACGTGGAAAGAGTTTGACATAGAGGCCATCAATGAGGAGCAAGGCGTAGAGAAGGTACAAGGGGACCAAGTACCCGGTACCAAGGTGCTCCGCAACGGCATGCTGCTCATCGAAATGAACGGCAAGACCTATAACGCGCAAGGCGCTGAAATGAGATAAGCCTACCCCCGCCCCCTCCCTGAAGGGAAGGGTGTTGGGAATCGGAAGCGCAAAAGTCCTTCCTTTTAGGGAAGGATTTAAGATAGGCTTTTCAGCCATGCAGGGTAATCAGCCCTGCATGGCTACAAAAAAAAACATTATCAATTAAATCAATACGATTATGAAAAATTTTATCCTTAAAATTAATCGTGCCCTTGCGGCTAAGAAAAAAATCTTCTTATTATTGACCGCTGTATTGACAGCAGGTATGTTGTCCGCAGAAACTATCTACGGTGATTGCGGCACAAACATGGAGTGGGAATTTAACACCGGTAGCGGTGCGCTCTACCTCATTGGTACAGGTCCGATGGATGATTACGATTCTTTCTCTGAAACCCCTTGGGCGCAATACAAAGATCAGATAAAATCAATTCAAACAGACTCTCGAAGCCAATACACCACTATCGGTGAGTACGCGTTTGCCGGATGCCAAAACCTCACGTCTGTTGACTTGCCCAATACCGTTACCAAAATTTCCGGTTATGCTTTCGATAACTGCACCGGTTTGACTTCTGTAACGATTCCCAATAGCGTCACCAGCATCGGAAACTATGCTTTCTATGGTTGCAGCGGTTTGACCGCATTAACCATTGGCGAAGGCGTCACCAGCATTGGAGAGTATGCTTTCCAAGGTTGCACCGGTTTGACCTCTGTGCTTATATCCGACATTGCTGCATGGTGTGCAATCAGTTTTGGTAACGATGGTGCCAATCCATTATCTTATGCACATAACTTATATTTAAATGGTGAATTAATAACAGATTTGGTTATTCCCAACAGCGTCACCAGCATTGGAGATTATGCTTTCTGGTATTGCACCGGTTTGACTTCTGTAACGATTCCCAATAGCGTCACCAGCATTGGAAAGAATGCTTTTTCTAGATGCAGCGGTTTGACCACTATCACTTGCAAGGCCGTCAATCCACCGGCTCTGGGAGAGGATGTCTTTTATAATGTGAACACAACGATTCCGCTCTATGTTCCGGCTCAAAGCGTAAGCGCCTATCTGGCCGCAGAGCAATGGAAGGTGTTTGACGTAAAAGAAGCACAGGGTATCGAAGGTGCCCTGCCCGGCAGATTCACCATTAACGAAAATGGTGACCAAGTGCAATTTGCGCAAGGGAATTTACAGTACCAGCCATCTACCGGTAAGTGGCGCTTCGCTCCTAATCAGTACACCGTTCTTCTTGCAGAGAATGAAAATATTACCAACCCAGAATACACAGGCTGGTTAGATTTATTTGCATGGGGAACAGGTAATAATCCTATGAAATTGAGTCTTAATGACGCGGATTATACAATCTTTACCGATTGGGGGAGCAATCCTATTGAGAACGGAGGCAACACGCCGAATGAATGGAGAACTCTTAGCAAGGAAGAATGGGACAAATTATTCGATTGGGACGGAATGGCTATGGCCAATGTATGCGGAATGGATGGGTATATCTATTTGCCGGATAATTGGGAGTTGCCAAGTGATTTGACATTCGTAACAGCAAGGGATGCAGAGGATTTTTCAGCTAACACATATAATCCCACTGAATGGGCGAAAATGGAAGCAGCCGGTGCATTATTCTTGCCTGTATGTGGGTATGGCTGGTATGAGACTTATTGGGATGAACTAAGATTTTGGGTAGCGACTCTTAGTATGGGATATTGGACATGCGATTCATATTCCAAAACTGAAGCATATGTTTTGATGCAAAAAGATGTACGTAATTTAACAATGGAATGGAGTCGTCGTGCTTTCTTCGGTGTCCGTTTGGTGCGCGATATCAATACAGAAGGGATAGAGCAGCCTACCTCCGCCTCCTCCCTGAAGGGAAGAGCCAATAAGATCCTCCGCGACGGCGTACTCTTCATCGAGCGCAACGGCAAGAC
>DEIW01000185.1:0-3383 GCA_002352705.1 Bacteroidales bacterium UBA2764 | reverse complement strand
GGTTTCCCGCCGGGTTACAAAAAACAAACAATATCTATTAACCGAGCCAAAGGCTCAACAAAAACAACAACCATTATGAGAAAATTTTTCACTCTTTTATGCGCTGCCTTTATGGCGGCAAGCATGTGGGCTTATGACTTCTCCGCTGTAGTCGGAAGCGGTCAGACTCTCTATTTCAACATCACCGACTCCGAGAACCATGTATGCGTGGTCGTGGCCGGCAACTCCAAACCGACCGGAGATCTGGTTATCCCGGCTACCGTAGAGCACGAGAGTATTACCTACACCGTCAGCGGTATAGGTGATAATGCCTTCCGGGCTTGCTCCGATTTGACCAGTGTGACCTTCCCTACTGAAGCTACTTTTACCCATATCGGTATCAGTGAGTCTATGTCTTTCGTCTTTATGGACAGCTATGACTTCCATTCGCTGGTTATCCCGGACAACGTGACATCTCTTGGAGGACAGGCTTTCCGTGGTACGGGTATCCGTAACATAACTTTTGGATCCGGAGTATCTGCTCTTCCCGAAGGACTCTTTGGATGGTGTACCTATCTAAAGCGCGTGGTACTGCCCGACGCCGTCACTGCCGTCGGAGTGGATTGTTTCATTAGCAGTGCCGTCAAATACGTAGAATTAGGCAACGCTATTGCTGATGGATTTGAGGCTTCTTCGCTGGGCCAAAGCACCCCTTACTACGCTACGACATCGATTGATACCGTAGTGATCCATACTGTGACACCTCCTACGGTCAACGGCAGTTTCTACTCCGACTTGCTGAACCGCGCTATTTTATATGTGCCGGTAGGTTCAAAAGCCGCTTACAAAGCTGCGAACGGATGGAAAGATTTCAAGTACATCCTTGAGATTGGAGAGACGCTGCCTATCTATGATATCACTATAGAAGGAGGATACTCCTCGCTGGAGCAAGTCAGCTTCACGGTGGACGGATTGGATTACGCCTCAAATACAAACTTCACCTTCAAGCGCGCAGAAGGGGATGAGTTCACTATTCAGGTGAACTTTGGCAACCCCTACTACGGCATCAAAAAAGCTCTCTACGGCGAGACGGATGTAACAGATCAGTTCAACGCAGAAAACACAGCTACCCTCTCTGTAACGGCGGATGCCACGCTTAGTTTTACCTACGAGCAGAAGACACATCCGTATGACTTCGCAGAAACGGTTCCTTCCGGTCAGACTCTGTATTTCAAGATTCTGGATGCCGGAAACCACAAAGTAGCTGTCTGCAACCAAACCGGTAGCCGCTCTCTCTGGGGAACTATCATAGACGCTTATGACTATAACACGACTGTTCCTTCCGGTGACCTGGTTATCCCTGCCACCATCACGCACGACGAGGTGGAATATACCATCGAGGAGATCGATACGCTGGCTCTCCATGATTCATACATTACATCGCTGACCTTACCGGAAGGCCTCAAGGCCATTCGTGGAGGTGCTTTCTTCCATCATTCCAACTACAACTTAGGCAATAATGCTGAACTGGTTATCCCGGGAAGTTGCACGATTGTGGAGATGCGCGCGTTCCAGGGATGCAACTATATCTCTCTCAACCCGGGAGGCGCACAGGCACTGGGCGAATATGCGTTCTCGGGTTGCCCGCTTACGGAGATAAAGGCTACCGATGCCTTGCAGTCGATAGATGCCAATCTGGTTCAATCTGCTGCGCTTACCAAAGTGGGACTCGGCGCCAATGTGGAGTTTGTGCATATGTCTGCTTTCTCCGGCTGCCCCAATATCCAGACAGTGACGATGGAGGCTACTACTCCTCCTGAAGTTTCCAATGAGAAAGGCGGATATGCTCCTCCCGAGTGGTACGGCTTCGACCCGACAGAAAAGACCCTGTATGTGCCTTTCTCGGAAGGCCACTCCGTCCTCGCTGCTTATCAAGATGCTACCGGATGGAAATTGTTTGGTACTATCCAGGAGAAGTCGGAAGAGCCTACCGGCATTGACCCCGTCACCGGTAACCCGTCACCCGTAACCCATAAACTCCTCCGTGACGGTGTACTCCTCATCGAGCGCAACGGCAAGACCTATAACGCACAAGGCGCAGAAGTGAAGTAAAGTACAAAGGGACAAAGTACAAAGTACAATGTACAAAGCTCGGCGGGATTGGCTTTCCGCCGGGTTACAAAAAAACAACAATATTAACCGAGCCGGAGGCTCAACAAAACAACAACCATTATGAAAAAATTTTTACTTTCTATCGTCGCTGCCATCATGGCTATCACCTCCGTTCAGGCGGAACGCATTGATTATAGTGGTCCAACCGATGAGGGGCGTTTATCAACAGCTATTTACATTTACGGTGATGGTTTTAATGCTGTTTGTTGGTGTTACGATGACGACATGACGGCAGAATACCAAGTAATTAGTTATACGCTAAGCACAGATTTAAACATTGTTATTCCGAACACAGTCAGTAAAAACGGAAAGACGTATACAGTAACGGATTTATTGGGTGTGATGAGTAATCAAGTGGTATCTATTACATTGCCTGCCGGTTTGAAGAAGTTGCGTGCGCATATCTTGGAAGATGAACCGATAACTTCAATCGACATTCCTGCGTCGGTGGACTCTATTGGCAATTATGCTTTATACAACTGTCAACTAAATTCTCTTATTATGCTTAACAGTAGTTTGAAAGCTATCGGAGATTTCAGTTTCTTCGGCAATCAACTCGCGATGGTTAATATTCCTGCTTCGGTCGAGCACATAGGAGTTAGTGCATTTCAGGCAAATAACATGATCTCGCTTACGCTTAATGAAGGTTTGACCGAAATCGGAGGTACTGCATTTGCTGATAACAATATTGCAGATGTTTTATTGCCTTCAACTCTTAATTCCATCGGAGTAGGTGCTTTTGCGTCAAATAAAATGAACGAGATTGTTATTCCGGATGCCGTCACTTCTCTTGGGAAACGGGCTTTTGCATATTGTCCGCTGACAAACATTACCTTTGGTGGCGGAGTCAAAGTGCTCGAACCAGAAGTGTTCTTTGGTGCACTTGATAACTTACAGACGCTGACAGTACACGACGGCGTGGAAGAAATAAGTGATGAGACTTTTAAGAGTTGTTATAAATTAGCCCAAGTAGAACTTCCTTCTTCACTCAAACGAATTGGAAACAAAGCATTTTATTCTACCGGCATCGCTTCTTTGACAACCTCTGCATCTATTGGAGAGAGTGCGTTTGAGAATTGTTACAATCTAACATCCGTTACCCTTTTGGATGGAGCGGAGTATGTCGATCCGAGGGCTTTTAGATTTAATACGGCATTGACAGAGTTTACCGCCGGTCGTTCGCTCAAGTCAATCGGAGAATCAGCTTTTTATGGCTGTGAGCAAATGGGAAA
>DEIW01000091.1:8381-8544 GCA_002352705.1 Bacteroidales bacterium UBA2764 | reverse complement strand
TCTGCGACCTCTATAAGAAAGGCCTCATCTACCGCGGACTGCGTATGGTGAACTGGGACCCGGAGCGGCAGACCGCCCTCTCCGACGAGGAGGTGATCTACCACGACGAGCATAACAAGTTCTACTACCTGAAATACAGAGTAGTGGAAAACCCCACCCCAGC
>DEIW01000091.1:0-8320 GCA_002352705.1 Bacteroidales bacterium UBA2764 | reverse complement strand
CCCTCCCCTCAAGGGAGGGAGAATTGCCGGAGGGCGTATATAAAGATGAAAAGGGCTATTACTGTGTAGTAGCCACCACCCGTCCGGAGACCATTTTCGGCGATATCGCCGTTTGTATCAACCCCAAAGAGGAGAAGAACCAGTGGCTCAAGGGCAAGCACGTAATTGTGCCGGGCGTAGGACGTGTGATTCCTATCATTGAGGACAGATACGTGGAGATCGGTTTCGGTACCGGTTGCCTCAAAGTGACGCCGGCGCACGACGTGAACGACTACGCCCTCGGACAGAAATACAACCTCAAGACCATCGACATCTTCACGCCGGACGCCCATCTGAATATGGACACGGTAGAGGAAGAGTTGCAGCCGAACGTACGCAAGTACCACGGCATGGACCGTTTCGACTGCCGCAAGCAGATCGTGGAAGACCTGCAGGCGCTCGGTCTCGTGGAGAAAATCGAAGACTACGACAATAAAGTGGGTTACTCCGAGCGTACGAACGTGCCTATTGAGCCGCGACTGAGTCTGCAATGGTTCGTTAAGATGCAGCATTTTGCCGACATTGCCCTGCCGCCGGTAATGAACGATGACATCGTTTTCTACCCTGCCAAATACAAGAACACGTACCGTAACTGGCTGGAGAATATCAAAGACTGGTGTATCAGCCGCCAACTCTGGTGGGGTCACCGCATCCCTGCATATTATGATGCTGACCTGTTGGCACAGACCGGTCTCGAGAACTACCCGGACGACAAGATCATCGTTTCGGAGACGAAGCCGGAAGGCAATTATGTACAAGATGAGGGAGCCTTGGATACCTGGTTTAGCTCATGGTTATGGCCGATTTCCTTGTTCGACGGCATTGAGCATCCTGACAACAAAGAGATCAACTATTACTACCCCACTGCCGACCTTGTAACCGGACCGGATATCATCTTCTTCTGGGTGGCACGTATGATCATGGCGGGCTACGAGTATGTGGGCAAGATGCCGTTCAAGCACGTGTATTTCACCGGCATCGTGCGCGACAAACTCGGCCGTAAGATGAGTAAGAGCTTAGGTAACAGTCCTGACCCGCTGGACCTCATCGAGCGTTTCGGCGCCGACGGTGTGCGTATGGGTATTCTGCTCTCGGCACCTGCCGGTAACGATATTTTGTACGATGACTCGCTCTGCGAGCAAGGACGTAATTTCTGCAACAAGATTTGGAACTGCTTCCGTCTCATCAAAGGCTGGGAAGTAGTCGAAAGTCAAAAGTCAAAAGTCGAAAGCCGGCAAGCCATCGATTGGTTCGATGCCAAGCTTGGCGAAACAGAAGCCGAGGTGGCTGACCTCTTCAGCAAGTATCGTCTCTCCGAAGCCCTCATGGCGATTTACAAGCTCTACACCGACGAGTTCAGCGGCTGGTATCTGGAGATGATCAAACCGGCTTACCAACAGCCCATCGACAGCACAACCTACGAAGCGACCCTTGCGTTCTTCGACCGTCTATTGAAACTACTCCACCCCTTCATGCCGTTCATCACCGAGGAACTCTGGCACGAGCTCTATAAGCGCAAAGAGGGCGAGAGTATCATGTACCAACCCCTCTCCAACTCTCCCCTCAAGGGAGAGGGTGAAGCTATCCTTGGCGATATTGAGACCCTCAAGGAGATTGTCTCCGGCGTACGTAATGTGCGTGCGTCGAAGAACATTCCGCAAAAAGAGAAACTGACGCTCTATTTCGAAGGCGCAGATACCTACGAGTACGCCTCGCTTCTTGAAAAATTGGCTAACGTAGCAATCGCAAATGACAAATCTCAAATGTCAAATAACAAATCGACTTTCCTTGTAGGAACAGTCGAATATGCTATCCCCATGGATGCGTTCATCAACGTGGACGAGGAACTCAAGAAACTGGAGGCAGACCTCGCACACCAGCAAGGCTTCCTCAAAGGCGTCATGGCCAAACTCTCCAACGAGCGTTTCGTAGCCAACGCCAAACCGGAGATCGTAGAGCTGGAGCGCAAGAAGAAAGCCGACGCAGAGAGCCGAATTGCTTCCATCGAAGAAGCTATTAAGGCGCTGCGCGCTTGAATTGAGAATTGAGAATTGAGAATTGACATTTGAAAGACGAAGGCAACATAGAAGTTATCGGTGCGCGGGTTCATAACCTGAAGAATATCAGCGTCTCTATCCCCCGCAAGCGGCTGACGGTCATCACCGGCCTCAGCGGCTCGGGTAAGTCATCGCTGGCATTCGACACCATTTTTGCCGAAGGACAAAGGCGGTACATGGAGACCTTCTCTTCATATGCCCGCGGGTTCATAGGGCAGATGCAGCGACCGGACGTGGACAAGATCACCGGTCTGAGTCCTGTCATCTCCATCGACCAGAAGACCACCAGCAAAAATCCCCGTTCTACCGTAGGTACCATAACAGAGGTGTATGATTTCCTGCGACTGCTTTATGCCCGTGCAGGGACGGCTTATTCCTACCTGTCCGGAAAACCCATGGTGCACTATACGGACGAACAGATTGTAGAGATGTTACTCCGTGAATATGCCGGAAAGAAAATCCTGCTGTTAGCTCCGCTTATCAATGCCCGCAAGGGACATTACAAGGAACTCTTTGAGACCATCCGAAAGAAGGGTTTTGTATATGTCCGCGTGGACGGAGAGGTGCAGGAGATAGTAGCCGGTATGAAATTAGACCGATACAAAGTACACACCATAGAGGTAGTGGTGGACCGATTAAAAGTACAAAGTGACGAAGTACAGAGTACGAAGGAGATTGATACGCGCCGTCTGCGGCAGAGCGTTGACCGAGCTATGACGCAAGGCAACGGAATTATGATGATAGCGAACAGCGAACAGCCGTCAGCGGTCAGATATTTCAGCAGAAATCTTATGTGTCCGGATACAGGACTGAGTTATCAGGATCCTGCCCCGCATACCTTCTCTTTCAATAGTCCTTCCGGGTGGTGTCCGTGCTGCAAAGGGTTAGGAAAAGTACGAAGCGACAATGTGCAAGACACCAAGGACAATATTGACGAAGCAATCCGTCAGGACAACTGGTGGGAACAGTTGCAAGCCATCTCCGAACCGATAGACGAAGAGGCGGAGGAGAAAGAAGAATGGGTGGAATGTCCGGAATGTCACGGCAAAAGACTGAGCAAAGAGGCTCTTAGTTACCGATTAGGAAAATATAACATCTCCGATTTGTCCGAGATGGATATTGACCAGCTCCTGAAGACGCTGGAAAGCATGCAAGACCCTAAGGCCCCTAAGGACCTTAAAGATATTAAGGATCCTAATGGTTTAACCGCCAAACAGAAAGCCATCGCAGCACCTATTCTAAAAGAAATCTGCACACGATTGAAATTCATGCTGTCCGTTGGGCTGAGCTATCTGAGCCTCGGACGAAGCAGCGAGAGTCTCTCGGGAGGCGAGAGTCAGCGAATCCGGTTGGCCACACAGATAGGCAGCCGCTTGGTTAACGTCCTTTATATCTTAGACGAGCCATCTATCGGTCTCCATCAACGCGATAACGAACGGCTGATAAAAAGTCTGAAAGAGCTACGAGACATGAACAACAGCGTAATTGTTGTGGAGCATGACGAACAAATGATGCGCGAGGCAGACTGGATTGTTGATATCGGTCCTAAAGCCGGACGATTAGGAGGCGAGGTACTGTTCTGCGGGACGCCAAGCGACCTGTTGAAGACAGACACACTGACCGCACAATATTTGAGGGGGAAAAAGAGCGTAACCGCCGTCCATGACAGAGCACAAGGCAACGGGAATGGCAAAACGGCTAAGCCAGACAGAGTTCTCACCTTGAGCGGATGTACAGGAAACAACCTCAGGAACGTGTCCCTACGAATTCCTTTAGGGAAGATGATTTGTGTGACAGGTGTGAGCGGTTCCGGCAAAAGTTCGCTAATCAACCAGACGCTGTACCCTATTCTGAGCCAACATTTCTATCGCAGCAAACAACAACCATTGCCCTACAAAACGATTGAAGGACTGGAATATATCGACAAAGTCATCAATGTAGACCAGTTGCCTATCGGCCGTACTCCGCGTAGCAATCCTGCTACCTATACCAACGTCTTTAATGACATCCGGGATTTGTTTGCCCAATTACCCGAGTCCAAAATCAGAGGATGGAAGACAGGCCGGTTCAGTTTCAACATGAAAGGCGGACGATGTGAGGAATGTATGGGTAATGGATACAAGACTATCCAAATGCACTTCCTGCCGGACGTCTTTATCCCCTGTGAGATATGCGGAGGGCAGCGGTACAACCGTGAGACACTGGAGGTCAGATGGAAAGGCAAAAATATTGCCGACATTCTCGACATGACAGTGAACCAGGCGGTAGAATTCTTTGAGCCTCAGCCAAGAATTCTTCGGAAAATCAAGACCATACAGGACGTAGGATTAGGTTATATTAAATTAGGTCAGTCATCCACCAGTCTGTCCGGAGGAGAGAGTCAGCGCATCAAATTAGCTGCCGAGTTATCCCGTCCCTCGACCGGCAAGACGCTGTATATCTTGGACGAGCCTACTACGGGACTGCATTTCGAGGATATCCATGTGTTGATGGACGTACTCCGCAAACTGGTTGAGAAAGGCAACACCGTTCTTATCATCGAGCATAATACTGATGTCATCCGTTCCTGCGACTGGATTATTGACTTGGGACCGGAAGGCGGACGAGGCGGTGGAACAATCGTTGCCGAAGGAACCATTGAGGACATAAAGAAGAACAAAAAAAGTATCACAGGCCGATTTATTTGACCTTTTCCGAATACAAACCATGATAACCAATTCATTAGTCATTATCGCATTGGTGTTGGCTACCACCCTATTGGTTCCGATGATTTGCCGAAAGATCCGTATTCCAAGCATCGTCGGTTTTATTATCGTTGGTATCTTGGTGGGGCCATACGGTCTGGCGCTCATCGGGAACGGAGACGCGATACAAGCGTTGGGTAAGATTGGCATGCTGTATATCATGCTTCAGGCCGGTATTGAGGTGGATATCAATGATTTCCGCCAGCAGCGGAACAGGTCTATGCTCTTCGGCTTGTATTCTTTCATTTTCCCTTTCTTGTTAGGTTTGGCGACCAGTAAGATATTGGGTTACAACTGGGTGACAAGTGCTTTAATGGGAGCCATGTACGGCAGTCATACCTTGATGACCTACCCTATTGCGAGCCGCTACGGTGTGCAAAAAAGCGGAGCCGTGAACATCGCGGTAGGAGGGTCGATGCTGACCATCTCACTGGCACTACTGGTATTAGCGGTTATCAAGAGCAATTTCATCTACACCTACTCTCTGACAACATGGGGATTGGTTGGACGGATTATATTAACGTTAACGCTGATTACAATTGTCTTCCCTTGGTTAGCGCAACGGTTCTTCAAGAGGTGGTCGGACCCCAACAGCGGTTTCCTGATTGTAATGACGATGATGGTAGTCTCCGCGCTGCTTGCCGACTGGTGTGGATTGGAAGGAATATTAGGAGCATTTGTCTGCGGCGTAGCCATGAACAGACTCGTCCCGAACCTCAGCCCCGTGATGCAACGAATCAATTTCGTAGGAAATAATATCTTCGTTCCGCTATTTCTGATAGGCGTAGGAATGTTGATAGATGTATCGTTACTATGGAGCGGCTGGAGTACGATTATTATTGCGGTGGTGATGATTGCGACCAAGTTTTTCGGCAAATGGATAGCTGCATGGATAGCTCAGAAGAGTTTCGGATTACAGGCTGTAGAGCGCCAGTTGATTTTTGGCCTCACCCACGCTACCGCTGCGGGGACCTTGGCTATCGTTACCATCGGATACGAGATACAGATTTTCAATGCGGAGATTCTGAATGCCGCTGTTCTAATGATTCTAGTACTTTGCACCTCCTCGTCGTTCATCACCGAGTACGCTGCCAAACAGCTGGCGCTGCAAGAAGATGCACGGCTGGAGGCGGACAAGAGCAAGAACGAATGGCTCATGATGAGCATTGCGGAAAACAGGCACTATGAGTTGAAAGAGTTAGGAGAGTTGAGCGAGTTACACGAGCCCGAGTTATCCAATGAGATAGACTGGAATGAAGCGCTCAACCATATTCACCATCAGCGCAAAGCGGCTATTATCTACCATCCCGCCCAACCTCTGAATACCATTTCCCGCTTATTGGTTGCCGTGCCGCGTTATGCGGAGAAAGAGCATGATTTCATCTCCTGCTTCGGATTAGTACGCCGGTTGAGCAGCCAGATAGGCGCGCGGGTCGTTTTCTACACCAATGAGGACACCCAGAAAACCCTACAGACTTTTTGCCATAGAAAAGGCAAATTCCTTCGTGCCGGTTATCGGGAGATGGAGAACTGGGAAGACGTATTGATGATAGCCAAACAGATGAGACCGGACGATATGATCGTGATGATCAATGCCCGTACCTCTACACCGTCCTACAACCCGCTCTTTGACCAAGTGCCGAATATGCTCGCCAAATTCTTCTCGGACCATAGTTATATGATTGTATATCCGGAACAAGAGATCGGCGCCTCCATACCTGATATCATGACGGGAGACAGCACACAAGCCAGCCGTACTTGGTCTATCATCAGCGGTCTGAAGAAACGTATCGTATCTTCTCTACAAACCAAACCCACAGACCAAAAAGCATAGCGTAAAACGCGTACTTGAAAATATAGTTATGCAATAACGGGAACCAGTCCGGATGGAACTCTATGAAGAGAGAAATCAGAAATATCCGGAGAATATTAAACGCATAACAGAAGAGCCATCCCAAGGGGATAAACCATAGTTTATGTTTCCATCCTCCTCTTACCGTCAACATCAAGCAGAGCCAGATGAAGCTTTGCTTTAATGCCGTGCACCCCCAGATAATGGTGGTCCCTGAACCGGAAGTGAAACGAATAGTGTGTTCATCTACCATATAGGCGGTGTCCCGGACGAGGGAGATGAGCCAATAAACGACATATGCTATATGGCACGCCATCCATTCGAAAGGCGCCGTTACGTCCATTCCGAACCAAGTAACCATCTCGCCGTCTTCATCCCCTACCATCGTGAATTTCCAGAAGTAATTGGCAACCAAAAGCGTCACCATAAAAATGATGATGTCCGCGTAGGGTGCAACCCACTCTTTTATCCTTTCTACTTTGAGCATACCGGTCTTTCTACTTTCTACTCTTAAATCGTTGTCTTGGCGTATGGCACTTCGTCTATACGACAGAAATCTCCGTCCAGATACTTGAAATAACCGGCCTGACACACCATCGCGGCATTGTCTGTCGTGAAGGAGAAAGGTGGAATAAACACCTCCCAATGAAAACGCTTCCCGTAGTCTATAAACGCCTGGCGCAAAGCACTATTGGCGGAGACACCTCCGGCCACAGCTACTTGACTGATTTTCAAGTCCTGAGCCGCCTTTTTGAGTTTGCGCATCAGGATATCTACTACCGTTGTCTGAAGCGACGCACACATGTCCTCACGCAGGTTAGGCACTTTCTCTGCCAGCTCATCAATCGTCTCTACCCCATGTTCCTTCAACATGTCACGCAGCGTATAGAGAAAAGAGGTCTTCAAGCCCGAGAAAGAATAGTCATAGCCCGGGATATTGGGTTTGGCAAAGGGATATTTGTCCGGGTTCCCGAGTTTGGCGAGTTTGTCTACCCACGGTCCTCCCGGGTAAGGTAATCCTAACACTTTCGCACACTTGTCGAAGGCCTCACCCGCAGCATCGTCTATCGTCTGACCGATTATCTCCATGTCGTTATATGCTTTGACAAGTACTACCTGGCTGTTTCCTCCAGAGACAAGCAGACAGAGGAACGGGAAAGAGGGGTGTTTGATTTCCGCCCCTTGCAGACTCGGCGTCTGAGCAATCAGCTCCACCGACGGCTCCACAAAATGCGCGAGCACATGGCCTTGCAGATGGTTTACGTCAATCAGCGGAATACCCAAAGACAGCGCAAGCCCCTTGGCAAACGATGTACCGACTAATAACGAGCCCAATAATCCGGGACCGCGGGTGAAAGCAATCGCCGAGAGTTCCTCTTTCGCCACTCCTGCACGCTTCAACGCCGTGTCCACGACCGGCAATATATTCTGTTGGTGCGCACGGCTTGCCAACTCCGGCACTACGCCGCCGTATTCCTCATGTACCTTCTGCGACGCTATCACATTACTCATCAACACCCCATCTACTATCACTGCCGAAGAGGTATCATCGCAGCTACTCTCAATCGCTAATATAACTGTCTTTTTCTCCATAATCTACAAAAACGGCTGCAAATTTACTGCTTTTT